>SKGB01000014.1 GCA_007117675.1 Candidatus Nomurabacteria bacterium | reverse complement strand
CTGACGGTGCTTCCTTGCGTGTTTTTGTGAAAAGCTGTGATTGTCGCATACTGCTTGAAAATTAGACTTTTAATAGGTTTATAGTACCTTTTTATAAGGTTTCGGTCAAAATTGACAATTGGACGTATAATACTTGAAAAAAAAGAAAATTTGTAGTACAGTATCACATGTCTGACAAATCTTGCATGGCCAAGATGTCCGTTCTGCAAAATGCAGAGTCGAACCGGATTAAACGAGAGATGTTGTGACTTTTGTTTCTACACAGAGCCAAAAGCCACTATTTATAAGTCCTATCTCTTGTGCAGACACACAGAATAATAAAAACCATACTTACTTTGAAATATATTATAATTTCAATTCAGGTTTTTATGTATTTTGATTAAATGTATTATTTCATTTTTATGGAAAACGAACAATTAATAAAAGATTTGATGGAACGAGGAGTACACTACGGCTACTCAAAATCTCGACGACACCCATCAATGAAGCCGTATATTTTCACCACAAAAAATCGTGGAGACATATTCGACCTTACAAAAACAACCCAAGAGTTTGACAAGGTTTTAGCTTTTGTAAAAAAAGTAGCTACTGACAAAAAACAAATTCTTTTTGTTGGAACTAAACCAGAAGCAAAAACAATAGTTCAAAACGAAGCAGTGGCAAGTAGCAACCCCTTTGTAATAGACCGTTGGATTGGGGGAACTCTTACAAACTTCAAAGAGATCCAAAAACGATCAAACAAACTACAAACACTTCAAAAAGAAAAAGAAAGCGGAGACCTTGCAAAATACACAAAGAAAGAGCGTCTTGGTCTTGAAAGACTTATGGCAAAGCTTGACCGATACTTTGGTGGAATAACAAACATGACAGAAAAACCAGCCGCACTTGTTGTTGTTGACCCAAAGAAAGAAGATATTTGTATTACAGAAGCAAATCAGCTTGGTATTCCAGTAATCGCAATTGCAAATTCAGATTGTAATATTGAATCAGTTCAATTCCCAATCCCTGCAAATGACAGCGCACGCGCAAGTATCGAATATTTCATCAAAGCTATCGCTTCAACATACAACGACGCATAGTTTTTGGTTAATGTTATTTATCACCCTAATGTTCATTTAAATTATGTCTATTGAATTAATTAAACAAATGAGAGACGCAACAGGTCTTTCTGTGATGCAATGTAAAAAAGCACTTGAAGAAGCAGATGGAGACATGGAAAAAGCTATGATGCTTCTCAAGAAAAAATCATCTGATGTGGCAGCCAAGAAAGCAGACCGAGAGACTTCTACAGGACGTGTTGCGGTACAAACAGGCAATGGAAAAACTGCCATGATAACTCTTCTCTGCGAAACAGACTTTGTTGCCAAAAACGAAGACTTTATTGCTCTTGCCGACACTCTTGCAACACACGCACTTGAACATGGAAAAGAAGCAACTCTAGAAAAATCAGGAGATGTTATTAGTCCTGTGATTCAAAAAATTGGAGAAAACATCCAACTAGGAACTGTTGAAGTTGTAGAAGCGCCTGTATGTGGAGCATACGTACACAATGGATCTATTGGAGTTGTTGCGTGTCTCGACGGTTCAGACGAAGTACTTGCAAAAGATATTGCAATGCATATCAGCGCAATGAACCCATCATATGTTGCCAAAGATGACATTCCAGAAGAAACAGTTGCAAAAGCAAAAGAAACTTTTGCAGGAGAAGTAGATACTTCAAAACCAGCTGATATTCAAGAAAAAATTCTTCAAGGTAAGATTGATTCTTATTTCAAAGAACAAACTCTTATGGAACAGTCCTTTATCAAAGACCCTTCAAAAACAATTGGTCAACTTCTTTCTGAAAAAGGAGCAAACCTTGTTACGTTTATTTCTCAAAAAATCTAAACATGTTTCCCTATCTCACCTTATTATTTTCCGGACTAATCGTCGCAGGAATTATCATATACCAAGTTGATGTACTTCGTCTTGAAGATAAAAATCAAGAAAGCCGAAGTGTTCCCTTGCCAAAATTTATCAAGAAAGCGCAAGACTTTCTGCATAATATTGTATATTTTGTTGGTATACGTATTTACAGAACTGCGCGACGAATACGAAAGAAAATTCAAGGGAAAAAATAGGTTGACACTGTGGAGTAAATAAATACAATTATATACATATATGTGACACAATACATGAAAGTGTTTGTGTCACATCAAGCCAGATTAGCTCAGATGGTAGAGCAACCGCCTTGTAAGCGGTAGGTCGTCGGTTCGAATCCGACATCTGGCTCCAAGAGCACAAGGGAGTTCCAAGAAAAAACTACCCGCAAGCGGAAGACACGCGGCCACCAATCCGATATCTTGCTCAAAAACAAAAACCCTCTTTTCGAGGGTTTTTGTTTTTCTTATAGAGGCTCACAGATAAAACTAGTTCTGTGTTTTTTCTATTGTTTTGTAGAAGATAATTTTTGTATAAATATCAAGTAAAAGATACAGACCCATAGCGATACTCATAGGTATTAAAGCAAAACCCTCAGGAGAAACAATAAACACAACCGGGAACACTGTCCAACCAAACCAAATATATTTCTTGATCTTATCGAAATATTTTGATTCACCTTGAAGCAACACTCTGAGTAAAGCAACATAGAACAAACCACCCAAAATAAACCAAAACAACATAAAGAATCCAAATGAAAGTGAAGCAAGGGCGCCAGTTAGCATGACAAGAGGTGTTAAAAACATAACAGTACGCAAACGCTCTTTAGACAATTCTATATACTGACCAATAACCCAAACCAACAAAGTACAACTAAAGATATATCCTAACCATCGTAAGTAAGGTGTTCCACCCACCTGCAACATAAAAGCATAAGAAACTAAAGTGATGCCACTTACAAAAAAAGCTGAATTGAATTGCTTTTTTTTCCAACCAACAAAAAATACAATACTACTGATAAGAAAAACCAAAACTCCTAAACCATTTACTATAAATAAATCCATATAAATTATATTATACTATAAAAATTAATTATTAATGTACATGCACACAACTTCCTGCAACCTCCTCAGGAGAAGGCGGTAACCCTTTGTATTTCTCCAAGAAAATAGCAGCCGCAAGAGTGGTGAGAGGTACAGACAGGATAAGTCCAATGCTTCCAATAATGGTTCGCACAATCTCTGTTGCAAAAACCTCACTATTTAAAAGAAGCTGAACATCTGTAACCCCTAAAGTAGACACATACAACATAAGAGGCATCGCAACACCCACATAAGCCAAAACCAGCGTGTTCACCAAGGCTGCGACATGCTCTTTTCCTACACGAATCGCACGACGAAACACATCCCATCGAGTAAGGCTCTTGTTTGCCCCATAAAGCTCTCTCACAACAGCAACCTGTGTGATAGCAATATCATCAAGGACCCCAAGCACTCCGACAATAATCCCCGCCAAAAGTAAACCAACAAAATCAAGTTGTCCACCTGTGTTTAAGTCAAGATAGGTTGCAGAATGATCAGAAAACCCTGTCAGGTGTGTCCCATTCACCACCCACGCAGCCAAAAGACCAGTAATCATAACAGTCACAACGGTTCCAGAAAAAGCAATCAAAGAACGTCTATTAAAACCATGGGTAAAAAATATAGCCACCGCAAGAATAAGAACAGCAAGAGAAACACTGGTAAGTATTGGCGGCGCACCACTTAGAAGCAAAGGAACAAGCACATATACAATAATTAAAATAGAACCAGCCAAACTAATCAAAGAGCGAAGACCCTGCCACTTTGCAAACACAAGCACCATAACAATGAAAGCAAGAAGTATCCATGACAAACCAACCCGTCTATCAAAATCCAAAAGACGGTATTCAGGAACACCATCGACCACAAACTCCTCTGCAAGAAAGGTGTCTCCAACTTTCATACCCAAGTAGTCTTGATCAAGGGTTATTATTTGCCCTTGAAACCGACCATTTAAAACACGAGCTTCTATTTCTTGCAAAACAATAGGTTGCCCAGTCGCAAACACAACACCTGATTCACGAACATCTATTATGGATTCTACTCTCGCTCGAACTGTTGAGACGGACAATTCAGATTCTTCTGGTATATTTTCAACACCATCAATAGAACCCTGACCAAACACAGGGGCGGTTACTGAAATAAGCATCCAGAATAAAATAATATATTTTTGAGTTTTTTTAATCATAAACAAAATCTAGTATATCAGAATATTTACTCTTTTTCATTAATACACTTATTGCAAATTACTTATAAAATAAAGTAGAGATAGTGTATATCCCCTATTAATAAAAACTCTCTTTCGAGAGTTTTTATTAATAGTTATCCCACTCGTCTTCGTTATCAAACCAATTTTGATCGGTATCATCTTCGTCGTCATCTTCATCTTCATCATCTTCAAGAAAGGCATCTCCGAAGTAGTCATCCTCAAGAAGATCATCGTATGAAAAAAAGTGCAAAGCTGTTACAAACTGAGGTTTTCTTAATACACCCAGTAGTATACTATTTGATAAAAAAAACATGATTTGTTTTGCTGACATATCGATATATGTGTTACTCGTTTTCACGAGAGTTTAATAATAAAAAATTAATCAGCTTCATATCCCAGTGAGATATGAATTGCTTGAATTATATACAGCCATAAAAAGAAAGCAAGAGGTAATTCACAATCTACCAAGACATATTTTCGATATGAACTCTTAAACGAGTAATGGTTTTAAATTTCTTTAAAATAAGAGGTTTTTTCATACCGCAACAAATGTCTTTAATAAACTTTGGCTGCTTATAATAATGCTTATGACCACCAATCATTTCATAAAAAACCTCGATAACATTTACAATATCATCTTTTTGTCCGTCGCGACGAGTGGCGCCCACCCAATGAAATGGATCAAGAAGTTTTAACTGAAAAGAAAGACCAACCCTCTCTATCATAATATTTTCAGAATGTATATCCGCATGATACTCTCCCAAACGATGAACTTCTTCAATACCTTTAACGAGTGAATACAAAAGATGTATAGCCATGTAATAATGAAGACGTTGACCGCTATGATCTTTTATAAAATCAGAGAGCATTAAACCTTGAGTAAATTCAGAAACCAGAAAAGAAACGGGAGTGCCATCTTTTAATACAAAATAATCAACTGTGTGATATTGTATCAATAAACGAGAGGACCTTAGTGCGTGTAGTTTTTTTGCAACAGAATGAATTGTTTTATTTTTTTTATTTTTTTGAGGAAAGAAAAATTTAATAGTTCTCTCAATATTAGTATGTATAAAAAAAAAAAAAAAAACACAACCTTCATAACCCCGACCTATTTCATCAAGAATCTCATATTTATCATTCACAATAAATCCAGGATTAAAATTTAGCTGTTGTTTATTCATAGAGAAACATTATAAACAAGAAAAAAGTGATAGCAAGCTAGCTTTTTACACCTGTTAAATATCAAAACGATCAAGCTCAACGGAAACAACTTTTTCTTCACCTTGGGAAAATATTGTAAGCGATATAGTCTCGCCAGGGCTGAAGGATCGTAACATGGAAGCAAAAGATCGAGATGAGTCAATATCTTTGTCATTAATTTTCAAAATAACATCATCTTCTTGCAAACCAGCACGGTCAGCTGGTGAACCAGGCATTACAGCAAGAGAATCCCCACCTTCACCCGCAATAATTATTACCCCCCTAACAAAAGGAAGGTCTTTAACTTCTGCTATGTAGGAAGTTACAGGAGTATATCTAACACCCAGAAACGGCCTCACAATCTCTCCATATTCCTCAACTGATTGAACAATAGACTGCACTATGTGAGCAGGGAGTGCAAAACTAATATTTCCAGAACCTTGAGCAATCGCGACATTCACACCTATTACCATTCCTTGAGAATCAAGCAGCGGCCCACCAGAATTACCAGGATTAATAGCAGCATCGGTTTGAATAACCTCTTCCAAAAACTCAGCATTTCCACGCCCGTCACCAGCAACAATAGAGCGAGATAATCCAGAAACAACACCAACAGAGACGGAATTATTGAAGCGACCAAGAGCATTACCTATAGCTATAACAGTTTGACCAAGTTGCAGAGATTCAGAATCTCCAAAAGTCAAAAAAGGATATTGTTTGTTTTCACTATTTTCAATTCTCATAATAGCAATATCAAAATTTGGATCACGTGCAATAACATTAGCAGACAAAGATGTGCCGTCGTTAAAAAACACAGTATAGGAAGCACCTTCATCACTTACAACATGTCTATTTGTTACAATCAAGCCCTCGGAACTCACAACAAAACCACTACCGCTACCAACCTCTCTATTTTCAGTACCATTCTCTCTAAGACGTGGAACAGAAAAACCAAATCCCCAAAAAGGAGATATTTCTTCGTAAAATCTTTCTAGTATGGGAACGTCCTTAGTTGCAACAATAGAAACAACAGCATTATTTGCTAACGCAACAGCCGAAACCACATCAAGCTCTCCCTGACTTACACTATCAACACCTTGTGCGATGTGTGTTTCTTGAGACTTATTTACAAATTGAGTAACAAAAAAAGAAGAAAAGACAAATGAAAAAAATATTGAGAAAAACACACTTACAACGATATTTTTATTCATACTTACCATAAGATTAAATCTAATAATATATTACAAATACTACTTTAGATATATAGTATACCACATATAAAAAACCTCAATTATAAGAGGTTTTTTATATGCACAAGCGTATTTAAACAAGTGACACAAACTTATATCAAATAAAAACAGAAACTATAATATTACCTTGATGTAATTACACATCTTTACCGTCAAACATTTCAGTTTGATGAACATTTTCAGGTCTAAATTTTTCAGATTCTTGTGCTTTTTTTGCATCCCACACAGCTTGTAACTCCTCTTGAGTTTTTGGCACATACCCGTTAGGAGGACGCACATCTTGATACATTTTATCAATAATTTCTTCTTCTGTTTTTTCTTGTTTTGGTTTTGGTTGAAATTCCATATAAAAATTATATCATACATCTAAAATTCTTAAACCACAATTGATAAAATGCTTTCCAAGCATCTTCTGATCTTTCATTACCACCACAAACCATCAAGACCAATAGACTTCATGTGACCTCTCGTAATCTGTCCAAAATAACCTGATGCTGGAGAAATATTATGCGCCTGTTGATAGTTTTGTAATGCACGTTGAGTTGCTGGACCAAAAAAACTTGTTTCATTTCCAGGGGAACCTGCCCCTGAATTCGCAACAATAAAATTGTTTTTATTAAGAAGTATTTGTAAATTCCTCACATCAAACCCTGTCATATTTATTTTTAAATCTCTCACTTCGAAATCTCCTTGAGTTTGAGCTCGCTCACTAAAAACAACACTAACCTCTTCCGAACTTACATCATCAAATAAATGAGCCCACTGATTTTTTAAATTCTGCGCGGTTTGAGTGTTGCCAATATTTACAAGATTTTCAAAACGTGAAATCACAGAAGTGCTCACAGAACGAGATTGAGAGCTTGGTCTTCTATTTATAGTAAGAGTGCCTGTTTGAAAAATAAAATTATAGTTATCACCATTATTTCCATCATCAACAGACAAAGTACCTCGTGTAATATTATAAGTACCTACACCATTCCCAGGGTCTCGAGACAACTGACCCGTAAAGGTGTCACCCCCTAAAAGCCCCCCAGTTATAATTTGGAATGTAAACTCAGGATCAACATTCCCTTGTATTTTAGTTTTATTATCAGCACTTACAGACACAAGAGCTTGAGAGATGGTCACTGTTGTTGTTGGAGCATTAAGATAAGAAACAGTATATTTACCAGCATCCTCACCTACAAGTATCACATTAGTAATTGAGACCACCTTATCTTCTCCTACATTTTTGTCTTCAAGCTCGGCCGTAGCAAGAAGTATTGAAACAACATCTTCACCTTCAACACCAACAAGTGTTAAATTATTCTGTTCAATCATCATGTTTACATCCCCATTATAATTTCTGTTTTGGACAGAGAAATCACCACCAATGGTAAGTTCTATAGCAAAAGCCGATGTTGCACCAAACAGTAAAAAGAAAACACTAAACACAATAAAAAATACAATTGCATTTTTTACTTTTATTAAAGAAAAAAATGGTAAAGTTTTTAAATTCATAAATAAATGATATTAAAAATTATTTTGATAAAAAATATGACTACCTATATGATAATTTTAACATGATTTATAAAAATAAAAACTTTAAAACTACCTTAAGGAAAACTTTGCAGTCACCACATCACCAACCCTTATATCCTCTGCATCTCTCACTTTTTTGTTCAAAGCAATAAATAAAGTTCCATCACCGAGTGGTAACAAAGATTTCTCCCATGTTGTTTTTCCAATAGTTATAGTTGCGGGTATGAGACCCCATTTTGGTTTTGTAATAGGAAAATCCGCATAGGTTTGCTTGATAAGCAAATAAACCCAACCCTGTTTTAAGGGAAATATTTTCACCTCTCCTTTTGTGCTAAAAGTTTTTTTCATGTAATAAACTACAACCCTAACGTACCTCGAAAATCAAGCGCACTCTGAACCACCACCCTTCTAAAAGTTTTTTCTTCAAGATATTCTTCATATGTTTCAGGTTGTATCCAAGATATTTTAGTAATACTCCCTGCAATATCTTTTTCAAAATCTCCGTCAGCTTCAACCTCACAATGATACAAAAGAGAATAGTAACTACTTCCATCGCTATGTGTGACCTCTTGATAAGCAAAAGGGTGCGCATTTACTAGCCTGCAAGCAGATTCTTCGTATATTTCTCGTTCTAAAGTTTTTATTGCGCTCTCATCCCCCTCTTTTGTACCACCAGGAATACCCCACACATTCCATTTTTCATGATATACAACCAGCATTTTTCCATCGTTAAAACACACACCGTGAATCTTTTTAACACACTCGTGAGGTATGTCTGAAAAGTCTTTCACCTCACAATGTAAAATATCACAATATTCATCTTTCCAACGTATTGCTGATTTATATATTTTTTTATTCATATATTATTTTGAGTATATCACAACAGTTATTCACTTTTGAAGTATCCATGTATCTTTT
>SKGB01000017.1 GCA_007117675.1 Candidatus Nomurabacteria bacterium | reverse complement strand
ATCAAAGGATGAAATACCAAGTGGTTTGTCTACTAGGACAAAAGACGGGAGACTTGTAAGTGTATCTAAACTTTTTTTCATATCTGTAGACTAAAACAAAAAAAGACCGAACGCAAATGCATTCGGTCTGTTACTCACTTTTTTACAGTTTCTTTTCACCGACAACCTTGCGGTCACCGGTCTCCCTGTCTTTCTCACCTGGAATTTCTTCCAGACGGAAATTCAAAAAAGTAGTCTCCCACACCTCACGTTCAAATGAGAACCAAGAGCCTCCAAGCTTGACATAGACAACGTCCCCTTGAACGTTGCGTTGATCGGCAACTTGAGGGCGAAACAGTTTATCTTCATTATTGAATATAAACTGCACTTGGTAGAGAAGATTGAGATCTTCCTCGTCCTGGAATACCACTGTGATACTTCCAGAATCCTTATCCCAGGAAATAACCTCTCCTAGAGACGAGGATTTGATTGTCAGATTTGGCTTACGTCGAACCTGAACAACCCCGTCTACCACGGAAGTCTCTACACCGTCTCCGTCAACATTTTGACGCTGACCTTTGAGGTCAGAAGACAAAGAAACATAGAGGGTCCCTTTAATGTTTTTAGGTGTAAAACCCAAAGACACCAAGGTGTCTTGCGTGACCGGAGTCAATGCAGATGATGTAGCCTTGACTTGTTTACCACCCGCACAAGACGAGAGAAAAACAACAGCTAAAACAATGGGAGCTATAATGAACTTTTTCATGACTGTGATATTTTAAAGGTTTAATATATTATTACATAAATACACAAAAAAGTCAATAGCTATGTATTCAGAATTTTCTTAAGAAAAGACAGTCTATGCTCTTCGCAGGGTCCGTATTTTTGTATCAATTCCATGTGTTTTTTTGTTCCATACCCTTTGTGGTTAGTAAACTCATACTGCGGATAGCTAGAGTTGAGACGGGTCATATATTCATCCCGAGAAACCTTTGCGATAATAGAAGCAAGCCCTATACTTGGAATATTTTCATCCCCTCGTATCTGTGTCTCCTGAGGATAGGCAACGGGTGCGGACAAACCGCCGTCGAGCATTACCAATGTTTTGTCTCGTATTGTTTCTGGAATAAGTTTTTTTAACATACCATCAATACATGTTTGTATTGATGGATTGATACCATAGGCATCAACCACACGAGCGGGCAAAGAAGCGATGTGGTACGAAATCTTTTTTTCTTGTTTGAGTTTTTTCAAGTACTCAAACCAACGCAGACGCATCTTTTCGGTGAGTTTTTTAGAATCACGCAAAGGGTCTTGTGATCCAGAAACGATTTCATCAAGTAGTTCACACTCAATCAAAACACCGCACACATATACCGGACCCGCAACAGGACCTCTCCCTACCTCATCTATTCCGACAATATATTGGTATTTCATGCAATACATACTACCACAAAGAAGTGGTATAATATCGTGAGTCATGAAAAAACCATTCATACATCTCCATACACACTCACACTACTCTCTCTTGGAAGCCTTGCCTAAAATAAAAGCACTTGCCGAGAAAACAAAAGCGTATGAAATGACACACCTTGCAATCACAGACTACGGCAACCTCCACCACGCAATAGATTTATATAAAACTTGTGAAAAATATGACCTGAAACCCATCATTGGGTTAGAGGCTTTTATCGCGTCACAAAGCCACCTAGAACCAGAAGACTCTATAGACAACAAAACATTTCACTTAGTTCTTCTTGCAAAAAATGAATCTGGATACAAAAATCTTATTCATTTCACCACTGTGGCAAATGTTGATGGGCTCGACTATCGTCCACGAATACACAAAGACACTTTGTTTGAAAAACCCAATGACTATTTTGTATTAGCAGGTACACAGTTTAGTGAGCTCGCACATCTTGTCGAAAATGAAAAAGAAGACGAGGCAAAAGAGTGGATTACAACATACAAGAAAATCTACCAAGAAAATTTGTATATCGCTATCACTTTTCATAAAGAAGATGAGAAAGATGTGCAAAGACGAGAAACCTTGGTCAAACTCGCACAAGAGCTTGATGTTCCACTTGTTGCAACGTACAACAGTCACTACATACACATCCAAGACAAAGACATCCACAACACACTCCTTGATATTTCTTCTAAACACGAAAAAGAGCGTGTTTCTATTAACTTTAAACAAGGAGACTACTCTCTGAAAAGCCCTGAACAAGCATGGGAAGATTTTAAAGATTATCCAGAAGCTCTGGAAAACACCGTCGCTATCGCAAACCAGTGCAACATCACCCTAGAACTTGGAACATGGACCTTTCCACAATTTGAAATCGAGGGAGGAATAAGCGCTGATGAAAAGTTACGAGAACTTGCATACCAAGGAGCCTTAGACAAAAACATTGAGGTTACGGAAGTTGTCAAAAAAAGAATCGAGTACGAACTTGAAGTTATTCAATTCAAGAATTTTTCTGTGTATTTTTTGATTGTGGGAGACCTGCTTCGATATGCACGTGAACACAACATTGTAACAACCATTCGAGGGTCTGTTGCGGGTTCTCTTGTGACATTTCTGATTGGTATTACTAATGTAAACCCACTTGATTACAAACTTCCCTTTGAACGATTTCTCAACCCTGAAAGACCTTCAGCGCCTGACATCGACATGGACTTTGCCGACAATCGCCGAGATGAGATGCTTATGTATGCTCGTCAAAAATACGGAAATGAAAAAGTTGCCCAAATTGGTACCTTTGGTACGATGGCGGCGAGAGGTTCGGTACGTGACGTAGCGCGAGCTTTGGGATACCCCTATTCAGTTGGAGATAAGATTTCGAAAATGATACCAATGGGGTCGCAAGGCTTTCCCATGACAATCAACCGAGCGCTTGAGATGATTCCAGAACTTTCGGAAAGTTATGAAAACGAGCGTGATGTACGAGAAATTCTTGACTATGCTCGAGGAATAGAAGGAAACGTAAGACATGTTTCTGTTCATGCGGCAGGTGTGGTGATATCACCGACTCTTCTTGAGGATTTTGTACCAACACAAAAAGACCGCAAAACTGGAAAAATAATTACTCAATACGACATGCACGGCGTTGAAGATGCAGGTCTTATTAAATTTGACTTTCTTGGTATTAGAAACCTTGCAATCCTTGGAGACGCTGTTCGTTTAGTAAAAAAACTTCAAAATGTTGATGTCGATATTGAAGATATTCCACTCAACGATGCAAAAACATTTAAACTGTTAGCCGAAGGAAAGACCATCGGACTCTTTCAGCTTAACGGCTCAGGGATGACTAAGTGGCTCAAGGAACTAAAACCAACAACCATTCACGACATCAATGCTATGGTTGCCCTGTATCGACCCGGCCCCATGGAAATGATTCCTGAATATATTAAACGAAAGTACAACTCTCACCTTATTTCATATCTTGATGAAAGAATGAAGAGTATTCTTGATCAGTCTTTTGGTGTTATTACCTATCAAGATGACGTCATGATGATTGCGATAGAACTTGCAGGTTATTCGTGGCTCGAGGCAGACAAACTTCGAAAGGCGATGGGTAAAAAAATCCCAGAACTGATGGAAGAACAAAAACAAAAACTTTTCAAGGGTCTAGCTGAACACGGCATGGTTGACGCAAAGATTCGAGAACTCTGGACACTCATTGAGCCTTTTGCAGCCTATGGTTTCAACAAAGCTCATGCGGCGTCGTATGGAAGAGTTGCCTACCAAACAGCCTACATGAAGGCAAACTTTCCTGTGGAGTATATGACAGCGATTCTTACCGCTGAATCAGGAGACACCGACAAGATTTCACAAATTATTCGTGAATGTAACAACATGGATATTGAAGTTCTTCCCCCAAACATAAATGCTAGTTTTGGAGGTTTTACTATTGTAGGAGAAATAGGCTCACGAAGTATTTTATTTGGACTCTACACTATAAAACATCTTGGATATGATATTTCAGATGCAATTATTGAAGAGAGAAACAAGCATGGTGAATTTACTTCCCTTGAAAACTTTTTTGAACGTGTCAACCACAAAGGCATGACAAAAAAGGCGGTGGAAGCTCTTACCAAAGCGGGAGCGCTTGATTGTTTCAAAATAGACAGAGCGACGATTTTACACAACACCGAATCACTCCTTGACTACAACAGACAAATTAACCAGAAAAATGCAAACCAAACATCCCTCTTTGCCTCGCTTGACCAGTCAGAACTACCAAGTTTTAGTTTGGAAAAAACAGAACCCTTAACAAAAAAACAAAAACTGATTTGGGAAAAGGAACTTTTGGGTGTATACATTTCAGGGCATCCTCTTGATGAATATCAAGAAAAAATAAAACAAAATGGAGTTACGGTTGAAAAAATACTCGAACTCGGAAGAGACAAGCAAGAAATTGTGCTTGGTTGCCTTGTTGAAGAATCAAGAGTTATTATCACCAAAAAAAATCAACAGATGGCTTTTGTGAAAATTGGAGATCATACAGGCATTATCGAATGTGTGTTTTTTCCCGATCTGTATGGAGAAAATAAAAAACTATGTGACGCAGGAGCGCTTATTGCTGTTCGAGGAAAGATTACTATTCGTAACGGAGAAAAAAGTATTGTAGTTGATAAAGTGAAGAAACTTGAATAATAAGAAAAAATGTGATATATCATAAGTAAACTAAAAATAGTACCATGAAGATAGAATACATATTGAGACAATATGTCGGCGAACTTGAAATACACTATGATGATATTTCAAGGAAAAAAGGCTGGGGTGAATTTATCACCGCAACAAACAAACGACTCCAGACTTTTCAAGACTCACCTGAAGATCTTGAAAAAGAAATAAAAAAAACTCCACAAGTTTGGAAACACCTAAGAGACAAAGCACAAGAAGTCTTTACGTTGTATGAATGTAAAAAACTTGCCATGGAATTTCAATATGGCACACAATTACCTTCACGATGGGCAAAGATATGTATGGAGAATGCTATTGATGAAATTTTTCAAAAATACGCATATCGGCATCCACGCAAACTCAAACGAGCCCGTGCCTTATTTTTCTCGATCGTAACACGCCTAAAACACATTATTAAAGAACAAGAATTCCAAGAAGAGGCACGTAAACACACTGAGAAAGATGAGGAAGATCTCTACATAATAACACTCCGTAACTATGGGGCAGGCAATGCGTCAATTGGCCTAGAACTCCTACAAGCCAACGAAAATTTGACTCAATAGCTCAAAAAGGACCGCATGCGCGGTCCTTTTTTATTCCCATAACAAAAAGCACTCACAAAGAGTGCTTTTTGTTATATTTCATAATTTCTCATTCTTTCCATAATATCCATCACCTCATATGCGTATTCCGCAACAATTGATGGTGGGTTATATGTTTGAAGAATTGCTTTTGTGTTTTTCCCTGCGTAAAAGTGTGCAGTGTTTGGATTGTTCCCTCCAAGATTCCACGAAACTAGTTCGATAGCTTGTTCGGTTGAATCAAATCCAATTCGACAACTTCCCCATCCAAGAAATGAATTAGGAACACTTTGACAAGAATTTTTTCCACCTGACGACTCTCGTACAGCAATGGCCGCTACAAGAAACGGATCAATGTTATTTTTTCGTGCTTCACGCACAAACACCTCTCCAGCTCCAGCAAGGGGCATAGACCTGTCACGGAAATATGCGTCAATTTTTTTGGCCTCGGTTGAGGCTATTGCAACCTGCCTTGTTTCGACACCCGCCATTTCAACAGATGTTAATGTTTGTTTAACTTCAGAAAGATTTATATTAAATCCGGTTAAACTTGAAACAATAAGAGGTAGTGCAATAAATGAATTAAGATTATTTTTTATGAAATGTGTATATTTGTAAAATATATTCATAGACAAGGGTTTCGCTCCCTCAACTCCAAAACGTAATATTCCACCGTATACATACAGAGGAATAAACAACACACGCCTTTCCGGCGTCGTTTAGGAATAGTTGTTTACACCCAAACGACACAGGAAAAGAAATACAGTCATAACTTTTATTAAAGACCAAAAGAAAAAGACCCCCTCGCGGGAGTCCTTTTGACTTCCGTCATTATAGCAAAGAGACACCAAAACTGTCAATATGCCCAAAAACGTGCAAGTAAAATACCCTAAAAAGCCTTATAATATGGTCTTTTTGAGTATTTTTTAATAAAAAAGTCGCTAATTTTGTGTTTGGTAGAACCAGAAAACCTCAAGGGGTTTATTTACAAGGGTTTTTACAAGCCTTGCCAAAAAATTCTTTTATGACTAATACTGCAAAAAACAATATATTACCCACAATATCAATAGAAAAAAGCCCTTATTTATAGGGGTTTTTTCTTAACTGCTTATGGTATAATAATGTTTATGAAAGAAACTGTACTTTATTGGGATATTTATGAAATAACCTCACCATCACCCATACATGGCGTAATGCTTAGAGGTCGAATTCGTAAATTTGGCTTACAAAAATCTATCAATCTTTTAACGGAAAATGCCTCAGACAAAGAAAATGTAGTTCGATTTGCGGTATTTCACAAACAAAACATACATACTGTTTGTGATTTTATTACAGACATCGTACCAGATGCAACTATTCAAAATGTTGCTGAAAACATTCAAAATCCGGTATTGTCTAAGATAAAAATAAATGATGCAGATAGATATCAAATTTAAAAAACGAAGCCCTGAGGGCTTCGTTTTTCTATTTATTTATAACCCAACCATCGTCGAGGTATTCTTGTGCTTTTTTAAACTTTATCTCTTTCTCCTCCCCTCCTTTTACAAGTATCACCTTGTCGTTTCTTCCGTATTCTTTGTCTGAGAATTTTTGAAAGGATTGAGTGTTGTTGTTTGAAGACATGTTTATCTTGAAAGATTGAGCTTGTGCTCGAGATAACACAGGCTCTGTTGGTGCACTAGAAGCTTCTTCAGGACGAATTGTAGTGATGAACCCCTTTATCTGATTCACAGCTTCAAGCTCCATTGTTTTAAACATTTGCAAGCCTTCACGCTTGTATTCAATAATAGGGTCTCTTTGTCCATATGAACGTAAGTTTACAGAGTTTTTAAGATGCGCCATGGAATCCAAGTGTTGCATCCATAAAGTATCGGTAACATGCAAAACAATTCTTCGTACCGTATCCCAAAAAATATCAGCTCCCAACTCCTGTATTTTCTGAATACAGAATGTATCATATTCAGAATCTGTAAACCCTAATGTTTTCACATACGCCTCAACCTCTTCGTTTGGCGAAAGTAACACAGTTCTTCTTCGAGTATAAATAGTATTTCTCTGCGTGTTTAACACATTGTCATATTCCAAGGTTGATTTTCTACCATCAAACTGAAACCCTTCGACTTTTTTTTGTGCAGATTCCACAGAACGAGAAATAAACTTGTTTGATATAGGTTCATCTTCCGGTAGATTCAAACGCCCAATCATTGATTTGAGACGGTCACCTCCAAAAATTCGAGCAAGGTCATCATCGAGAGAAACAAAAAACTGCGTTTCTCCTGGGTCACCTTGTCGCCCTGCACGACCACGAAGCTGGTTGTCGATACGACGAGAATCATGTCGCTCACTTCCCAAAACAAACAAACCGCCAAGTTTTTTGATTTCTTCCTCTTCTTCAGAAGTACATGGGTCACCACCGAGTTTAATGTCGATTCCTCGACCCGCCATGTTTGTCGCAATCACAACCGCACCTTTTTTTCCAGCTTGCGCAATCACCTGCCCTTCTTCTTCGTGTTTTTTAGCATTAAGCACTTGATGCTTTACACCTAAAGATTTAAGGTATTCTGACAAAAGTTCATTTTGCTCAATAGAAATAGTACCTACAAGAACAGGCTGTCCTGTTGCGTTTATTTCTTTGATTTTCTGAGCAATGGCACGAAACTTCGCTTGAGTATTGATAAAAATTAAATCTTGATGGTCAATACGAGCAATTGTTTTATGAGTAGGGATAGTTATAACATCAAGACCATACACCGCCAAAAACTCTTCGCTTGATGTTTTTGCAGTACCTGTCATACCCGACAAACGTTCATAAAATTTGAAGTAATTTTGATAGGTAATAGATGCCGCTGTTTTACTTTCCTGCTGTATCACAACACCCTCTTTTGCTTCAAGAGCCTGATGAAGACCCATATTGAACCGACGCCCTGGCATCATTCTTCCTGTTGAAGGATCTACAATAAGAACTTCCCCATTTGAAACAACATACTCTTTGTCTTTTTTAAACAAAGACTGTGCGCGAACCGCTGTTTCTAAATGGTGCACATAGGCGATACCTTTTTCTGTATATATATTCTCAACACCAAGAGCTTTTTCTGCTTTTTCGATTCCACTGTCTGTAAGTGTGACTGCTCGTAATTTTTCATCAACCTTAAAATCAGTCTCATTAACCAAAGTTTTAGCGATAGCAGAAAATGTTTTATATAAATCTGTTGACTCATCCCCAGGCTGAGAAATAATGAGTGGAGTTCGAGCCTCGTCTATCAAAATAGAGTCTATCTCATCAACAATTGCAAAAAAATGTCCTCTCTGCACGATACCAGAAGGATGCACCGCAAGGTTGTCACGCAGATAATCAAAACCAAACTCATTATTGGTTCCATATACAATATCCGCCTGATAGGCTTCTTTCCGAGAACACGGCTCAAGAAAATCGTAAGAAACCTTGAAAGACCCCACAGAGTCACGGTTTTCGTCTTGTTCTTCAGTGGTGTCTTTTTCGGTATATCTATACGAAGTGTTTTGTTGGTTAATAACTGAAACTGACAAACCTAAAAAATGATAAACCTGCCCCATCCACACAGCATCTCGACGAGCAAGATAGTCATTTACTGTAACAACATGAACCCCCTTTCCCACCAATGCGTTGAGATATGCAGGCAGGGTGGCAACCAGAGTTTTCCCTTCTCCAGTTCGCATTTCAGCAATAGCTCCAGAGTGAATGACCATACCGCCGATCATTTGCACATCGTAGTGTCTCATTCCAAGCACTCGTTTTGAAGCTTCACGAATAACCGCAAAAGCCTCTGGCAGAATGTCGTCAAGAGAAACAGACCCATCCGCAAGACCTTGTTTAAATTCCATGGTTTTATTTTTTAGCTCTTCATCTGTTAATGTTTCAAATTTTGGCTCAAAATCATTAATCTCGCTTACTGTTTTTTTTGATTTTTTAATAAAATCAGAGGCTGGATCCCCGAAAAGTTTTTTAAATGAATCTAATACTGACATGAAGACATACTACCATATTTCCCTCTATATATAAATATACCAATATAAAAACAAAAAGGCTTAATATATAAGCCTTTTTGTTTGGATTTAGGTAGATACATGTGTGGCAAGTCAACTATCGTCGACGTCGAGATGCTGGTTTTCTTTTTGCTACTTTTTTAGTAGTCTTTTTCTTTGCTACTTTTTTCTTTGCTACTTTTTTAGTAGTCTTTTTCTTTGCTACTTTTTTCTTTGCTACTTTTTTAGTAGTCTTTTTCTTTGCTACTTTTTTCTTTGCTACTTTTTTCTTTGCTACTTTTTTAGTAGTCTTTTTCTTTGCTACTTTTTTAGTAGTCTTTTTCTTTGTAGCTTTCTTTTTTGCTGGCATAGCATTATGATAAAACTATTCTAATAACTATAGAGTGGCGCCTCAGGATACTCCTGAACCTTACTTGCAGCAGATTGCTCCAACCAAGAACTCTACATTAGTTTACATATGACAGACATACGTAAACTAATAAAACACTTCGACCATACATGCATGTATTTGTATAAGTGTTACACATGTACGTTATTAATTATATATTGTTATCCAAATAAAAAATATTTTTATGACTCTATATGTGGATAACTATTCTCCTTTTCTCGAGAATAGTAGCAGAGCTTGCAAAAAATCAAAACTTTTTATAAGGTAAAGACATGAAAGACACACGACAGATCGAAAGACTCGAGAAGATTTTCAAACTACTTGCAAATAATCACAGACTGGCAATCATTAAACTTCTTAAAAAAGAACCAGATTTACCTGTTTGGTATATTACTCAAAAAACACAGAGTAATGTAAAAACAGTATCTAAACATCTGAGAATACTTCTTATGGGAGGAATTATTGAAAGAGGTCAACACTTAAACGAGGCGGTATATTATTTATCTCCTAAAAATTCAAAACTTTTAAAATACATAATTAAGCAATTGTAAAATAAAAAACCGCATCGATAGAAGCGGTTTTTTATTTACTTCTCTTCAATCAACACGAGCGGGTGCAAGACTCCAACAAAACAATATGTGAGTGCCGCCGCTCGCTGTGATTAAAGACAAGTTATATAAATTATACGAAACAAAAAAATAAACCGCAAGGAAAAACAAAAAAGAAAAGACCCCGCCATAACGAGGACTTTTCTTTTTTGTTTTGTTGGAAGTGCTTTTCAGCAACTCACAGAAAATATAGTAGCAGATTTGACTTTTCCTGTCAAGTTTTGTATTATTCACTGGCATCGGATAGTTGCCCTACGGGGAGGAAAGTCCGGACACACCCTGTGTATTCAGGAGAATGGTAGCGGGTAACGCCCGTCCAAAAATGTTTGAGAGGTGCGAGCAGTGACGCTTAAAACTGAAAAGTTTTAAGTGCCCTAATTTATTTAGGGTAAACCTTCATATAAACTTAGGGCCTGCCCTGAGCGAAGTCGAAGGGTGAAACGGCTAAATCCTTACCTGTGTGCAAGGCCGTACTTCGTTTAGCTTGGGAGTTTACCCTGAGCGAAGTCGAAGGGTGCCGCAAAGAATTGTTTGGCAACAAACAATCAAGATAAATAACTGTCGATAACAGAATCCGGCTTATAGATGCAACAAAATATGAAAAACAACTGCTGAAAAGCAGTTGTTTTTCTTTTTGTATGTTTCTTTTTTCCGACCCTTCGCAGAAAAGGCATAAAGAAAAAATTACAATTCTATCTCCACCTTGGCACCCGCAGTAAGCCCAAGATCTCTTGCAAGCCCCGCATTCACCTCAAGTACATACAAAGCAGGATCAGTAGACACAAACATATCTGGATACGTTTCTGGAGCAACATCGGATTCCACATGCACAACCTCTCCACCACCATTTATCCAAACCATATCAATCGCAAAATTCATATCCTTCATCCAAAAACTATACTGTCTTTCTGTTGAAAAAATAAACAACATTCCGTACTCTTGAGGTAGTGTTTTCTTTCCTGACAAACCCCGTGTACGTAAAGCGTTTGTATCAGCGATAAACACAGGAATTATTTCCGAACCAAAGATCACTTGCCCGCGATTATACGAAAGATACTCCGAATACTTACCCTTCATATCAACACTCTCTGTATCTTTTTTATGGTCACGCGTGTTACTAATATAAGACAAAAGAAAAGCACCCACAATTACCACAAACAATATACCTATGACATACAAATACTGTTTTCGTGTGAGTGTTTTCATACAGAAGATTATTGAATTGTTATAGAATTATTCAAATCATTTAAAACACTTGAGTATACTTCACTGTCTGTTTTGTGTGTAAGCAACAGTATTTTTCCATTTCGCAAATCAATAAAAGATTGATGTAAAAAATTATCTCCAGCACCCGTTGTTCGAGGAGTTACCACAACCTGAGATTCTGAAATAAAAGGAATTAAAAGACCATAAGAAAATGCAGAAAGAAAATCCATATACTCACGATCAATCACATACATATGCACATCTTCTAGCAACACACGCCCTTCAAATCTTTCTTCAGGATAAAATGGAAAATAAGTTACTGTTTCTCTGTAATCAGAAACTATGTTTTGATTAAACAACACTTCAACCGCAAAACCATGAACACTGTCTTGATATTTTTTTTGAGAACCATCAATATCACCAAAAGAAGGAACTGTTGCTATTATTTCAGCAAAATTCATCTCTACACCAAGTTGTTCTCCATCAACAGCAATCTCAGAAGAAAACTCATCCTCAACCAACACTTGTGAGTATGGTGCAGACGCATCTTTTCGTAACGCAATCAGGCTTACAATAAAAACAAGAATAATAATTCCAGTTACCAAAAGTGTTCTTTTACTATTTTTTGAATTTTGAGACATAAAACCAGTACATAATATTACTAAATAAATTTACACATAAAATAATATCATACTCAAGAGGAAGAAACACCCTATACAGACCATAAAAAATAAGCTCTTTCGAGCTTGTTTCTTATCTTTTATATACAAAATATCTGTTTAAACAAAACTTAATATCTTTGTTTTGTTTCGTTTCAACCTGTGTAAGAGAGGTGGCGCCACCGAGACGCTCACATCATACAAGGATTTTCGTTTTGTCTTTCCGGCAAAACATCGGGATTGGTTTTCCTCCAATCAAGGCGTACTCAAAGAGTTGAGTAATCGACTCTTGAATCTATTTACCCTCGAGGATACATAGATGTGTTTCAAATTGAATTATTCCACGACCAGCTTCCGCTAGCCGTGCCTTGTTACGACTTAGTCCCTGTCACCGATTTTACCTTAGGCCCTTCGTGAGAAGAGACTTCGGGTACCCCCGGCTCCCTTGACTTGACGGGCGGTGAGTACAAGACTCGAGAACGTATTCACCGCGGCATAGCTGATCCGCGATTACTAGCAATTCCAACTTCATGTGGTCGAGTTTCAGACCACAATCCGAACTAAGAACAGTTTTAAAGGATTGGCTCAGGGTTACCCCGTCGCGACCCGTTGTACTGCCCATTGTATCATGCGTGTAGCCCAAGGTGTCTAGGGTCATGCTGACCTGGCGTCATCCTCTCCTTCCTCCCAGCCCACAATTCACGAATATAACATATACTCCTGAACTTTGGGCCGGGCAGTCTCGCGTGACACATATAACACACGATGAGGGTTGCGTTCGTTAGCCCACTTAAGGGTACAACTCAAGCCACGAACTGACGACGGCCATGCAACACCTGTCTAGCCGTCCCGAAGGAAAAAACTGGTTTCCCAGAATCGTCGTCTAGATGTCTAACCTTGGTGAGGTTTTTCGTTTATCATCGAATTAAACCGCATGATCCACTGCTTGTGCGAGTCCCCGTCTATTCCTTTGAGTTTTAGTCTTGCGACCGTACTTCCCAGGCGGCAGACTTACCGCGTTAGCTGCGCCTCTCAGAGGGTCGATACTCCGAAAAGCTAGTCTGCATCGTTTAGGCCACTGGACTACTGGGGTATCTAATCCCATTCGCTACCCAGGGTTTCGTGCCTCAGTGTCAGAAATGTGCCAGTGTACTGCCTTCGCTTTTGGTGTTCCCCACGATATCAACGGATTTCACCCCTACACCGTGAGTTCCGTACACCTCTCACATTCTCTAGTCGTGCCGTTTCGTACGCTTCTCCCCAGTTAAGCCAGGGTTTTTAACATACGACTAACACAACCACCTACGCACCCTTTACGCCCAATAATTCCGGATAACGCTTGAGGCTCTCGTATTACCGCTCCTGCTGGCACGAGATTAGGAGCCCCTTATTCATGAAGTAACGTCAAAAATTTCCTCCTTCATAAAAGATTTTTACACCCCGAAGGGCGTCATCAATCACGCGGCGTCGCTCCATCAAACTTTCGTTCATTGTGGAAGATTCTCGACTGCAGCCTCCCGTAGGAGTTTGGACCGTGTCGCAGTTCCAATGGTGGGGGTCAGGCTCTCACCTCCCCTAGGCGTCATAGCCTTGGTAAGCCATTACCTTACCAACAAGCTGATACCACACAGGCCGATCTAGAAGCGATAAATCTTTACCCCGGAGGGACTATCAAGTATTAATCCACCTTTCGATGGGCTATTCCTGACTTCTAGGTACGTTCCTATGCATTACTACCCCGTTCGCCACTAACCAGCGGAAAACTTCATTCCGAAGAAATCGATTTTCCAAGGTTCGTTCGACTTGCATGCCTTATCCACGCCGCCAGCGTTCATCCTGAGCTAGGATCAAACTCTAAAAATAAATTTACGAAAATATAAATATTTCGTATTTTGAAACGAAACAAAACAAAAATTATAAATTTTGTTTTGTTACGGGTTATTCACACGATTTACCAAATATAAAAAATGGTTAATCGTTTTTTGCATAACAATTGTCTACTTATCAAAATGGGTACATTTTATAGATAAGTAGTAAACAGATATTTTGTTTTCAAAGAGGTTTTTCGTCTCATTGAAAGACGCAAATACAAGTATATTCATCACGAAACAAATGTCAAGTTTTTTATTATAGAAATATACTATTTCTTCAAATTCTCCCAAAACAGCCAAAATAAAAACCTCGGCTATACAGAGGTTTTTATTTTGATGTAGTTAGCGCAATACACCATTATCATGGATTGACTAGTTACTCTGCAACCACTCTATCATTTTTCTGTAGGTATTAGGACCTGTTTGACCATCTGAATTAAGACCTTGATCACGCTGAAATTGCTGAACTCTATTTTTTGTTCCGGGACCATAGTCATTATCTACACGGGTGGTTGTATTATTATACGTATTCAAAAAATTCTGAACCACACCAACCCGAGTACCCCTACTGCCCTCTCTCATAACAACACCATCATCAATAAGACGCTGTAAACTTTGAATAAGAGATGTATTTTCTGAGCTCGTGCTTTGACTTATATTATTCTCAACACCCTGAGTACTAGCACTATCAGAAGAGTCAGGTATTACAACATTATCATCTGGAGATGTAATTTCTTCAGAAATACCTTCATTGAAAGAAATTTCATTAGAATTATCAACAAGAAAAGAATCCGACGGTGCTTGCGCAACAACATTAATAGTATTTGTATCAACAACCCGGATAGGTTCTTTAAAAGATGTAGCAGCCCAATAGCCACCAAAACCAAGAGCTCCTATAAAACCGAGTATTAAAATATATGCTTTAAAAGTTTCCATGTCAGAAAAATAGAAATGAAATAAAAAGATCTAATAAATTACTTCAAAGCAAAATGCTTGATATTTTAATCATACTACACAGTAGTTTAAAAACAAAATCCACAGATAACTTAGTTCTGATGGTTGTAAAAGAAACATTGCGTATACTTTACATCCACGCCCCTCACACGATCACTTTTTTACTTGCTTTTTTATTTGACTTCTGCCATAATCCTATTCATGAATAGTATTCTATCGTGGATTCAAATAATTTTAGCTATTATCATCGCTGTTGGAATTCTTGCGCAGAAATCAAATGCAGGTCTCGGTGGTGCTTTTGGTGCTGGAAACGATGGAGCAACAACATACCACACAAAACGAGGTTTTGAAAAATTTCTATTTTACTTAACAATAGTATCGTCTCTTATTTTTGTTGCTCTCACACTTATTCAAGTAATTATTTTTTAAATTATTAATAATTTAAAATTTAATTATACTTAATAAATTTGTTTTTTATTAAAATTAAATAAAAAACAAGAATTATTATCTTGAAATCATTAACGAAAGAATACATTCAATCAAACATACACTGGTTGATCTATAGTGATTTATTTACCTAACTCTTACCCACCTCAATATCTATAAATTATTTTATTGTTAGTGTGGTATATAACATGAAATTTAATATTTTATATTTCATTAAAAACGCTTCAATCCCCAAAAAAAAAGAAATATTACGGGCTATTAAAACTTTTACATTATCTCAAAAAATTGTATTCTTCTTTTTTCTTAGCTTATTCTTTGCAAGCTTTATAGAAATATTTGCAAGCACTACACTCAAAACGATACAAGAGCCAATACCCGTTACAGGCGGCACCTTTCGAGAAGGGATCGTTGGAAGCCCTCGCTTTATAAACCCTGTACTTTCTTTATCAAATTCAGACAAAGATTTGGAATTACTTGTGTTTTCAGGCCTTACCAGAAAAACAGTAGAGGGTTCTATTGTTCTTGATTTAGCTGAAAACTTTTCTGCATCAGAAGACAATACAGTATATATCTTTAACATTGACTCAAACGCACGATTCCATGATGGCACACAGGTTACCGCACGAGATGTTGTATTTACAGTACAACAAATACAGAACCCTGAAATTAAAAGCCCTAAACGAGTTATTTGGGAAGGTGTATCGGTTACAGAAATTGACCAAAAAACAGTTAGATTTGAATTAAGTCAGCCATTTATTGGTTTTCTAGAAAACACAACACTCGGAATCTTACCAGCTCACATATGGGAAAACATACCAAGCGAAGAGTTTTCATTTTCCCCGCTTAACACAAACCCTGTTGGATCAGGACCATATCGGATAAAAAATATTCGACAAAATAAAAATGGTGGGATTTCATACGTCACCCTCAAAAAAACAAAATTGTACAGTGGACCACAGCCTTATATAAAAAATATCATATTGAGATTTTTTGAAGATGAAACACAAGCCTTGCGAGCATTTAAAGCAAATGACGTCGACATGCTTTCAGGAATAAGTCCTAAAAATACAAAAGATCTACCTAGAGACACCCTACTTTACACCACAGAACTCAACAGAAAATTTGGTATATTTTTTAACCAAAACACACCAGGGCTTTCAGAAAACCTAGTAAGACGCGCAATCTCACTAAGCTTAGACAGGGGTGAGATAATAGAAAAATCTCTCAATGGATTTGGAGTTGCAATTAACAACCCTACCCCTATACATAAAGAAATTCTTGACGCAAATACAGAACGAGCGGAAGCTCTCCTTGATCAAGCTGGGTGGGTAAAAAATTCTGAAGGCACACGACAAAAACAAGGAAGGGAGCTCAAATTTATATTGTCAACACCAGAAATTCCAGAACTTACACAAGCAGCACATGAGATTAAAAGACAGTTAAAAGAAATAGGTATTATCATAGTTGTAGAAAATTTCTCAATCCAAGAACTCAATCAAAATGTTGTCCGTCCAAGAAACTTTGAAATTATTTTATTTGGACAAACCCTAAATCAAGAGCCGGATATATTTGCATTTTGGCACGGAAGTCAAATTACAGATCCGGGACTTAATATATCTCAATATTCAAACACAACAGTTGACACGTCTCTTGAAGAACTTGTGCAAACCTTTGATAGAAACGAAAGGAACAGAATCTATACAAATATTGTTGAGCAACTCCAGACCGACATACCTGCGGTATTTTTATACAGCCCTCAACTTATCTATATAGTTCGAGGAAATACACTACAAAATATTCAGTTAGGAAATATAGCAAACGGATCTGAGCGATTTCTTGACATTAGAACGCGATTTAAGGAAACGAATTACACACTTACATTTTTATTACCATAAGATATCTTACTCTTATATTTATACATGTATAATTTATGAAAAAAGACACACACAATAGAACAGAAAAATCACAAATACAAAAAAACAATGTCCGTAGAGAGGGGCAACAGAAACAAAAAAGTGGATTCGCAAATAATAAAATAAAAAGAAACTCCTCAAGAAAAAGTTTCTCCTCAAGAAACCGACCAATGAAACCAAACAAAAGAAAAGTGATTATTAAAAAAAGCACAAAAGTAAATAAATACCCAAAACTTGAAAAAGATGTCATTCGAATAATACCCCTTGGTGGCGTTGAGCAAATTGGAGTAAACATGACAGCAATTGAAATGAATGACCAAATTATCGTTATTGATGCAGGTATTGGTTTTTCAACTGAAGATACCCCTGGAATTGACTATATGATTCCAAATACAAGCTACCTCGAAGACAACAAACACAAGATTCGAGCATTAGTGATTACACATGGTCACCTTGACCATATTGGAGCGATTCCCTATCTATACAACCAGATCGGAAAGCCTCCAATTTATACACGAGAATTTGGAGCACTTCTCATAAAAAGTAAGTGTTCGGAATTCCCTGGCGTTGATCCA
The DNA here is from genome assembly GCA_007117675.1 of Candidatus Nomurabacteria bacterium. GTDB lineage: Bacteria > Patescibacteriota > Minisyncoccia > Phycocordibacterales > CSBR16-119 > CSBR16-119. Next base: position 10,492 of record SKGB01000017.1, on the reverse strand, counting down.
AAAATAATAAGTATTGCACAAGATGATGGAGACATTACAATTTCAGATGACTTTAAGATTCGTTTTTTTGGGCTGACTCACTCTATCCCTGATTCAACAGGTATCATCATCAAAACAAAGTTTGGCGGCATCGTGTCAACGGGAGATGTACGAGTAGATAACAAAGATGGAGTACCGCTTCCAAAAGAGTTTGAACAATATGAACTTTTCAAAAATGAAAAAGTACTATTGATGACAATGGACTCAACAGGTATTCCAAACCCAGGATGGTCAGCGTCTGAAACAGAAGTTATTGAAACCATCGATGGAATTATCAAGAACGCACCAGGGAGACTCATCATAGCGTCTTTTGCATCACAGGTAGAGCGTCTTATCGCCTTCATTGAATCCGCAAAAAAATATGGGAAATATGTAGTGATTGAAGGACGGTCAATGAACACCAACCTTGGTATCGCAAAAGAACTCAAACTCACAGACTTTTCTCACGTTATAACAGCCGAAGATATGAGTAACTACCCACCGCACAAAATCGTGATGGTGGTAACAGGGTCACAAGGTGAAGAGTTCGCTGCACTTATGCGTATCTCAAACAAAACACACCGAACCATCCGCCTCGAACCAACAGACACTATTGTACTTTCTTCTTCTGTTGTTCCAGGAAATGACCATGCGGTAGAAAAACTCAAAGACAATCTATACCGAACAGATGCAAAAATTGTAACCTACATGGACAATGTAGTTCATGCATCAGGCCATGGAAAACGAGATGAACTTCAGTGGATTCATGAACAAATTAACTACAAATTCTTTATGCCCATCCACGGAAACCACTTCCGACTTAAAATGCATGCTGAACTTGCTGAACAGCTTGGCTGCCCAAAAGAAAACATTGCGGTACCTGATAATGGATCAATCATTGAAATTAGAGAAAATGGAACAAAACTAATAAAACTTGCAGAGAAAGTTCCTGGAGATCCAAAAATTGTTGATGGATTCTCTGTATCAGATGAACAACATCTTGTGATTCGAGATAGAAAAATTCTTGCAGAAGATGGAATATTTGTGGCAATAGTTATGCTTGACCGAAAAACCAAGAAACTAAAAAAATCACCTGACCTTATTTCTCGTGGTTTTGTGGTCCTTAAAGACAATAAAGAGCTTCTCACAAATGCGAGAACGCTCATTAAAAAAACTGTAGAAGAAGCAGTAGTAAACATGAACCCTATAGACTTTGATTACATCAAAGACACCACAGCACAAAAGCTTACAAAATTCCTGATACAAGCCTCAGGAAAAAGACCAGAGGTTATTACTGTTATCTTGAGTTCATAATTAACAGAACAAAGACGCTAAAAGGCGTCTTTGTTCTGTTATAATAAAACCTGTATGATATTTCAGGTTCTCAAAAAAATGAAAGTTATTTTTGAAGTTAACTTCATTTTAGTTATGGCAATGGCTACAACTGCCTATATTCACTCAAGCTACCTCTCCAACCTAAACACTACTATTCCTGCGGGAATACTTTTTGCTTTTGGATCTATCACAGCTCTTATTTCAACATTTCACTCTCCATTTTTGTTTCAAAAGTTTGGTGTTAAAAAATCAATTATTCTTGCAAGCGTACTCAATACCATTGGACTTTTAACCATGGGTATAAGTACAAACCCGGGACTTTCTATTTTTGCCTTTATTATAACCATAGGAAGTACCGCCCTTATCGTAATTGGAATAGACGTAGTTATCAATCATTTTACAGTTACTAAAGAAGCAGGTGAAGTGAGGGGCCTCAACCTTGCTCTTGGAAATCTAGCTTTTTTGATAGGTCCACTTATTGCAGGTGTCCTAGCAAACAAAACAAACATCAATACAGTATATGTCTTTGCGGCATTTTTGATTGTGGGCATGATGATATTTTTTAAATATAAGTTTAAGAAGTTTGAACTACACCCCACACACATCAAGCAGGTTGGTCTTAGTGATTTTTTCACCCTCTGGAAAAAGGAAAAAATTAAATATGCGTACATCACAGGATTTATGGTAGAGTACTTTTTTGGAATTTGGGCAATTTTTACCAGTATCTACATGCATGAAGTGATTGGGTTCAACTGGGCTCAGATTGGACTTATCTTGGCACTTATGCACATTCCTTATATCATCCTAGAACCCATCATAGGAGATATTGCCGACAGATACAACAATGAAAAAAAGCTCATGAAAATAGGTCTTTGTATTACAGGTCTTTCTTTTTTATGGATAGCACTCATGAAGCACGACATTGTCATTATTTGGATTATCGTGAGCATACTTACTCGAATTGGCGCAAGTTTTGGACAAGTGGCCCACGAAAGTTTTTTCTTCAAACAAATAAAACCCTCAGAAAGCGGGCTTGTAAGTATGTACAGGACCATGAGTCCATTAGCCTTGCTCATAGCTCCTATTAGTGGTAGTATCATTCTGCTATTCACTGGATACTCAAATCTCTTTATTTTTGTTTCAATTCTCTTATTAGCAAGCATGCTATTAGCTAACAAACTCACCCACACACCATGAACAAAGAAGAAAAACAAAATATTCGACTCAACAAATATCTTGCTGACAAAAACTACGCATCGCGACGAGGTGCCGACACACTCATCCAACAAGGGAGAGTTTTTGTGAATGGGCAGAAGGCTGTACTTGGTCAAATGGTGAAAGAGGGTGATGTTGTTGAGGTTGAGGGACGAGAAGCGCAAGAACATCAATATTTTGCATACTACAAACCTCGAGGGGTTGTTACTATTGGCGCACAAGGAGACGAAAAAGCAATTCATGATATTTGTGATTTACCCTATCACATATTTCCTCTTGGAAGACTCGACAAAGAATCCGAAGGGCTTATCATTATGACAAATGATGGACGTATCACAGAACCTCTTCTTTCACCTCACAGCCATCACGAAAAAGAATACACCGTGACAGTAGATAAAGCCATTACCCACCAACTTCTTGTTAGACTCTCACAAGGTGTGAATATTGGAACGGTAGGAGGAAAGAAAAACTACATAACACAAAAAACAGAAATCCGTCGACGAAGTAAAAATAGTTTTGATATTATTTTGCGAGAAGGAAAAAACAGAAAGATTAGAAAAATGTGTGGAGCTGTTGGTTTTAAGGTAACCAAGCTTAAACGTTTTCGAATCATTAATGTTAAACTCAAAGCACTTCGAGCAAACACCTATAGAAAATTAAAAGACAGAGAACTCAAAGAATTTCTAGGAGCACTTGGAATGTAAGAACACCACGTCTAGTCGACGTGGTGTTTCAAATTCATGTATCAAGATCTTGCTCATAATGAATAGAACCATAACCTGTTTCCCAAAAAAGACACTTTCCGAAAAAGAGCTTCGTAAACCAATTCGGTTTAACGAGACTCCTCTTGTAAAAAATATACTCAATTTCTCTCTCTGGAATATCTTCAAATCCTGGAAAAACCATCTTGCCAGGTGAAGCAACGGGTTTACCTGAAACACAAGTAACGCCGTATGACATAACAGTTAAATCGCTCCTTGGAATACGATATTCCAAGGAGAACAAATCCTTGAACTTGGAATAAAACTCCATGATTTTCTGATTGTGACCACAATGGTCACAACAGATACCTATTGTTTGTATTCTATACTGAGCACGCAGTTCACCCCTTCTTAACCAAGCGGTGGCACGCACCATTTCTTGATATGATCCTTCCCCGCACTCATCGCAAGGAATGTTTTCCGTAAAAAGTATTTTTTTCATGAGCATTTGATTTTTTCAAACCATATCATACAAAGTAAAAAACCGCCACTTGGGTGGTTTTTATTTTTGATATACTTTTTTAGATTCTTGCAAGATAAATTCACTCATGGGAAGTAGAGTTTCTCGCGCTCTTTGTTGAGTTACGTTTGGATTCAAAACTAAATCAAGCACAGCTCGCATTTGAGGTTCTTTTTCGGGATAATATTCTGCAAACACTTCATAACAAGGATACAAATCTCGACTATATTTTCCAGATTTTTCAATAAGTATTTCAAGTCCTGTTCGCAATATTCCTTTCCCCAACCATTCAACGCGATTCCTCACCCTGTCCCGACTTGGATTTTCTTCTTCTAAAAAATTCAAAAGATTCTTGTGACGGTTTTCAAAGTCTGGAGCATGCAACGCAAGATCTTTTGAAAGTCTTGTTTTTGAAATCTCAATATTTTTACCAAATAAACAAAGTGATTGATTTAAAAGTAATCCTTCTTCTTGAATACCGCTTTCTGAAAATATACCAAATTCAAAACCATTCACAAAAGGAAACATATTTTGCAAACGTATTCTTTCTTCGATCTCAATTTCTTCTAAAACATTTGAATGTCCGTATCCGTCTTTCAAGACAACAAAAGCATCAAAATCAGAAACAGCTTCTATCGCCTGACCTTTCGCAACAGACCCCCGAATATACACCGAAATTACATCTTTTCCATACATCTTATGGCAAGATTTAATATATTCATCCAATATAGGTTTCCATGTTTCTTGAATTTCATCCATTGAAGCAGGGTTCACCAAAAACCCTTCTGAATCCACCTCGAAAAATGAACCCATTGGTTGTATTTCTATATGTTTTTCTTGCTGAGGTTGCTCCATGTTTATCATTATACCCTACCCAAGTGACAAAACACCATCCTCTAAAAACACCATCTCTTCATCAAGAAGTTTCTGGATTTGTTCTTCTGTACGGTCAATATCAAATCCAAGCCCTCGAACCACATCGTCTACATCCGCCTCACCCTTTTGCGTAAGATACCGCACTACAGCAGAGCGAATTTGCCGATCTGAGCCCTCAAAACGACTTTGTTTAACATAGTGCCTTGAACGAGTATTCATCCCCTTTCCCTGCTTTTTTAGGTACGAACCATAGTCCATAAGTGCCCAATACCATTCTCGAAAATTCTCCTCTGGAAGTGTTTGTTCTACCATATCTAAAATCTCTCTGTCACTCACTATTTCTGTATTCTTGAAAAAATGATTGAAATACACTGTTCGAATATTTGTTTCAACAAAGACATGTTTTTGATTATAGGCAAATGTTGCAATCGCTCTGGCTGTGTAATGTCCAATTCCCGGAATCTTTTCGAGCAGTGACACATCTTTAGGGATTTTTCCTTGAAACTCCTTCACCACAAACTCAGCGCCTTTTTTCAAAAAAAGCGCCCGTCTGTTGTAGCCAAGCCCCACCCACTCTTTCAAAACATTTGCCTGAGAAGATTCCGCAAGACTTTGTATTGTAGGGAATTTTTTAAGAAAGCTTTTGTATTTTTCCACCACACGCGAAACCTGTGTTTGCTGAAGCATGATTTCAGAAACCCAAATACGATACGGGTTTTTTGTTTTTCTCCAAGTAAGAGTTTGCCTTCCCTCTTTTTCAAAAAAATCCCAGATAGTTTTTTGAAAAGAAGATATGGTTTTTTTGTTACCTTTCACACACCTATTATACGGACTGGAAACGAGAAGTAAAATAATTTATCAAAAATGGAGCAATGAGAGTTGAAACAACACTCAATACAATAAGTGCTGTTTCAAGGATAGGCGGAACAATACCAAGAGACACCCCCGCAAAGACAGTCGCAAGAGTTGTAGAAAGTTGTGGTATGGTTGATGACCCTAAAATTTTTGACTCTATCACAGAAAAACCAGCCAGTCTTCCCGCCCAAAATCCACTCAAATATTTTGCAAGAGAAGAACCAAAAACGATAACAAGAGTAAATAACAAAGCTCCTGTTGTAGTCCACAACAAAGAAATGTCGAGAGAAGACCCCACAACCACAAAAAACATTGGTATAAAAAGACCATAGGCGAGTGTGTTGATTTGCTTTCGTAACCCAGAACTGATTCGAGACTCTGAAATAACAAGACCAGTAAAAAAGCCCGCAATAATAGGGTGCATCCCTAAGACTTGAAACAAAAGAACTGACCCGATCAAAACCACAAACACCAACCTCAGACTTGATTCATGTTCAGTTTGTTTTGAAAAAGTAACCCTATTGAAAAACATAATAAACCGAGGAATAAACCATTTCAAAAAGACCACAACGGACACAAGAATAACCAAGTACAAAAGAATAGGGAGACTTGTAAGTGTGGCTGTTTTTTGAATTACAAGAGACAAAAGAAGAAGACTCACAATGTCGTTGATGATAGTACTCTGGATAATAACCTTACCTATCTCTTGAGAAAACAGCTTTTTTTCATGCATAGCAGGCACAATAACAGCAATAGAAGATGATATAAAAATGATACCAATCAACACAGAAGTAATCACTGAAAAACCAAATAAAAATCCTATCAAAACACCAACCGCAAAGGGTATTAGTCCGTTTATAAGCGTAATGGTTATCGTTCGTTTTGGTATATGTCGAAACTGGTTAAAGCGTGTTTCGAGTCCTGCAATAAACATGAGAAAGACGAGGCCTATTTCAGAAAAAAAAGAAACGACAGTGTTATCCGTCAAGAAGTCACTAAAAGAGCCAAGAGAAAGCAAGACACCCGCAAAGACAAGCGCAACAACCCAGGGAACATGGAGCCTTGAAAAAAATTCAGAAAAAAATAATCCGACACACAGAACTATGAAAAATGGTAAAAATTGCATCATTTTAATTTTTTAGACTAAAAATAAAGTTGCTAAACCCAGGAACACAAAGAAACCGAATACGTCTGTTGCGGTGGTAATAAATATTGTTGCAGAGGTTGCGGGGTCTTTTCCAAGTGATTTCATTATAACAGGAACAAGTGTTCCAAAAAAAGCAGCAATAACAAGATTGAGAACCATAGAAACCCCGACCACAAAACCAAGTAAAGCATTTGAGTTGAACCAAAATGCAACAATAGCAACAACAATCCCATTAATAAGACCATTAATAGCACCCGCTTTTATTTCACGAATGAGAGGTTTTTTAACTCTTTTAATATCAACCTCGCCACGAGAAATACCACGCACCATAACAGCAAGTGTTTGAGTTGCTGCATTCCCTCCCATCCCCGCAACAATCGGCAAATAAATCGCAAGTAATACCAAAGACTGTAAAGTGTTTTCAAATAAACTCACCACCCACGCAGCTAAAAATGCGGTTGCAAGATTGACTATCAACCACTGGTAACGGTTTTTAACTTTCGCCCTCACACTATCCCCCACGTCTTCACTTGTTTCAACACCAGCAAAATCATACAGAGCATGTGTTGTGTGTTTTGCAATATACCTCAAAATATCATCAGCATAGACTATTCCGACAATACTTTCATGGTCGTCTAAAATAACAACTTTTTTCTTTTTGTATTTCAAAAAAACTTTTTTAAGCTTATCAATACTGTCTTGAAAATGAACCGTATCCACGGGAGAAATGAATCGTTTTAATTTTGTATTGTTTCTTTCTTTTATCAAACTATAAAAAGAAACCTCTCCCACAAACACACCGTCTCTTTGCACGAATATTTCTGGGATATCCCCGACTTCCTGATAGTACTCATCAATAGTTTGCGCAACATCTTTTATTGTGGAATCAAAAGAAACCAATATGTAGTTGAAACTTAAAACATGAGATACATACTCCCCAGAAGCTCCAAAGAATTTCTGAGTATTTTTGTTCATATCCTCTTGAAGTTTTTTGATATAGGATTGTCTTTTTTGTTTGTTTTTTACATGCGCAACCAATTTATAGGAAGTGTGTGGATCAAGATATTTTAGAATAGGCAACACAACCTCTTCAGAAAGGTCATTGATAAGAGAAAGCTGCACATGATGCGGAAGCACCTGAAAAAGAGACACCTGCACAGAAAAACTCTGCTTTGCAAACAAAGCAGATTTTTGTTTTGATTTTCCAGAAAGTACAGTAAGAATATTTTGAAATTCTTTATGATTCAAAGTCATGCAATACATCTATTGTAGCCCAAGACCTTTCAAAAGATATTAACAAAACACCTTTTCAGGTGTTTTGTTAATTAAAAAATATTCCCTAATTTTTACAATACGACTCAATCCATGAACGATACGCCTCTTGTGTTTGCCTTCCCCACAAACCATCAACTTCTATATTAAGAAAATCTTGTACTTTTTGTATACCCTCCACTGTTTTTGAACCAACCCATGAATCAAGGATTAGGTTCTCAGAAAGAACATTTAACTGATTAACTGCTTTTTGTACACCTAAAGCATTTTCTCCTCGAACACCTCGCCGAACTAATGAGTTTTGATTTACAAGACCAAAAATATCATGAGATGAACATTCTTTTTGAGAATTAACACTATTGTATGAAATTTCATTCTCGGCGGGAAAACTATCAGACTGATTATTAATAAGTGTCAAATTTTGATTGTTATTCATAAGTGCAATATTTTGCAGTCTTCGGGAAAGAGTTGTCGAAACAATACGAGAACCACCCACATTAGATTGTTGCTGTTGTTTAGGCAGGCCAAACAATCCGTACACAGAGAAAGAATTCAAGCTACAAGTAATAGTTTTTGTATTAATATTATGATCACAATCTAATATATCCCATTCTTGAGTATCAACATTAAAACGACGTATCGCAAAAGAACCAACTTGATATGTCTGAACAGCTTCATTTGAATACTCTAAAACAAACTCAACAGGATTATCAAAATTAGTCACAAGCTCAGAATTACTATCTTTTTTGGCAACTAAATTAAAAATATTATCATCAATAACCACACCATCAAAAGGAATATCTACATTTTCTAACACTAATTTATTTATTTGAAAACTTGCGGATTCATTAGAATAATTATGAGGGATAATTAATCGAGCAAATGATTGATTATTTTGAAATTCAACAACTCCACCCTCAACCTCATCAATAGTCCCCTCATTCCCAGCACCGTCAAGCACTAAGATGTCACAGCCATTTGTTAAAAATGTCTGTACCCCTGATTGAGTAACTGTGTTGTACTCATCTCGAGAAATCACCCGATAGTAATAACGAGAGCACATAGCAAGATTACTCAAAGACACAACATGATTTTGAACACGTGTATCAACATTTGTTTCAGTAGTTTGTTGCAACATTTGAGTTGTTAAACCGTACTGAACAGAGCTTGAGTTTAAACTATTAGTGTTCCATGTAATATCAATTTGCGCTTCCCCAGAACCTGTTTCAATATTAGAAATTTGCGTGATAATACCAAATTGTGCAACGACGTTAATGTCAGACATAATGTTTACATCTGTTCGCTCAAGAGTCTCGACACCGTCGGACCACCCGGCAAAATAATATCCAGAATCAACAACAGCTGCAACTGTTGTACTATCACTTCCCGGCTCTACAATTTGATTCAACTCACCCAGAATAGAACCACCAGTAGTTGCCGAATACTCCACTGTATATGTTGGCGGTATTTCAAAACTAGCGATTATACTTCTATTTTGTGTTACAGAAGTGTCTATTCGGGGGTTTTCTACTGAACCATCTGACCATGAGGTAAATACATACCCGACCGTCGTAGGGACAGCTGTTACAGCCAACCCTTCACCATTTGGCAGAACAAGTTGCTCAGCAGGACCTTGTATTTGACCATTTGCTCCAGCTGTATAATTTAGACTGTACACACGAAAAGACGCTGAGGAACCATTGACCCTTCCAGCTTCATTGATGGCAACACTCCTATAATAATAAAGAGTCCCACCATTAGGTGTAAAGTTAGTAGAAAAATCAAAATTATCTTCTCCCGTATTGCCCGAAAGGTACAAGATACCATTTGAAAAATCAGAAGTTGTTGCTATCTCAACATACACAACAGTGTCACCATTTCCTGCCGAGCTAAGATTTCCATCTATTGAAACCTGAGTTCCGTCTATCGCAACAGATCCTGTTGTAACTTCTGGCAGATTAACATCTGAAAGATATAGAAATCCAACTCGAGGCATGGCCCCATCAAAATCAAGGTGATCTTGGTTTATAATAAAATTTTGGTCACCGCTACCATTCCAACGAATTGATGTGTTTGTTGTAGGCTCCCAAAAATTAATACGTGGGGATCCATCAAGAAGATCTTGGACATTAAGATTGTTTACGTAATAGTGAGAACCAGACCCTGAAGAACGCCCTTGGGCTAAGACATAATCTTGACCAGGCACAAGTGTCACAGAAGATGCGAGTTGCATGACCTGCTCCGCTGTTGACCCTGTTGCTGTCGCAAAGCCAAGGAGATTTGTAGGACGAACCTTTTCACCATTCATTGTTGATTCATACAAACCTATGATAAAGTTCCCCGCATTCCCACCCCCGATGAGATGAGTTATAACTGTTTCTTGACTCACTCGAAACCGATATCCTCTATAGAAATAATTACCACTTTGTGTACCAGAACCATAATTAGAAACACGAAATTCACCAACACCGTTGGCTGTAGCATTCGTGAAAAATAAAAAGAAAACAGAAAAAAATATGAATACTATTTTAAAAAAAAATGATATATTAATAT
>SKGB01000057.1 GCA_007117675.1 Candidatus Nomurabacteria bacterium | reverse complement strand
TCTGAGGAACGTTAGCAACCATATAAAAAAACAACACAATGGCATTTTCAACAACAGAATTATCAAGAATGGCAGACATAGTGAATGAAGCACTATCCGACTCCGAATTTTCATCATTTACTGTGACTACAAAAGATTTTGACCCCAACGACACATATATGGGGGGCGGACTGATTAAATGGAGTGACAGCAACGACAATCCAATAACCAAGGCTTTCAATCAGACCGCATTAAATCGAATCACCGACAAAGGACAGTTTTTTCATTTTAAGTCCTTGAAAATCGCTCAACTAATAGTTTCAAACAAAAGCATTCAGGTAAGTAATATCCTTTCAAATCAAGAAAATGACTTTGCTGAATACTCTGAATTTTATAAACGTCTCGGTTTGTTTCGTCAATTAATCCCGAAAGACTACTGCCAGCAGCAACAAGCAAACAAATTTAATCCAGCTTCAAAAAGTCCAATGGATGAAGAACGAGAGAATATCCTGATTCTTTGCTTTTCAAAAGAAGGTCATAAAGAAAAGTTTTGGACTAATTATGCAAACAATGATAATGGAGTTTGCTTATGCTTTAGACTTCTTGATTTTGACCCAAAATTCGCTTGGTATTATAACTTCCGAGATGTTTCTTACGATAACGGTTACAGATTTGATTTCATAAATCACATCAATTACCACTTTATAAAAGAGTTTGATCGACAATTATTCATTGAAGGAATCACCAAGTTCTCAAAATTCTATAAACGCGGGAAATACGAATGGGAAAATGAAACCAGATTAGCTTTTCATTACAATTTTGACTTTGGCGGTTATGGACCAGAGCTTGAAAAATCTTTCCCTATGCAAACTGACAATGAAACTAATCGAAAGTATATTAATTTGCCATTAGAAGGGAATGCTACACCTAACCCATATTTCACTTTGACGATTGATGAAGTCATTTGCGGAAAAAATGTGACAGACGCGGATTATGCTACACTTCAACAAGCCTTGAGAGCTAATTTCCCGAATGCTACAATTTGGCGGAGAAAATGAAAAATACGGTTGGCAACAGCGTATATAACTTATGGCGGTGAAAAATGGTAAATTCAAGCTTTGTGCTTTTAAGTAAGTTTGTTGCAAGCCGACAAGAAAGTGCTTCGAAAACCGCCACAAGTCATATACGCAAAACGTTGTGTGCAAGCTTAAAATGACGACACTAAAGAGAAATAGAACAATTGAGATATTAGTAACAGGACTAACAATTATATTATTGGTCTTGACCATTTTGACATATATGCTTGACCAACAGAAATAAAATTGGATTTGTGGACCATTTTTGCTTTTAATAGAAATTTTAGCTCTTGCAATACAAACTATTATGACAATTTCAGTTTGGAAGACAACTAATCAAAAGACAAAAATTACTTTAATAGGATTGAGTTTATTGATTATTGGATTTATTACTTATGGATTTGTGAATTTTACCTTGAAATGCACATAATGAAAGATACAGCGAACTTGACGAGTGATTTAAAACAAAAATAAAACTACGTGAAAAAAGAATTAACAATATTGACGTTTGTATTTTCTCTGATTCTTTTTTCTTGTGGAGTTAAAGTAAAGAAATTTGACAAGAACACTTGGAATGATATGGACGATATTATGTACGCAAATAGAGAAAGTATGATTTCTGATTTAATGGAAAACCACCTTCGACAGGGAATGACCTATCAAGAAGTTGTTGAACTTTTAGGGAAACCAGAAAATTATGCAAATATCGAATCAAACACAATCGCCTATGAAATTATGGTTGATTATGGATGGGATATTGACCCAGTTAAAGGCAAGACACTTTACATAGAATTGACTAACGACTCAATAATAAAGGACTTTAGACTAGAAAAATGGAAGCATTAACAAGAAAGCCAGCACACAACATTCATCCGAGTAGACGAAACGCCCCATAAAAAACGCCCCGAAAGTTCTCACTGAACTCTCGGGGCGTTTTGTTTGCTCCCCCGATAGCGATCGGGACTTTCGGGTGTTCGACGACTACCCGCCGGGAAGCGTAATGCTGCTTAAGGGGAAAGTAAAGGGTGGGCTGTTTCCGATTACGTGCATTTCGGTTTGATTTGAGCCACTTTTGATGGTAAAGACACGTATTGGAGCTTTTAGCGTGGCTAAAGGAGCTTTGTCTTGTTTTCATGGCTTTAAAACGGCCATTATTCGTGTTTTTAAGCTTTTTTACTGCTTTTTGATTTTTTCGGGAAAGCAATCCTTCATTTTCAAAATCAATCACCAAAAGTCGATGAAGAGGCCGCAATTTTGCCGAGGGCGTGTATATTTGGTGTGGAAATGAGGTTTTAAGACGAACTGACGTTGGCGCTAATTTAATATGAAACTAAAACACAACCTTTCAATATTTTTGAAATCACTTACTGTTCTGACTGTAGGAGCAATATTGTTTTCGAATTGGTTTTTTATCGCAACTGTAGTTTTACAAGATGCGATGATGG
>SKGB01000042.1 GCA_007117675.1 Candidatus Nomurabacteria bacterium | reverse complement strand
TCAATCAAAAAACGAAGAAGATATGAGTCGTATTGAAAACATGGAAGAAATGATTGCTTTTGCGCTTCGGTATGACGGGCAAGAAGATGGACTTTTAACTATGCTTGAAGACGCTGCACTTGCAAGCGACCAAGACTCTCTTTCAAGCAACAGAAATGACACAACAAAACCTGGGGTAAAACTTATGACTGTGCATTCTGCAAAAGGTCTTGAGTTCCCGTATGTGTTTGTGGTTGGGCTTGAACACGACTTGTTTCCACATTCTTTTGGTGGTGTGAAAGACAGTAAAAGTGACCAAGAGGAAGAGCGTCGACTTTTTTATGTTGCTGTGACAAGAGCAGAAAAACAACTTTTTTTGTCATACGCTGGTGTTCGGTATATCCACGGTGAACAACATTTGCAAGAACCATCAGAATTTATTCAAGATATTTCTGAAGATATCGCAGTGTTTGAGTCAGAGTATGAATCACACTCTTCATCGTTTGATGATTCTCAGGATACAGACGACGGACCCTTTGAGTATTTGGTGATTGACTAGGGTCTTACATAACACTAGTATTACAGTATGGCAAAAAAACATCTTGGTCAAAATTTTCTTAAATCAAAACAGGTGATACACGCAATGATACACGCCGCAGATATTCAGGAGAGCGATATTGTTGTTGAGGTTGGTCCTGGAAAGGGTGCTATTACAGCACCACTTCTTTCTTTGGCTCAAAAAGTGGTTGCGTTTGAAAAAGATGCTGATTTGATTCCCTTGCTCCAAGAAAAATTTGCTGACTATGCAGGTTTTGAACTGCATGAACAAGATATCCTCGAGTTTGATTTTTCTGGTTTGAAAGATGCGTACAAGGTTGTGGCGAATATCCCCTATTACATAACAGGGGCTATTATTCGACATTTTTTAGAGAGTTCTCATCAACCAAAGTCCATGACTCTTCTTGTTCAAAAAGAAGTGGCAGATCGTATTGTTGCACGAGACGGGAAAGAAAGTATTTTGTCACTTTCGGTAAAGGTTTATGGTGTGCCGAAAATCATAACAAAGGTGGGTCGTGAATATTTCTCACCAAAGCCGGATGTTGATTCCGCTGTTATTCATATTTCAGATATTTCAAAAAGTTTTTTTAAGAATTTTACAGAAGAACAATTTTTTACTGTCATAAAACAAGCCTTTCAGTTTAAGAGAAAAAATATCGTAAACAATATTAAAAAAGAATTTCCGCATATTGAAAGTGTGCTTGAGTATGTTGGGGTGGATCCTAAAACCCGCGCAGAAGATTTAGGTCTCGATGATTTTGCACAGATAATACAAAGTCTTTACAACGATTCATGATATACTACAATCATGAAGTTTTTATTTATTTTTATTATCTTTTCTTTATTTACACCTCAGGCTTTTGCGCAAGAGGAGTATGTTACAAGACCTTTTGGTGGTTTTATGGCAGTGTCGCCTGTACCCAACTCCGTCTGCCCATCGGCTCCTATAAATAGCCCTTTTGTGATTAGGGTAAGTGGTGGCATATTCGGTCCTTTTGCAGTACCTTCACATTTTGCTGGTGTTACTATAGGCCCTGGTACTCCAATGTTGGGAAGGTTTAAGATTGAGCCGGTGGTGGATTGTGTGGTTTCTACACCAACACCAATACCGGTAAGTCCTTTTATGGTAGGGCCCTCCCCTGCTTTTCAGATAACAACATTTGGTATTGGTAGATAAAGTAATGTTTAGACTGTATGGGTATTCAAAAATATTTTCCATCAAAAAAGTTTTCTCTTGCCATTGGAGTGACAACCCTCGTGTGTCTTTTTGTGTTTGTGCTTATTCCTCTTTTTTCAAAAAACAAGACATATCAAGCTCAAAATACCAAAATTGAAGTCTTGTCGTTTGATGAAATGCTTATGCTCGATAGCGACGGAGATGGTTTATATGACTGGGAAGAGGTGTTGTGGGGGATGGATCCTTTCAATCCAGACACAACAGGAAATGGAATACTTGATGGTCAAGAGGTTGCTGCTCGAAGACGCGCTCTTTCAAGTGAATTTGAATCATTTGATAATGATTACATACCAACATACACAGACTCTCTTGCTTTGCAAATATATACATTTGTAGCAGCTAACCCTAATAGTACAATAGAAGATGTAAATGCTTTCACTAATAATTTTGTTTCAAATTTAACTTTTTTTGAAAGAATCCAATATGTTGATTCTACAGATCTTGCTATTGTTGGTAATAGTTATGAATCTATTAATGGATATTATGAAAACTTGTCTTTTGCGCTTGAGAGTGTGTGGAATAATTCTGAAAAACCAGCAGAGCTTACAACTTTGGAGGCTTTTATTCAAGAGGGTCAGAGAGATGAATTTTCTGAAGATATGCAGTATTTAATCTTTGTATATAAAAATGCAGTTAGATTATTGCAAGATATAGAAGTTCCATCCTCAGCCCAAGATATTCATATAGATATGGTGAATAATTTTTTAGAATTAGCCACCTTTTTTGAGATTGTGTTTAATAATATCGAAACTGACCCCGGACTAGTGTTGTCAGCGATGTCAAACTTTAATGAT
>SKGB01000009.1 GCA_007117675.1 Candidatus Nomurabacteria bacterium | reverse complement strand
GAACGGTACAAAACTTTTACTTCAGACATGTTTGAATCAATCCCCTACAAGCGTTATGACCACATCATTGCTAACCCTCCCTATATTTCAAAAGACAGAAAAGACACTGTTCAAACCAGTGTTCTAGAACATGAAGATTTTGACGCCTTGTTTGCAGAAGAAGAAGGTTTATTTTTTATTAAAAAAATAATACGAGAAGGGAAACAATATCTTAAAAAAAATGGTTCTCTGTTTATAGAATTTGACCCTTGGCAAAAAAACGACATAGAACAATATGCCCTATCTCAAAACTCCACCCCATCTTTTATACAAGACCAGTATAACCTCCAACGTTTTGTAAAAATTCAATATAAAAATCACTAGCCTACGCTAGTGATTTTTAATTAATTCAAACTCTCCAAAAGGTCAATATCTGCTTGGAATCTTTCAGCGTGCGCCATCACAGCGTTTCCATAAAAAAGATTTTGCACTCGAGGATCCATACATCCTCGACCTGAATAATATCGGCATGCAGCCTCTCTTTCAGCGGTAAATGTTTGTGCTCCTGCACCTAAATCAGCCATATAGATAGCAGTTGCAAAAATAGCGTGCCGAGGGTTCCAAGGATTTGCAATACTTGCACCTACTGCTCGTGCGACCCTATCTTCATAAGATTCCCAAGTTGCGGGGATAAACTGAGAAGGACCCATCGCACCACCCCAACCTCCTGAAGCAAGAGGACATGAAAGAGGTTGTCCATCTGGTGAAATTCCAAGCTTACTAGTGATTCTTAAATAAGCGGCATGGTCATCTCTCCAAGAGTTACTATTTGGTCCTGGCATAATATCTCGCCATGTTCGAGTGTCACCAGGGCGATTACAGGTTCCTACATTGTTTCCAAGATTTGATTCTTGCTTAAGAACCGCCAATATAAATGCTGGACGAACCCCTGTTGAACGACTTGCTTCTTTTGCATATTCATAGGCCTCACCAAAAGGAATACCCCGCTGCCCTCTCAATTCAAACAAAGCAGAACGAATCTGACCAGCTCGAGCCCTTCTGTCAGCCAGAATACTTTCGTATGCTTGCTCTTGATTTCTTGACTCATTCAAAAGCTGTTGTTGAATTTTTTGATTTTCTAAAACCCTCCTTTGCTGAGCTTCTTTTTCTTTTTTTTTATCTATTTCTTCATTTCGTTTACTTTGAAGCTGTTCTCGAACCTGTTCTGTTTGTTCTTTTGTTATTTTTATAACCTCAACTTCACCATGAATTTTACTTTTTACTGCAGCAAGAGAATCAATATTGCCATAAAATTCTGAGATTGTTTGAGGTGAAAGCAAAGAATAAGCGAAAGTCACTTGATCAAATTCGTTTGTTCGCCTGATAAGCTCCGCAAGCGTTTTCCTACGAGAATCCATAGTCATACTCAAGTCAACAATATCACCTTCTTTTTGTGAAATCTCACTTGCTAGGTTGGTTATTTCGAGTTCTCGAGCTCGAATTCTCGCTCTGGCCTGAGTCAGCTCGGCTCTTAAAACCTCAATCTCTCTTTGGAGACTACTTGATTTTACACGCTGACTATTCAAAATAGCCTCTTGTTGAGCAATTTCCGCTTCAAGATTTGCCAACTGTGCTTCCATAGCAGCCCTTTCTTGTGGAGATAATTGAGCAAAAACTTGCACAGGCAAAACAAAAGTAAAAAACAGAAACACAATATAGAAAACATACATTTTATTTTTTAACATGGCGATATTTTTATACATTAACTATTATAATCCTTATTAGTATAGACGAAAAACAGGAAAATTTCTTACATAAAAACTAATCAGAAAACACATATTTTTATTGTCTAGGCTTGATAATATTTTTCTTTATATCACTGACGGTCCCCCCAACTTTTTTCTTAGGGTTAAACATGTATAAAATATCAAACATTGACTTAAGCTCTTCAAACACAGTATACATCTTTTGTCCAAACATTCCCGCAACAAAAGGGGTTCGTATTAAACCATCATTATGCTCAGCAGTAATAGAGCCTGAAAATTCTGAAACTAGTTCATATATTTTAGGAGACAACTCAAGTATTACCTGTTCTGTTTTAGGATCATTAAAATCCATAAGCGGTATCACATGTAAATTACCATTTCCAAGATGTCCTGCTATCGTATACAGTAAATTATATTCATCCAAAACTTTTGTTAAAGCAGGAATATATTTAGGTAAGGTCTCCACAGGTACAACAATATCATCAATAAAAGGTGCTGTTCTTAGTTTTTTTGTATGATCAGACAATAGTTTAAAAGAATCTCTTCTAATGTCCCAATATTTCTGCATTTCATGGTCTGATTTTAAAACTCTTAAAGATAGCTTATGATTAAGCATCATTTCACGAGCTTCTTCAATTTCTTGTTCAATCTCGTCAAGGGAATTAGAGGCAAATTCCACCAACACAACAAATTTAGGAATGCCTCCCCGTAACATAAGCAATAATTCAGGAATGAAACTAAAACCATATTTTAAAGCACCAAAAAAACCTTTATCTTTAAGAAAGTCTTTAAAAAATTTTAAACCAAGCTTAAAAGTATGATCATCATAAACCTCAAGAGTTTCAACATCAAGCCTTAGTAAATCACGAACAATATTGGG
>SKGB01000021.1 GCA_007117675.1 Candidatus Nomurabacteria bacterium | reverse complement strand
TGTTGGGGGGAGATGAGTTTTGTGTTGGCGATGCAATGTGTATTTCTCGTATTTATCTTCATGATCGCCAGACAGGGCAAACAATACTGGTTTCACCACCTAATAATTCTGCTCAAGATCCAGCAATTTCGGCAGATGGTCAATTTGTTGTTTTCATGTCTGGAGGTCAGGTTTTTGTTTATGAGGTGGGGACACAAGATACAACTCTGATTTCTACAGTTCATGGTGGTGGTGATCCTGCAAATAACTCTTCTTATAATCCTTCAATTTCAGCCGATGGTCGTTTTGTTTCTTTTCCCTCTAATGCGACTAATTTGGTGTTAGGTGGTTCTAGTTCTGGTCAAGTGTTTCTTCATGATCGCCAGACAGGGGAAACTATCTTGGTCTCTGTTTCAAGTGATGGGGTAGAGGCTAATGGTTATTCTTATTCCGCTCGAAAAGCGATTTCAGGCAATGGTCGCTATGTGGTGTTTGAGTCTCAGGCAACTAATCTTGTTCCTGGTGGGACGAGTGATGATGGGCATGTATTTGTTCACGACCGTCAAACAGGTGAGACAAGTCTGGTGTCTGTTGGGAGTGATGGAGGTCAAGGTGATTCATATTCAACAGAAGCTAGCATCTCAGCCGATGGGACATTTGTTGCGTTTACGTCAGGATCTTCTAACTTAGTTGAAGGTTTTAATATTCCTTTGTTTGATCAAATTTATCTTAGAAATCTTGTTACTGAAAAAACATATATAATTTCTCTCCGTCCAGATGGTAATTTTTCAGACGGTTTTAGTAGCTATCTTCCAATTTCTATTGCGTCTACTCCGGATGGTCCTGTAGCTGTGTTTACTTTTTCAACTGAGAATTTGATAACTGCTGAACTTGATGATAAGGATCAGGTGTATATTGTTAACCTCTTCGTCAATGATTCATCCATCGTAACCCCTGAAGAAACAGCAACCACTATCACTGGTGAGTGGGACGAGGAAAATGCAATATTCCTTCGTGTATCTTTGGATGATGTTGAATATGAGCTTGGTGTAGATGACGAGCTTGCAACAGACGGTGAGGGAAACTGGACGCTGACACTTCCAACAGCTTTGGAAGGAAATCGTGAATACACACTTGAAGTATTTACAAGTAATCCATTTGCAGAAAAAACAACACAAAGTGTCTTCACCATACTTATCCCTGTTACCCAATCTTCATCCTCCTCATCAGCTGTATCAGGATCTGCTGTGATACTGTGTACAGAACAAATTACTTCATTTTGTTCTCCTGTATCAATACAAACACAAACTGAACAAGAAGAAGTGCAAACACCACAACTAAACACACCAACACCTATCAACAATACTGGAGTATGTCAGGCTCTCATCATTGCACCTACTCCAATTCGACTTGGTGACAACAATAACCCAGATATGGTGAGAGAAATTCAAAACTTCTTAAACCAATATGAACAAGCAAGCATTGAAGTGACTGGTATATATGACACCCAAACAGAACAAGCTGTTCGTGCCTTTCAATCAAAGTATGCACTTGAAATCCTTGCTCCGTGGGGGATCACTCAAGCAACTGGAATTGTATACACAACAACATCAGCAAAGATGAATGCAATCATGTGTGGAGAGGCCCTTGGGTGTCCAGTATTCACACAACTGACACGACCAGGTGAATCAAACTCAGATGTGCCTCGAATCAAAAACTTCCTGAATGTGTTGTTGGGAAAAAGTCTTGATATTAATTCAAATATACTCGATACTCAATCAGTGAACGCAGTGAAAGAATTCCAAACACGATACAAAGACTTTGTATTGAAACCTTGGAACCTCTCACAAGCAACTGGGTGGTGGTATCAAACCACATCAAGACAAGCTAACAAGTTTATGGGATGTGAGTTAGATCCTATTACACTTTCAAATGGAGTGGTGGTGGATTAGGTTGGAAGGTAATTTGACAAATTGTGTTTTTTAGACTATAGTAATAAAGAATCATGGTTCTTAACTCAGGTACTGTTTTTGATTTTGTTTTCATGAGAGTTGAGAATATTTTTGGTTTTAAGGTTTAGGAGACCCGTCTTTCTTTGACGGGTCTTTTTTTATTGACATACTATGTCTATCCATGTAGTATGGGATAACTTGTATGTATGCAAGTAAACATTATAAATATAGTAAACGGATCCATGTATTCTCTTGAATTCAGTGTCAAAAAGACACTGCCTCCAATAGTGTGTATGTGATATCCGTTATCGTACGAATGGCACGAAAATCAATCGTCGCTCGCAATATTAAGCGTGAGCGAATGTACCAAAAATATGCCGAAAAGCGTGCTGCTTTGAAAGCTGCGGGTGATATGGAAGGTTTGCAAAAACTTCCTCGAAACTCATCTCCAAGCCGAAGAAAAAATCAGTGTGCTTTTACAGGTCGAGCAAAAGGATATCTCCGAGATTTCGGAATGTCTCGAATTAAATTTCGTGAACTTGCAAACGAAGGAATGATTCCGGGAGTGCGTAAGTCTTCATGGTAAACACAAGAACGTTATGTGTATAGTTTTTTACGCATTTCCTTCTTTTAATATATATGGATAAAGTTGCAAATATGCTTGTTATGATACGAAACGCAAACATGGCTCGACATGAGTCTGTTTCTGTTCCGTATTCAAAGTACAAGCACGCTATCGCTGAGTGTTTGTTGAAAAATGGATACTTAAAATCAGTGAACAAAAAAACAGCAAAAAGTGGTTTTCCAGTACTTGAGCTTGAGCTTGTGTACGCTGATAAAAAACCACGTGTACAAAATGTTGCGCGAGTTTCAAAACCATCACGTCGAATGTATTTTGGAACAAAAGATATTCGTCCTATTAAGAACGGATATGGATTATTAGTATTGTCTACTCCAAAAGGAATCCTAGATGGAAAACGTGCTCGACAAGAGCAGGTTGGAGGAGAGGCATTGTTTAAGATTTGGTAATTATATGTCACGAGTAGGAAAACAAATCATAACAATACCCGAAGGAACAACTGTAACTCTTGAAAAGGGGGACCTTGCAGTAAAGGGGCCAAAAGGTGAACTTTCACGATCATTTAAAAATGATGTTGAGATTTCTATCAATGGTTCTGAGATTACATTACAACCAATTAACGATTCAAACTTTGCGTTTGCGTTGTGGGGGACATATGCGTCACATATTAAAAACATGGTAGACGGTGTAAATACTCCATATGAAAAGAAACTTATTGTAGAAGGGGTAGGGTTCCGTGTTGCTTTAAATGGAAATACTCTAACACTAAACTTGGGATTTTCTCACGAGGTTAATGTTGTGGTGCCGGAGGACATTTCAGTTGCGGTAGAAAAAAACACCATTACCATTTCTGGTATTAATAAAGAAAGTGTCGGGCAGTTTGCTGCAAAGATTCGCGCATTGAAGAAGCCAGAACCATATAAAGGTAAAGGTATTCGATATGACGGTGAATTTATCAGACGTAAGCAAGGTAAGAAATCTTAGTATTCTTGTCTCATTATAAAGATATATTATGAAACTATTAAAAAATCTTAAACTTGCTAAACGTTTCCGAATTAAAAAACGAATTCGTTCGCAAGTACAAGGAATAGCTGAACGACCAAGATTGTCAGTGTTCCGATCAAACAAATTTATATATGCACAGCTAATTGATGACGCAAGTCAAACAACACTAGCTTCTGCATCTGATAGAAAAATGACTTCTGGTTCTAAAGCTGAACGTGCTCAAGCTGTGGGGGAGGCTATTGCGAAAGAAGCAAAGGCAAAAAATATTACAACTGTTGTGTTTGACCGAAATGGATACAAATACATTGGTCGAGTAAAAATTTTGGCAGATAGCGCACGAGAAGGGGGACTTCAATTCTAAATTATATGACTGAAACAAATACACAATCAAATAAAGTAGAAGCAGTGAGCGCTACTAGTGCGCCGAAATTTGCTCCACGAACAACTCGTAGACGTCCAGGAGGTCAGCAGTCTGAGTCTCGACCAGGAGGGCGGCGCCCAGGAGGTCAGGGTCAAGGACGTTTCTCAGAACGACCAAAACCTGAGTTCGATCAAAAACTTGTAAATATTCGACGTGTGACACGTGTGATGGCGGGAGGGCGACGTTTCTCTTTCTCTGTTGCAATGCTTATTGGTGATAAAAAGGGTCGTGTTGGATTTGGTTTAGGAAAATCAAACGACACATCGCTTGCTATCAATAAAGCTTTGCAGGACGCAAAGAAAAACATGATTACTATTCCTCGAACAAAAAATATGTCTATTCCACATGAGGTTGAGGCAAAATACAATGCTTCACGAGTGTGGATCTCTCCAAACAAAGACAAAGGTCTTGTGGTGGGGTCTTCTCTTCGAAACCTCTTTATTCTTGCAGGTATGACAGATATTACTGCTAAGGTTTTTTCTCGAAGTAAAAATCCAATCAATAATATTCGAGCAACTTTTAAAGCGCTTTCTCAAATTAATCCTGCGTATAATGAGGTTGCTTCAGCAGAAAATAAAAAGGTCGAAAAAACTATTGCAGATAAGAAACAAGCGTAAAAAAATTATTTTTACCTTACTATAATATTATGCAAATTCATGAATTAAAACGAGCAACTCCTAACAAAAAGAAAAAGACCGTAGGTCGAGGAGGGACTCGTGGAAAAACCTCAGGACGAGGTCACAAAGGTCAGGGGCAGCACGCAAGTGGTGCAGGGCGTCCTGCGTATCGGGATATGATTAAAAAGATTCCAAAATTGCGAGGGCACGGAAAAAACCGAGCTCAAACTGTAAACGCAAGCGCTCAAAAACCAACAATAGTAACTCTTGCAACTCTGGAAACTTTTGACAACAACAGTTTGGTGTCACCAAAAGTATTAGTGGAAAAGGGTTTTGTTACGAGAAAAGGGGGACGTATTCCAGATGTAAAAATTCTTGCAAATGGAGATTTGACAAAAAAGATTATGGTTATTGGTTGTACTGCGTCTCAAACTGCTATTGAAAAAATACAAGCAGCAGGCGGGAAATTAAAAGCATAAATACACACGATGCACACATGTTGTATTGTGTGTTGAGTGATATACTAATATCATGACATTTTGGCAAAAATTAAAAACAGTATTTACTGATTCAACTCTCAGAAAAAAAATATTCTTTGTTTTGTTTGTTTTGATTGCGTTTCGATTGCTTGCTTCTATTCCAATTCCAGGAGTTGATATATTTCAACTACAAAGTCTCTTGCAAGGAAATCAATTTTTCGGACTTCTCAATATCTTTTCTGGAGGGGGTCTTTCAACTCTTTCTCTAGCAATGCTTGGTGTGGGGCCATTTATTACCGCTTCTATTATCATGCAGCTGCTTACGGTTATGAGTCCACGGCTCAAGTCTATGTATCATGAGGAAGGGGCTATGGGACGAGAGCGATTTACTCAAATTTCTCGAGTTCTTACTATTCCTCTTGCGCTTGTTCAAGGTTTTGGACTTATCATGTTACTACAACAACAAGGTGTCTTGGTGAACCCAACATTTTTGCAAACAGCTGCAAATCTCGCTGCTATTACCGCTGGTTCTCTTATCTTGACATGGCTTGGTGAGCTTATTTCAGAATATGGAATTGGTAATGGTGTTTCGCTTTTGATTTTTGCGGGTATCGTTGCCGCACTTCCAAGTCAGATTTCACAGTTTAGTTTTATATTTGATGTTGCTGAACTTCCTTTGTATCTTGGATTTCTTGCCCTTTCTATTGTTGTAGTTGCTGGTGTGATTTTAGTTTCAGAAGCTGAACGTCTAGTCCCAACAACGTATGCAAATACTTCTCGACAGGGGAGCGGGGCTGGGACTGTTCATAGTTTTCTACCGCTTCGTATTAACATGGCGGGTGTGATGCCTATCATCTTTGCGCTTGCAATATTGCTTTTCCCACAGTTGCTTATCTCTTTCTTGGCTAATTCTACAAGCGGGTTTGCAGTTTCTTTGGTAGGGGCGATGAATTGGTTTTTGAATTCAACAGCTGTATATTCAATCTTTTACTTCTTGCTTGTATTTGGTTTTACTTACTTTTATACTGCAATTACTTTTGATTCTGAAGCTGTTGCGACAAACCTACAAAAAAATGGAGCATTTATTCCAGGCATTCGCCCTGGAGTAGCGACCACAGCGTATATTTCGAAGATTGTAAGTCGAGTAACTTTCCTTGGGGCTTTGTTCCTAGGGCTTGTTGCTGTTCTTCCGATTTTAATGCAGCAACTTACCGGTATCGCAACTCTTGCGATTGGTGGTACTGCTCTACTTATTGCAGTTTCTGTAATCCTTGATCTTTTGAAAAAAATTGATGGAGCGATTGCAATGAGGCAATACTAAAATACAGTACAAAAACAACAAAAGCCGCATTTGTGGCTTTTGTTGTTTTTTGCTATAATTGCGTGTAACTTTAACTAATATATACATGAATAATCCACAAACATTTATTTTTTTTGGAAAATCAGGTTCTGGTAAGGGAACACAAGCAAAACTACTTGGTGAATATTTAGAAAAAACCAGTGAAAGAAAATCTCTTTTTATTGAAACAGGGCAGGGTTTTCGTGATTTTATTAACTCAAACTCACACACTGCATCACTAACAAAAAATGTTTTGGATAACGGTGGCTTGCTTCCTGTGTTTTTGCCTGTATGGTTGTGGACCGATGCTTTTATCAAGCAGTATGACGGAACTCAAAACCTTATTCTTGATGGTGTGTGTCGAAGAACAACTGAGGCTCCTGTTCTTGATTCGGCTCTTAAATTTTACAATCAAAAAAATCCTGTTGTGGTCTATATTAATGTTTCTGATGACTGGTCTTTCAAAAGAATGAAAGAGAGAGGACGAAAAGATGACACTGATGAATATATCAAAAGTCGTCTTTCGTGGTTTGAGTGGCACGTTGTTCCTGCTATGTCATATTTTCATGAGCACCCTGACTATACTTTTATTGAAGTCAATGGAGAACAGACAGTCGAATCTGTGCATGAGCAAATTATTTCTCGATTACAATCATAATTGTTATGAGTATTATGAGTAATAATAAAAAAATTGTTATATCGTTGGGTGGTTCTATTATGATTCCACAAGAACCAAACATTTCTTTTTTAAGTGATTTTGTGTCACTTATAAAAAATTATGTTGAACAAGGATACAGTTTTTGTATTATTACAGGCGGAGGAAAAACAGCTCGAGTGTATCAAGATGCCTTGCGAGAGGTTGCCGACCTTTCTGCTCAGACGATTGATTGGATGGGTATTTATTCTACTCGACTAAATGCACAACTTTTGAGAATGTTGTTTGAAGACTATGCCCACGATGCAGTGGTCTGGCACCCGTTTCCTTTTGAGGAAATTGATAGTCCTGTGGTTGTGGGGGCGGGGCATGAGCCGGGAAACAGTTCTGATATGGGGGCGGTTATCGCTGCTAAAGATTTAGGAGCTTCTCGTGTCATTAATCTTTCTAATATTGATTATGTGTATGAATCTGACCCACGCAAAGATTCCAATGCAAAAAAGTTTGAGGAGCTGGACTGGTCTAGTTATTTGGATATTATTCCAAAAGAGTGGACACCAGGGATGAGTTCACCCTTTGATCCTGTTGCGTCTCGTTTTGCACAAAAAAATGATATTGAGGTTGCTATTATCAATGGAGAAAATTTATCATCACTTCAAAAATATATAGAAGGAAAAGATTTTGAAGGGACACGAATGTATGGTTAATATAAAAACAAAAGAAGAAATAGATATTTTGCGCGAAGCTGGAAAGGTTCACGCTTTTATTTTGCAGACTCTACAAGAGGCTGTTCAGCCGGGTGTGTCTGCTATGGAGCTTGATACTCTTGCGCGTGCAATGCTTGAAGAGTATGGTATGAGGCCAGCATTTTACAACTATACTCCTGAAGGGGTTTCGTATCCTTATCCGGCTGCTTTGTGTGTGTCTGTAAATGACGAGGTTGTGCACGGGATTCCCTTGGAAGATATTATTTTAGAAGAGGGTGATATAGTTTCTCTTGACCTTGGTGTTGAGCATAAGAATCTCATCACAGATTCGGCTATTACTGTCCCTGTGGGTTTTGTTTCTGAAAAGGTTGAGGCTTTGCTTAAAGCAACAAAAAAAGCTTTAGAGAAAGGAATAGAGGCTGCTCAGCCTGGCAATACCGTGGGTGATATTGGTCATGCGATAGAGAGTTTTGTAAAACCTCACGGATATGGAATTGTAAAAATCTTGGCAGGGCACGGCGTTGGCTATTCTGTGCATGAAGACCCGTATATTCCAAACTATGGAAAACCAGGAACAGGAGAAAAACTTGTTCCGGGGATGGTGATTGCTATTGAACCCATGCTTACCTTGGGAGGTGACGAAGTTGCGGTGACTGAAGACGAGTATACCTATGTCACCTATGATGGATCACTTTCCGCTCACTTTGAACATACTGTTGCGATTACAGAGCAAGGCCCAGTCATTTTGACAAAATAAAAATCATAATGTCTTGTGGTTTTTATTTTTTTTGAAGGTATTTTTTATTGATATAATAAAACTATTATAAATATAGTCTTGTATGTTATATGGATAAAGACCCAAATGCATTATCTGCCGTAGAAAAAGCAAGATTGCTTAAGCAGCAAAAAGAAGAAGAAAAAAAAGCTGAAGAACAAAAACAGTTGGAGCTTGAAGAGCAGCAAAAACAATCTGTGCAAAAAGAATTGCAAGATATTGATTCTGAACTTCAAAAACTTAGGCAAGAAAAGGCAGAGCTTGAATCTCGTCTTGCTTCTGTTCGTGGTGAGCGTCTAGAAAATATTTCAGGGCAACGACAGGCGGTTAAAGAGTTAAAATCTTCTGAGGAAACTGAAGATATCTTAAATGAGGAAGGTGTGAAGGAGGAGATTTTTGGTGCAGATGATGAAGCTCTTGAGGGTTTGAAAACGCAAGAGGGTGAGGTGGGTCAACAGATTCAAGAATTGGAAGAGAAAATTGCAGGTCTTCAAGAAAAGCGTACTGAAGTGTACCACAAGACTCCGGAAGGTTTGGCTGAATTGGAGAAACAACAACAAGAACAAGAGCATCAAGCAAAATACGAGCTTTTTTCTGAAATAACACAAGAGGTAGAAAGAATTGGCGCACCTCAAAATATGACAGAGAGACGATATGTTTTCTATAATCGTGATATAGACGGTTTTGATGCCCTTCGAGAGAAGTTTGGAGATGATGCTTTGCGAGAATATTATACCGCTTCAGATGTCACGAAAATTCAAGAAAAATATAAAAATAAAGAAGAGGAGTATGAAAATATTGAAGATTTTTTTACAAATCATTCTAATGAAGCTTTGTATAATGAGGTGGAAGCGAAGTTTCAAGAGTTTCAAGACATCAATAGTGTATTTTTTGATTTCATATATAAACATGAGAATGATGGTTTTATATCAAAATTCAGGAATTTTACGAAGGAGAATCAGGATCAGGTATCTAATCTTTGGCGGAGAAGTAATGATAAGTCTTCAATGAGACTTGACTCCATGTCTTCTATGTTAGATCAACGTATTAATGCGGTAAAGTTTAGAAAGGATAGTTTGGAAAAAATTATAAATGGAGAAGTTGATGGGGAGGAGAAGACTTATCTAAAAGATATGTTATCTGACACCGCAACAGACAATTCTTTTTATGCGATGCAGTTTGCGGAAGAAATTTTTAATACTTCAAAGCAAGGTGTTGTACTACAAGAGCATTTATATGACAAAAAAATATCACAACAACTTCAAGAGAAAGGGATAAGAAATTTCTCGGCGTCTAATGCTCAGAATATACTTGAAGAACTGAGTCGCAAGAAAGAAGAGGAAGTCTCTGGTCCTAAAAATAGTGAATTAGAATTAGTAAATTTAAATTATGAGCTCAATATAAACCATATGAATGCCTCTCGTTTATCTGAAGAGATGGGTATTCGGTATATTTATGACAAGAAAAAAAACACTGAGCGCTTGAGTGTCCAAGCGGACAGGGCTCTTCAAAATATTAACGAAATAAGAGTGCAGTTGTCTGAAAATTTTAATAAACCCATTGTTTGGAATG
>SKGB01000020.1 GCA_007117675.1 Candidatus Nomurabacteria bacterium | reverse complement strand
GAACGGACTGCTCGGCTGGAATGGATCCGACACTACCGCTGCCTTACTCGGGCGTTTCTATTATGAGACGACTGGTCAAGTTCCGAGAATAATCTTTCAGAAAGATAAGCCATTTCAGACGCGTGGTCGGGTTAAGTTAGTTGGTCCTGCTAAATACTCTTACTTCAAAAGAGAGCAGTCTGGGTATGAGCAACCCTTTGTTCATCCGCAGGCAGTGGGCCTTTTGGATGAGCCATACAGTATTCCATTTTTGATTGAGGTTCCTGGTAGCGAGGAGTATTATCTAGTTGTGACCTCGTGTAAAAAGCTTCGTCAATTATCTGGTGGAAATCCTCCACAGTCTTTCACTGACAATTTCCTTGACAGAGATTCCTTTGCTCGTGATTGGAGTGAAGGAACACTCTAGATTTTCAAGAAAATTTAAGACCAAAACAAAAAGCCACGCAAATGCTGTGTGGCTTTTTTTATTTCTCATCAACACTCCAGTTTCCGTTTGCTTTGATTTCGTCTGGGTTGTGTTCACTTCCGTACAAATATTGCGGTGCGCCGTTTTGTATTTGAAAATATCCAGCAATACCAATCATGACAGAGTTGTCTCCTGTTAGTGTTTGTTTTGGTACAAAAAGTGGTACGGATATATGTTTCTCAAACTCTTCTCGTATGTGGGTATTGGCTGCGACGCCTCCCGCCACAATCACTGCTTGTGCGCCAAACTCCTCGACGGCCTTTTGTGTTTTTTTCAACAGTACTTCACAGCTTGCGTGTTCAAAATCTCGAGCGATATCTGCTTGTATTTGTTTATCCCAAAGATTTTGTTCCTGGAGTTTTTTTGAAAGATACAAGACTGCGGTTTTGAGTCCTGAGAAAGAAAAATTATAATCATCCGAACGAAGCATTGGGCGAGGAAGTGTTACAAGAGGATTTTCTTTTCCTTGTTGTGCGAGATTTGAAATCTTTGGTCCGCCTGGGTAGGGAAGGTCGAGTACTCGTGCCACCTTGTCAAAGGCTTCTCCTACAGCGTCGTCGAGAGTCTGTCCTATTTTTTTGTATTCACCAATACGTGTAATCACCACAAGCTCAGTGTGACCTCCAGAAACAAGAAGTCCAACAATAGGGAAGTGAAGTTTTGAAAAATCGATAGTGTTGTTTTCTTTGGTACTGTTGTCTATAAGAACCGAAAGAAGATGTCCTTCCATGTGGTTGACTGGTGTGATAGGGATGTTCCAAGTAAGCGAAAGCGCTCGCGCAAACATGATGCCGATCCAGAGCGTTGGCTCAAGACCTGGACCCGTAGTCACAGCAATGGCATCTATCTGGGGAGGGGTAATGTGTGAGATTTTTTCTAACAAGTCTTTTGCCATTTCTGGTTCTCGAGAGAGTGTGGTGTTGAATGTTTCTGTGTCCACCGATGTTGTTCCTTGGCTCCAAAGATGTGCTTCTTTCAAAACTTTTTCAAGAATAGTTGGGAGGTTTTTTGCATGTTCTCGTTTTGCAAGATTGGGGAACACGCCTCCGTATTCAGTGTGTATTGCGATTTGGCTATATGTTTCGTCTCCAAGAATAGAAAAAACAGGTGAATCTTTTCCACCCTTCACTTCCAATATTGAAATTGCTGTTTCGTCACAGGATGTTTCTATGGATAGGATACGCATGGTTGTAGTATAACGAATTCATGCTATTTGACAATATTACTATTTTTGAGTAATTTGAATACGAAACCCCTTAAATATACAGCTATGTCTGAATCTGAAACCGCTTTGTTTGTTGTGACACTTCAAGATGATCTTGCTCGTAAGTATTTTAATCGGAAGAATAGTCTTGCGGAAGAAGAAGATGCTGATTTTTATTTCCTGCTCCCAAAAGAGTTTGAAGAGTATGATCCATCAAAAATGGTCTTTATTTTTGACCAAAATGCTTTGCGACATGAGTATGTAAAATTATTTGTGGATGACTGGTATCCCTTTTCAAGCGCTTTTGATTTGGAACAGGTCCTTGTAGAAGCGTGCGAAAACTACATGCCCTATGTTGTACTATTTCGTTTGAAGCGCGAAGATTTTGAGGTCATTGAAAGTATTGAGTGTGTAAAGGATTCTTTCACCGATGTGTACTATGCCGATCTTTTTGATTTGCATTTCAGTAACGTTCAAGAGATTCAAAGACTTTCAAGCTTTTTTGGAAGGATGAGAGATTTTTTCGAATCCTTTAATCCTTTTCTTAAATCACTTGAAACAAAACAAAAAAGTCAGGGGTACTCCTGACTTTTTTCTATTGCTTTTTCACGTTTTTTTGGTATACTGTTTTTCGTCTAGAAAGACACAGTAAGCTTTATTATCTAACCAGAAAGATGGTAAGCGGACATCAGGTTTTCAAAAACCTGAATAAGATAAATAACATCTGGAATATTTATACATATACATATTTGGCCCTATCGTCTAACGGTTAGGACATCAGGTTTTCATCCTGGAAATCGGGGTTCGATTCCCCGTAGGGTCACATAAAGAAAAAATGTCTTAATTTTTAATTAAGACGTTTTTTCTTTACTTGATTTTCAGTACAGGGAATCGAACGGGAAGGGGGTCGGGGAAACTCTGTTTCCCTGTGGAGGAAGGCAGACGGAGTCGTTGGAAAACCAAATTTATTCATAAGTAAAGGAAAAAGAGAATTCTCTTTTTCCTTCTGTCTCGAGATGTATTGTCTCGACTGATGAGTCCAAAAGGACG
>SKGB01000055.1 GCA_007117675.1 Candidatus Nomurabacteria bacterium | reverse complement strand
GTAGGCTTCTTGTACTTCCGTTGTGACTCCTAGTTCGTACCACAACTTGAAGTCTAGCCCGCCGTGTTTCCTGTGTGCCAGGTGAATTGTACCACCTTGCACGATTGATCCTGATCTTACAATCCAATTACCTCGAAGGGTGTATGGATTGAAGCGGATCCTCCCTTCCGTTTGACCCATTTGAAACAGGCCGCCCGGATTATTGAACCCCAGAACCACCTCAGTTGGAGACTGAGAGATGAGCCTGTAAGTTCTCGGAGGGTCAAATTGGACCCCATCTTGGGCCCTCATGACGAGAGTGTAGGATGAGGCGAAGGATGGTTGGTCTGATGATATATTCTCTTTGCTTCCACCTCCGGAACAAGTCCGAATAAGGAGAGCAAAAAAGAAAAGTCCCAGAAGTAAGAAAAAGTATGTCTTCATTGCTTATTACCTCCTTCGTGTAACCCTAGGGCTACCGCCCCGCCAAGCCCCATTTTTGAAAGAGCTTCGGCAGTTTTTGGAGTCATTTTGATTTCCCTGATGTCTTTCGACACCTTGACCCCCGCCTTACCACTTGCCGCAGCAGCCAAGCGGAATTTTTCAGGATTTTTGATCCTTTCCGCAACTTCTCGCGTTGCTTCAAGTTCAAGAATCTTGTTCAACTCTTTCTGAGTATCTTCAGAATAGTCGAACTTCGAGAAATTAAGGGCCACTAACTCAATGCCGTATTCCAGATAAACAGGATAAACAACATCAAATATGTGTTTAGCTATCTCTGTTTGCCTTTTTCTGGCATCATTAGTGTCCTTGCACTGATTGGCACAGAACTCTTCAAGAGTTTGGTTAATTAGACTCTTGAGTTGCTCCAGGACAATCTCTCGATTTTCTATGTTCTGAATGAAAAACGAGAGGCGAGGGAGATAAACTCTCCACAATCCCTTCACCCTAACCTCAATAGCCGCTTTTTTTATGGTGATAGTGACCGTCTTTGTCCCTAGGGCCTCTTGGTTTTCCACTGTCACCTCCCTTCCTTGGAGTCTTTCCCAGGGGTACCTTAGGGCAAAACCTGCTTGATAGACAATGAATTGTGTCCCTCCATCTACAAATTGAGAAGGAGAAAACTGATTGTCAGTGGCTTGAATTCGGTTTGCCCCAGGATTCAGATATCCGTTTTTCAAATACCACCAAATCGGTGGAATTGAAAGCAGGAGAGTGAGAGGAAGAAAACTCCCGTTTTTGAGGTATTCCTTTGCAAATTCTTCAAACCCCGCTATCAGCAGAAGTAACACTTGGAAAAAAGTCGTTGTCAAAGATATCCCCAAAATACACAGAATGTGCACGATGAGGATTGTTGCTTGACGAGAAGGGTTATCCCCGTCAATGGAGTCTGTCTGTTCAATATTGATCATTTCTGTCTGAAAGAGCTTGGTAAATTTTACATAACATTATGCGACTCTCACTTGAGAATCAAAAGTTTAAGACATAATGTGTGTAAAATAGCTCACCTCTCTGGGCAAAACACTAACATATTTTTATATAAAAGTCAAGTAAAAATATTGAAAAATAAGGGGTTTTTATATAAGAACTAAAAAGTAAAAACCGAAATGCGCTGCATCTTTGGTTTAACTTTTTATGTCCGTCCAGTAGGGTTCGGTCACAGATAATTTTATTTCATAAAATTTCCGCGACCCCGACTCGGCCATCCCAGGTCTTTCAGACGCTGGGACCCTGGGCCTCCGTCTTTCGAACCCTTTGATACGAACTAAAATAAAATCACCAAACGCTCACGCATTTGGTTCATTTATTTTATGTCCGTCCAGCAGGGTTCGAACCTGCGACCATCCGCTTAAGAGGCGGGTGCTCTACCAGCTGAGCTATGGACGGATGAGGTGCTCGGGACGGGGGTCGAACCCGTATCCCATTCGGGACACGATTTTAAGTCGTGCGCGTATACCAATTCCGCCACCCGAGCATACTAGATATAGTATCAAAAATAGTGATAAAATCAAAAAATAAATGAAGAATTATTATTTATGTGATCTCTCTTGCTATCAAAATAAAATCACCGAAAGTTATTTGCTTCCGGTTCATTTATTTTATGTGCCGAGGAGAGGACTCGAACCTCCATGGGTCGCCCCGCTTGCTCCTAAGGCAAGTGCGTCTACCAATTTCGCCACCTCGGCATGAAGAGAATAATATCAGAAATTTTGAAAAAAGTGAATTATTTTATAATTATTCTGATATAATAAATAATATATGAATCAAAGATTAGACTCTAAAAGAGAATTTTCAATTATTAAAAGAGCAAGAAGTTTTGTGCATGCAGGCAAGGGAATAGTGTTATTTTTAAAAACCACACATAATGCATGGATACATATATTGGTTACTGTTTCGGTTTTGTTTTTGGGGTGGTATTTTTCAATTTCTGTTATTGAGTGGATCGTCATTATATTTGCAATAGGATTTGTTTTTGTTGCAGAAACTTTTAATACTGCAATAGAAATAGACATAGATTTAACATCTCCCGAATATCATCCGTATGCACGAGACACAAAAGACGTTGCCGCAGGAGCTGTTTTAATTGCATCTATTATTGCAATTATCGTTGGGTGTCTCGTTTTTATCCCTTATGTTTTTTGATATCTAATTTTTTATGATATCTTCAAAATCAGAAAAATATTTACGAACATCTTTCAAATTGAAATGATTTAATATAGAAGTGTTTGGTTCTCTTTCTAATAAAAATAAAAATGTTTTTTTGATGAGATCTTGTTTGCTTATTT
>SKGB01000036.1 GCA_007117675.1 Candidatus Nomurabacteria bacterium | reverse complement strand
TCTCTCCACTTAAATCTGGAATACTAATATCTCCACACAATTGACCAAAATATGTTAAAAATATTGATAAATCCAAAATATTGATAATGCCGTTATTATCAAAATCAGCGAGAGGGTTAAAATTTGGATCGTCGCTAGTTAAACCAAACTGACTAAGCATCACAGCTAAATCGGAAGTATTTACGGCCCCGTCCCCATTGAAATCACCCGGGCACACAGTATCCCAAAGTTTAACAAGGAATGCACGTGAACTATTTGTGTTATATGGAGGGAAGTTGTAGGAATAGGAGCGGAATATAATATACTGACCATTTGCTGATATGCTAGCTAAATCAGAAAAAGAAAGACCTATACCACCAATCTTATCAACAGATACTAACTTTGTTAATCCAACCTCTCTGTCACGAACAAACACATCCCAAGTCCCATTAATGTCACCTGGCGCAAGGTTTGAAGCAAGAGAATTAAACACAACAAACCGACCGTCTTCAGAGATGGTAGGGCGATGACTAGAACTATTTGCATAATCTCCATTATTTGAAATAGATACTAGCTCTGTCATTCCAGTTTCTCGATCATGAACAACTATTTGAGCCCCCCCGTAAGCACCAAGGTTTGATGCATGAGTATTAAACACAACAAACCGACCACCTGATGAAATTGTAACATCATTTGAGGTATTATTAGATTGCTCACCTTGACTTGATACTGAGACTCGTTCAGTGATACCAGTTTCTCGATCGTGCACAAAAACATCTCGAACTCCATTTGTGTCACCTGGAACGAGGTTTGAGGCATTCGACTTAAAAGCAATAAAGCGTCCATCTGCTGAGATGGAAGATTCTAAAGAAAGATCAGAGTGACCATTCCCCTGTTGACCATCACTTGATACAGAAACTCGTTCAGTGATACCAGTTTCTCGATCGTGCACAAAAACATCTCGCACTCCATTTGTGTCACCTGGAACGAGATTGGTGGCACTTGAATTAAACGCAACATAGCGACCATCAGCTGAGATAGAAGGTCTCTGTGACACACCATTTCCTTGTTCACCCTGACTTGATACTGAGACTCGTTCAGTGATACCAGTTTCTCGATCGTGCACAAAAACATCTTGCACTCCATTTGTGTCACCTGGAACGAGGTTTGAGGCAGAAGAAGAAAACACAACAAACTGACCATTACCAGAAATTTTTTTATCAATAGAAGCACCAGCACCTGTCAGCAACGATATGGAATTCATACTGTATGGTTCAACAACATTAGTATCAAACAACCTGAGTGTGTGTGTCACAAAATAATTACCATCTGCCGAAATACTTGTTTGTCCACCAGGAGCAAAAGGCACCAGATCCCACCCTCCCATATAAAAAATCTGATTCCTGTCTTCAACAACCACACCATTATATTCAGTAAGAATTCGAATAGTGTACACACCGGAGTTCCAGTCAGATGTATCTAACATGTAACCAATATCATCAATGGTTTCTGTTTGTAAAGTAGCAACAAGAGTGAAATCTTGGTCAGACACTTGTGTTCCCTCAGCAACTTCAATGCGAACAGAATCTGGAGTTGGTGTGCCTGGTACATACGCAGAAAATCGAAGTGGTATCTGAGAAGGGAGATACGATGTACAGTTTCGCGGTTCATACAAATTAGCAACAGGCATGTTACTTGGCAAGTTTGTGAGATTACTTGCGTCCAAGATGCCGTGACCAAAACCATCTGCAAAGTATTCACCTGAGTTGTTAGTGAGGAGGCGAAGAGCTGAGTACACTTGTTCATTGTTCCAGTCTGGGTATTGTTGACGAAGTATTGCAGCTACACCTGAAACGTGTGGAGTTGCCATTGAGGTTCCATTGATGGAGATGTATTCATTTCCTTGCAAGTCAGTGACAGGGAGCGATAAAATACCTGGATTAGGATACCGAGTTCGGGTTGAGAGGATTTGCTGATTTGAAATAAGTAATTGCTCTGTAATCCCACCAGGAGCAGCCACATCAATACCAGTTCCAACGTTAGAGAAGTTTGATATCATTCCGTTATTTGATACTGCAGATACCGCAAAGGAGTATTCTGATCCTACAGGAGAAAAATTACAAACATCTTGTCCAGAATTGTTTCCGGCCGCAGAGATAACCACAACATCAGCATCGTGAGCATAGAGAACTGCATCTTCAATCAGAGAGTTATACACCCCACCCCATGAGTTGTTCATAACATCAACACCCTGATCTGTAGCATAAACAATTCCCTGAACAGAAGTTTGAGGGCTCCAAGAATTTGTATTAGTAAATTTAAATGGTAATAAGGTTGAACTGAAAGCAATTCCTGGAAGTCCAATACTATTGTTTCCTCTTGCACCAATGGTTCCAGCCACATGGGTTCCGTGACCACTTCGATCTTCATAAGGTGGAAAAGTACCGGGAGCAAAACCACCTAGATAATCGTCAACGTAGCCATTGCCGTCATCGTCAATACCATTATTTGGGATTTCGTTAGGGTTTATCCATTCTGAACCCACAAGATCGGCGTGAGTAAGAGGATGATTAACATCTCCTGTATTTGAAATACCAGTATCAAGGACACCCACAAGTATTCCTTCACCTGGGTTAGTGATAGTGTCCCATACTGCTTGAATGTTGATCATGTTGTGTCCCCACAAGGACTGAGAAGAATCAGGTTGATAGAATTCATCATTGGGAACCATCTGTGTTTCTTGTTTCCAGTCGAGTTCTTGTGCTGTAACTTCTGGAATTTCATGTGAGGCGGTAAAAAAGCTTTGCGCATCTTCAAAAGTAGCAAAGTTAAAAGTCACCCAATATGAGACGGGATGTGTTGGGTTTTTGATTGGATTAACTGTTGGTTGATGTGAAACGCGTCGATATTGTTCAAGGAGGGATTGGAGATTATTTGGTAGCATATTAGTCTGACGGTATGTTTGAGCAGTTTCTTGTGTGAGTTTGACATGTATAACTGTTGAGTCAAAAAGTTGCTCCTGAAGCGCTTTGATTGATTCTTCTTCAAAAAGATACTCTGGTTGTGGTTGTGGCCTTTCTCTACTGGAAGAGAAAAAGTTTCTAATCGATTGAAAAATGTTTGATTGTTGGTTGGTTTGAGATGAGGGAGTTAAAATAATAGACCCAAGACCAAACACAAGCGCAAGTAATCCTGTTATAAGGATTGTTTTTTTGTTGTGTGAACTCATATTTTTATTATATCAAAGAAAAAACAAACCACACTTGTTAAAAAGTGTGGTTTGTTTTTAATCAAAATGGTTTCGAAGTCTTTGAATATCAGGATTTTGCCTCAGTTTTTCATGCACCTTTGCCTCAATTTGCCGAATACGCTCACGCGTAACACCAAATTCACGTCCAACCTCTTCTAACGTATGCTGAATACCATCAGTTAAACCGTATCTCATTTCAAGAATTTTTCTTTCTTTTGGAGAAAGTGTTTCCAACACAGAATGTATTTGATCTTGAAGTAGTTTTTGAGACGCGTCTTGGTCAGGGCGTGGAATTTTATCATCAGCGATAAATTCACCTAATGTTGATTTATCATCATCGTCACCAATAGGCTTTTCAAGAGAAGCAGTTGATTGAGATATTTTTTCTATCACATGTATTTTTTCAACCTCAACACCCATTTCAGTCGCAACTTCCTCAGGCATCGGCTCTCTTCCCAAATCTTGGAATAACCTTCGATACACCTGCTTGTATTTTGAAATAGTTTCCACCATGTGAACAGGAATACGAATTGTTCGAGATTGATCAGCAAGTGCTCGAGTTATGGATTGACGTATCCACCAAGTAGCATAGGTTGAAAATTTAAAACCCTTATTCCAGTCAAATTTTTCAACAGCCTTAAAGAGTCCCAGATTTCCCTCTTGAATTAAATCAAGAAGAGTGAGATCTGAACTTCTTCCTGAGTACTTTTTAGCAATAGACACCACAAGCCGAAGGTTTGCTCGAGCAAGGAGATTCTTAGCTTCGTCATCACCCTGCTCTATCCTTTGCGCAAGTTCTCTTTCCTCTGCGGCCTTGATAAGCTTGTGCTTACCAATCTCTTTTAAATACATTTGAATAGAATCATGCCCTCTTGCAGCTGTGAGACTTTTTCCTTTTAAAGAAGGATCAACTTCATCTAAAGAGAGAAGGTCCCCACTCTCAATGATATCAATACCAGACTGCTCACAACTTTCATGTATGAGATCTAAAAGTAGTACATCTGTTTCAATTGTGGGAAATACTTGTAGTATTTCATCATAAGAAATAAACCCACGCTTTTTTCCTTTTTTTAACAAAGTAGCAATATCTACTTCTTGTTTTTCTTTTTTGGTTAGCTTCACACCCGCTTTCTTTTTTACTGTTTTTCTTACAGCTTTTTTAGGTGTTTTTTTTACAACACTTTTTTTAGTTGTTGTTTTTTTTGGTGCTTTTTTTGTAACTGTTTTTTTAACAGACTTTTTAGATGTTTTTTTAGTTGTTGTTTTTTTTGGTGCCATATAATTCTTTTTTTAGTATATCAGAATTATCAATCATAATAATTATGTGGGTAAAAATTCTCATGACTGATTCTGACTTTGACGTATCATTAATATACTGAAGCTTGCTAATAGTTTGTTTGTATTCTTTTGTTAAAATTCTCAAAAAATCAAGAATGAAACTTATAATAAACTCTGACATAACTTCATCTGAAGCAGTATGCATGTTATTTTGAGTCATCATAATTTCAACCTCAAACAAAATCTTGTCTTTATCTAATTCACACTGCTCAAGCCATGTGTCATACAAACCAGCGCTGTATTTTTTAATAAATAAATCAAGGCTACTAAATAAATTCTGATGTTTTTCTTCTATATACCACAACAAGCCAAACATATTTGAGATGCTTTTCGGAAATGTTTTTTGCTTTTTCTGAAAATCATCACCCGCATCAACTTGAGCGAAACCTGGTTCTTTGGTTGTGGCTTTATTGGCAATATTTTTATTTCTTAATTTCTGTAAATCATGAGAAAGTGCACTCAAAGATATATTTGTTTTTTCTGAAATTAATTTCACAAAATAATCTTGATCAATAGCACTCGGCAATACACTAATTTCAGGTAAAATCACTTCCTTAATCTCCTGAGCAATCTTGAGAGCATCAGACTGATTTCGTATAATTCTCTCCAACAAAAACTCAATGAGTGAAACTGATTTCTTAAGATTTTCCTTCCATGCATCTTTACCGTACTTTAAAACAAAATCAGCCGGATCAAGCCCCTCATTGATTTGAATAACCTTTGTTTGCATCCCAAGCGACAGCGCAATACGAGCGGCCTTTCGAGCGGCATTCAACCCTGCCCTGTCAGCATCATAAGCAAGAATAATATTATTTGTTAAACGTTTAACAATACCCATATGGGAAGTTAGACCCTTAACATTTACAGCCTTGTCCGTCAAAGCTGTTCCCGAAGCGGCAACAGTATTTGTATAGCCTATTTGATGAAGTAACAACAAATCAAACTGCCCCTCAACCAAGATAACGAAGTTATATTTCTTAATAGAATCCTTAGCTTGATACAAACCAAAAAATACATCACTTTTGTTGAACAACTCAGTGTCAGGGCTGTTAAGATACTTGGCACTTTTTTTGTCAGTTTCAGTAACAAGAGATTCGTTCTCAAAAAATAAACGTCCAGAGAAGGCAATAACTCTTCCACTTGAATCAAGTATAGGAAACATGATTCGAGAACGAAATTTGTCATAACAACCCTTTTCTGTTTTTTTCACAAGCCCAACACTCACAATAATATCGTCCGAAAAACCTTTTGCATGTAGGTATTCATACAGGTCTCTCCAAGAATGAGGAGCAAATCCTACACGGAAATTGTCTAGTATTTTCTGAGTCACCCCTCTTTCTTGTAGATATTTTTGAGACTTTGGAGACCGCGACAGTTTCTCTTGAAAAAAGACCGCTGCAGACTCCATGACCTGAAACAATATTTCACGTCTCTCAAAATCTTTTTTATGATTTGAATGCAAGGAAATACCAGCCTTATCAGCGAGCAGTTTCAAGGCACCTCGAAAGTCTAAACCTTCCATTTTTTGAACAAAGGTAAAGATGTCTCCACCCTGACTTGTTGAGAAACAGTAGTAAAGACCCCTGTCGGGAGACACATAAAATGAAGGGGTTTTTTCGTTTGTAAAAGGTGAAAGCCCGACATAATTTACCCCAGCATTTTTCAAAGAAACATACTGAGAAACTATATCGACAATAGAAAGTCGTTCTTTTATTTGTTGCTTTACATCCATATGTATACAAACTTTTTATCTCAAGAAACTCTTAAGAAAAGATGTTGCTATTTTTTATAATTGTTCATCTTCTTCTAAACCCTGATCCATTCCTCTCAAACCTGTTCCGGCAGGAATCAAGCGTCCGATAATAACATTTTCTTTCAAACCTCGAAGCTTATCAACCCCTCCTTTTATCGCGTTCGCAATCAATACTCTATTGGTATTTTGAAATGAAGCAGCAGAGAGCCAAGAAGAAGTAGTAAGTGATACTTGTGTAATACCTTCCAAAATAGTTTCTGCTTGAGCAGGAGCTTTTCCTGCAGCTTCAAATATAGCATTCTCATCTAAGAAGTCAGAGTACTCAACAATCTCACCTGGTGAAAACATTGTATCTCCAGCATCTGTAATCTTTCGTCGTGAAAACATTTGCCTTACAATAATCTCAAGATGTTTTCGTGCAACAGGTGCGCCTTGCAATTCATATACCTTGTTAATTTCTTGAATAATATAATTCTCAGCCTTTTCTTTACCTCCATATTTAAACACTTCAGTAATTTTAGCTGACCCATCTGTAAGTAACTCCCCTGCTTCAACAGCAGAACCAACTTTCACAGAAACAGTTCTTCGCAACGGAACGATATAATCAATCTCATTAGATTTTTTATCACCTTTTGATTCAGATAAAACACGAATAACCTTTTGGCTTCCATCATTAAATATTTCAACAACCTCACCAGACTTTTGCGCAACAACAGCAGGAATCTTTGGGTTTCTTCGTTCAAAGACCTCTTCTACACGAGGAAGACCTTGAGTAATATCAGCACCTCCAGCAACTCCCCCTTGATGGAATGTTCGAAGAGTTAGCTGAGTTCCTGGCTCACCAATAGCTTGCGCAGCAATAATACCAACCGCTTCTCCAACCTGAACAGATTTACTTCTACCAAGATCAAGACCATAACATTTTTGACACACACCATGACCAGCTTCACAGGTTAACAGTGACCTAATAGCCACCTTATCAACAGAAGAAGCTTCGATTTTTTCTGCATCAAGACGAGTAAGTAAATGTCCTTTTTTGAACAATGTCTCGCCTTCTTGAGTCACAACATCAAGTGCGAGTGTTCGCCCAATAATATTTTTTGATAAAGGAATTTCAATACCTGATATATTTTCGGCAGTTACTATTTTGTATTTGTCTGTACCACAATCATCTTGAGTTACTACAACATCTTGAACAACATCTACCAAACGACGAGTAAGATACCCCGCTTGGGCTGTTTTCAAAGCGGTGTCAGCAAGACCCTTTCGAGATCCGTGAGTTGTAATGAAATACTCAAGTGGAGACAAACCTTCTTTATATGAAGGAACAACAGGGAACTCAATTGTCTTACCTTGAGTGTTCACGATAAGTCCTTTCATTCCCGCCATTTGAATCAACTGCCCCATAGAACCTCGAGCTCCTGACTTAATAAGGTCTTCAGTAGACCCGTGAGCCTCGAGTGATCCAGGAATAAGCTCTTGTATTTTATTCTTGGCACCTTCCCAAATCTCAATTGTTTTTCTCCATTTTTCATCATGAGAAAGAAGACCATCATTATACTGATTTACAATCTCCTCCTCTTCCAAACGGGCGTCTTTAACAATTTGTGGTTTTTCCTTAGGAACAATCACATTGTCAATTCCCCATGTTGTACCAGAAACAGTCGCGTATTTAAAACCAAAAGTTTTGATTTTATCCAAAACCGGCGGAGTCTTATCAATACCGTATGTTTCAATCAAATCGCTCACAAGTTTTGAAAGCATTTTCTTATCCATCACCTTGTTTAAGTACGGATAATCTTTTGGTAGCGCAGCATTAAACATAAGTCTTCCCACGGTAGTTTCAAATACTTTATTATCAAACTCTTTATACCGTTCGGTTTCAGTTGGAAGAACCTTTATCTTTGCACGAAATGAAACAGCACCATAGTCGTACGCTGTCATTGCCTCGTTAGGGCTTGAAAAAAATTTTCCTTCTCCTAATTCTCCTTCTACCATGTCGGTCATCCAATAACACCCAAGCGTGATATCAAGCGGTGGGTTTACAATAGGAGAACCGTCCTGTGGTTTAAGAAGGTTTTTGTTCGCAGCCATCAAATCGCCTGCTTCTTTTTGAGCTTTGTCAGAAAGAGGAAGGTAGACAGCCATCTGATCACCATCAAAGTCAGCGTTAAAGGCAGCACACACAAGTGGGTGCAATTGAATCGCAGAACCCTCAATCAAAATAGGATGAAATGCTTGAATACCAAGCCGGTGAAGAGTTGGCGCACGGTTAAGAAGTACATACTTACCTTTAATAACCTCTTCAAGTATCGCCCACACTTCAGGAATACCGTCTTCAATAAGTTTGTTTGCCCCTCGAATATTAAAAGCCAAATCTTGTGAAATAAGCTTGTGAATAACAAACGGCTTAAATAGCTCCAAAGCCATAGTTTTTGGCAGACCACACTGATCAAGAGTAAGCTGTGGACCAACAACAATCACTGAACGTCCTGAATAATCAACTCGCTTACCAAGAAGGTTTTGTCGGAACAATCCTTGTTTTGATTTCAGGTTGTCTGACAGTGACTTGAGCGCTCTTTTTTGAGACTGATTCATCACAGCGTCTGATTGTTTCGCAATTGAGTTGTCAATCAGAGCGTCAACAGCTTCTTGCAAAATTCGCTTTTCGTTTCGCAAAATAACATCAGGCGCTTGAATTGCCAACAATTTCTTAAGTCGATTGTTTCTATTGATTACCCTTCTATACAAGTCATTTAAATCAGAAGTAGCAAATCGCCCTCCTTCAAGACCAACCATAGGTCGTAACATTGGAGGTATAACAGGTAAAACCGTCATAAACATCCACTCAGGCCGAAGGTCTGCATTAATAAGAGACTGTATAACACCAAGTCGACGCTTTAATTTTGGACGATCAAGAGCGGAAGCATTTTCTAGTTTTTTTTCAACCTCCTCACGTAATGCGTGTAAATCAAGAGTCTTAAATATATTATAAATAGCCTCAGCTCCAATAGATGCTTCAAAAGCTGATCCGTATCGTTTTGAAAATCGATTGTAATCAATTTCTGACAAGACAGTTCCAAACTGAAGTGAGGAAATTTCATTTTTTGATTGTGTAAACAATTCCTTAAGCCGGTCACGAGTTTCTTCGTCATTGGTTGCCTTAAGTTTTGCTTTATACTCACTCTCGAGATCTTTTATGATTCTATCTTTTTCATCTTGGTTTACTGTATGGATAACATATCCTGCAAAGTAAATAACTTTCTCAAGAGAAGATATTGTTATGTCAAGCAAAATACTCATTCGAGAAGGAACACCTCGCAAAAACCAAATATGAGCAACAGGAGACGCCAGTTCAATATGTCCCATTCGCTCACGTCGAACAACAGCTTTTGTGATTTCAACACCACATTTTTCGCAAACAATTCCCTTGTATTTTATCCCTCGATATTTTTTACAATAACATTCATAGTCTTTTTCCGGACCGAAAATCTTTTCATCAAAAAGACCCCCTCGTTCTGAACGCCCTGTTCTATAGTTGATAGTTTCTGGTTTAAGAATCTCACCGTATGACCACCCTCGAATAGTTTCAGGAGAAGAAAGAGAAATTGCAATCTCATTAAATTTTTTTGTGTCTAATATTTTCATAACGTAGATAGATTAATTATTATTGGTCGTTTGAATCACGAAGCTCAACATTAAGTGCAAGACCTCGAAGATAACTTAACA
Organism: Candidatus Nomurabacteria bacterium; assembly: GCA_007117675.1. Classification (GTDB taxonomy): domain Bacteria; phylum Patescibacteriota; class Minisyncoccia; order Phycocordibacterales; family CSBR16-119; genus CSBR16-119. The sequence continues at coordinate 20,603 of SKGB01000036.1, read as the reverse complement.
TCACACTAAATGAAGCTGGAGCATTTGGCTCCTCTAATTTCTCTCCTCTAATAATAGAATTGAAAGCAGCTGATCGACCTAAAATATCATCGGACTTAATGGTGAGCATTTCTCGTAATATATGAGAAGCACCATATCCTTCAACAGCCCACACTTCCATTTCTCCAAATCGTTGCCCACCAGACTGAGCCTTACCTCCGAGTGGTTGTTGTGTGATAAGTGAGTAAGGACCAATGGCACGAGCGTGCACCTTATCTCGAATCATGTGGTGGAGTTTAAGCATATACATATAACCCACAGCAATTCTTTGATTGAAAGCTTCTCCAGTACGTCCATCAAACAAGGTCATCTTACCGTCCCGTTCGTATCCAGCTTTTTCTAACTCGTCTTTAACCTCATCAACAGTTGCTCCTCCAAATAAAGGAACAATAGCCTGATAATCAAGTGTTTTTGCAGCAAGACCAAGATGAAGTTCTAGGATTTGTCCCAAGTTCATACGAGAAGGAACACCAAGAGGGGTCAAAATAACATCAACAGGAGTACCATCTGCCATAAACGGCATTTCTTCTTCAGGTAAAATAACAGAAATAACACCTTTGTTTCCATGGCGACCAGCCAGCTTATCTCCTACAGAAATATTTCTGATTTGAGCAACTTCAATAACAATTTTCTTGATAACACCAGACTCCATCTGATGTCCGTTTTCACGAGAGAATATTTTTACACCAATAACACGACCTTGCTCTCCATGCCCAATTCGAAGAGACGTGTCTTTTACGTCACGCGCTTTTTCAGCAAAGATAGATCGAAGGAGTCGCTCTTCAGGAGTTAGTTCGGTTTCTCCTTTTGGAGTTATTTTTCCAACAAGAATATCATTTTCTTCAACCTCAGCGCCAATACGGATAATTCCATCCTCATTAAGGTTTTTCAACTTTGCTTCTGAGACATTTGGAATATCACGAGTTGTTGATTCAGCTCCAAGTTTTGTGTCTCGTACCACACAAACATACTCCTCTACATAAATAGAAGTAAACTTAGAGTTCTTTACAAGTCGTTCAGAAAGAATAATCGCATCTTCGTAGTTTCTTCCCTCCCAAGACATAAAAGCAACAAGCATATTTTGCCCAAGAGAAGTTTGCCCCTCTACCGTTGAAGGTGCGTCGCCTAAAACATCCCCCCGAGAAACTTTTTGCCCAACAGAAACAGTTGGTCTTTGTCGCATCAAAGAAAACTTGTTAGTTCTCATATGGGTAACAAAATGGTAGACGTCATCCTTACCCTTAGAATTTTTAACAACAACACGTGTTGAGTCAGCAACCGTCACCACACCAGCTTCTTTAGCTGTAATTAACCGTCCCGAGTCACGAGCAATCACTTCCTCAATACCAGTTGCAACAAGTGGTGCTTCAGGCAACACACAAGGAACCGCTTGTTTTTGCATGTTTGAACCCATCAACGCTCGGTTAGCATCATTGTGTTCCAAAAATGGAATCAAAGAAGTACCGACAGAAAAAGCTTGGTTTGATGCAACATCTATAAATTGAACTTGACTTTTATCAACAAGAGCAGGACTTGCTTTCACACGAGCTTCTACTTTTTCCACTAAAATATTTCCTTTATCATCTCGTGGAGTTCCACCATGAGCAATTACATATCGCTCTTCTTCATGAGCATTTAGATATCTCACCTCGTCAGTAATCTTTCCATTTTTAACAACCGTATAGGGGGTTTCTATAATTCCAAAATGGTTTGTTCGTGCATATGTAGCAAGGTGAAGAACAAGACCAATGTTTGGACCTTCTGGGGTGTGAATAGGACACACACGACCGTAGTGAGATGTGTGAACGTCTCGAACCTCAAGACCTGCTCGCTCTCGAGTGAGCCCTCCAGGACCAAGTGCTGTAAGAATACGCACATGCTCCAATTCAGAAAGAACGTTTTCTTGATCCATAAACTGAGAAAGTTGGTTTGTGGTGAAAAATTCTTTAATTCGAGCTTGAAGTGGTCTTTGATTTACAAGTTGAACGGGAGATGCAATATCAGCATCAACTGTCGACATCTTGTCCTGAACATTTCTTTTAATTTGCGTCATTCCAACTCGGAATTTTTGTTGCAATAACTCTCCCACATATCGAACACGTCGAAAACCAAGATGGTCAATATCATCAGGTTGAGATTGTGGATCTAAATTTAGATCGTAAATATATTTAACAATTGTCACAAGGTCATCAAGGTCTATTGTTTTCCGCTCGAGGGCTTTTTCTGAGTCATCTTTTTCAAAACGTTTATTAAAACGATACCTCCCAACTGATGAAAAATCATATTTTTCAGGAGTAAACAAAGAATCTATAAACTCTTTTGCATTTTCGGCATTAGCCATGTCACCATCTCGTAGACGCTTATACACATCGACATAAACTTCATCCAAAGAAAGATCATCTTTTTCAAGCGTTTTTTTAAGAAATTCTTGATATTCAGGTTTTTCTTTAAATGCTTTAAGAATCTTTTCAGCATTTGTTAAACCAAATATTTTAAGTAGTCCTGTAATAGGAAACTTTCGTTTCTTATCAATTCGAACATACACAATACCCTCAGCATCTGATTCAAGTTCAATCCAAATACCACGAGCGGGTATGATTTTTGCACCAAAAGCTCGCTTACCTTTTACATCTTGAACAGTGAAAAACACCCCAGAAGACCGAGTAAGCTGTGGAACGATAACTCTCTCCACACCGTTTATGATAAATGTTGCCCGATCAGTCATGATTGGAAAATCAGACAAGAACAACTCTTGATCTTTATGAACTCCTGTCACATTGTTCTTAAGTACTGCTCGCACCTTCAAAGCAGCTTCATATGAAAGTTTATTAACCTTAGCGTAATGCTCGTCAAACTTAGGCTCTTCCATGAAAAGTTCTCCAAATGTTAGTTCAAACTTTTTTGAAGAATAATCTGTAATTGGAGTGAACTCTTGAAGAGTTTCTTTTAACCCTTCTTTTAATAACCACTCGAAAGAATGTATCTGTTGATTTAACAAATTAGGAATCTCCACAAGAGGCTTCCTGTATTTTGAAAAATATTTTTTATCACGAGTACCATATGAATCATAAGGTACTACAATATTTTTTTTCTCTGCCACAAATTAGAAAGGCTAAATATTCAAACAAAAACACAAAATAACAGATATTCATATCTGTCTTTTTGATTTATTTAAGATTTTGAGAATTGCTTGAAAACACGCCTTGTATTAGTTACTAACAAATACAATTGCAACAGTCATAACTCAATCAGCAATTAGTACCTATAAATCTAACAAAAAATGAGATAATGTCAAGCTATATGAACAAAGACAGTATCATAAGAACGCTGGCCACCAACATATTTGACACGAAAGAGTTGAAACTATTTGTATGTTGATCCTTTTTGGAATACTCCCAAAATCTATGAATCCACAATGCAGAAATTATAAAAAAAGTGATTAGATACCACAAAGCAACATTTACGTAGACCCAAAAAATAAAGGAAGTACTGGCCACAATAAATAAGACACCCGTTACAAAGACACTAAATTTTGGAAAAGGTATTTTTGCCCGCTTTGCAATTTTAGTAAAATTTGAAATAGAAACTAAATGAGAGAAACCAAAAAACAACAAGAAGAATGACAGGAGAACTCTACCAAGAATAAATATAGTTGTTGTTTCAAACATCATAATATTTTAATTATACTACTAAAAAATGTTCTTTGATGTGGAATAAAATATAGACAAGAAATACTACAGGTAAACATATAAAGACCCTCCACCAAACAAAAAAGAATTCGATTCAGTGTATGCAAAAGAATGCATATTCAAATAAGACAAGACTGCATTTTTCAATACCGGAACACCATCGAGAGAGTGACTCCCTCGACCAGTAATAATCTCAACTTGAGTAAAACCTTTTTGCCGAGAATCAAACAAAAAATCTTCAAGCATCTGCACAGCCTCGTCTCTGTACAAACCATGTAGGTCAAGAATGGGAATATCTGACATACAAATTATCGAGGAGTTACGTCACGATACAAGGTATCATCAGTAACTTTTTTCATCTTAGTTAAAAAATTTCGCGCAATAGAGATTGCCACCCAAGAGATAAGTGACCATAAAGAAAAGACAACGAGACCAAGCCAAAATACCACTCGAAAAAATCCCAAGGGACCAACACCCAAAATACTACTAAAACCAAGTAAGGCGAACAGAACCAAAACCAAAACACCGATAATAAGAAACGGAATGAAAAAACCCTTTACCATGTCCATGAGTTGATCGCGTCCAAAACCCGCAGGGTCAGATGTCCCATTTTGTACATTTTTATATACTCGTATTACTCGAAAAATCATATTATTTTGTGCTAAATTAGTTTTTAATTGCCAGAAAAACCCTTTTTATATGCTTCTATTTTTTTATGGTCACCTGAAACAAGAACTTCTGGAACAGAGAAAGTTTTTCCTTTGTGAGTATAGTGTTCAGGGCGAGTATACATCTCATGACTCGAAACCCTTTCCTCTTCAAGACTTTCAAATTTTCCCAAGACTCCCGGAATTTGTCGAGACATACAGTCGACCACAACCATTGCAGGAAGTTCACCACCCGTCAACACATAGCCACCAATCGAAAGCTCCTCTGCTCCTGTAATTTCTTTCACTCGTGAATCAACACCCTCGTATCGTCCACAAATGAAAACAATATCTGAATATTCTTGTGCATCATGTTTTGCAATCTGCGTGGTAAATGTTGTTCCGCCAGGAGAAAAAATATAGGTTTTGATTTTCTTGTGCGTAAATATTTTTGAAACAAAGTTTTGTGACACTGCTTTCTCCCAGGCTTTCAAAACTGGATCCACCATCATCACCATCCCCGGACCTCCACCATAGGGCTTGTCATCCACCGTCTTGTGTTTGTCCGCCGAAAAATCTCGTGGATTGTAGAACTTCACAGAAATAAACCCTCCTTCCCTTGCCCGCTTCAAAATAGACTCACCAAGATAGGAGTCGAACATTTCAGGAAATAAAGTAATGATATGAAAAGTCATATGCAGAGTATACCCCCGCACCAAAATCTTTACAAACTTTTATTATTCACAAAAAGTGTGTAAAAGTAGACGTTGTACAATTTTTGTCCAAGATTTTTATCGGAGTATACAGAGAAAACACAAAAGAAAAAGCCCTATTTCGAAAAAATTCGAAACAGGGCTAAGGACTAAATTCAAAGGACTGAAAGTCCAGAGAATCTTAATTTTGAGTACCAACTTGCGACACAGCAAACGCGAACCCGCCCCCACGATCCCACCCGTAGTCAGGCTCGCCGTAGTGCGCGTCGAGCCAACACCCATCGCCACCACGGCTCGCGTAAAGCAAGCGCGGATCACCACCGGAGTCCTTGATCGGCTCGTGCATTGCAACGATCCATGTCAGACCCATCGCTTTGATCTCCTCGTCCGTGAATTGCTCGCGGATCAGACAGGCGATTTCTGCGTTTGGTGTTTGAAAGTTTCGGTTAGCGGCCTCGGTGCGAATTTTCTTGGTAATGCGGTCGTTGTCTTCAAACAGTATTCCTTTCAATACCGCAACTTCGGTTGTAATGCCGGTCGCGGGCTTGAAGTCGGCTGAACGAAGTATGCTCTTGGCATAGTTTCCAACGCGGAAACCTTTGTCTTCGAGGCGTTTGATCCATTCTTCGCCGGTGGTACCGTCTGAAGTAACTGAAAAGTAAATGACACCGTCTTCCTCGCGCCAGTTGCGTGTCGGTTCGGAAACCGACAGTTCACCGCGCAAGAATTTAAGTGCTTGATCAGCTCCACCGAGTTTCTTTATGACGGCATTGAGTTGACCTGCTGTGAGGTCTGCAGATGCGAATTTTTCGTTCATGATTTGTTTCTCCCTATTGGGCTAATTTGCCCGTTTTAGATTTCTCTACTCCGAGAAGGAACCATGACCGATATGGTCATAGCTATAAACCGCCTTTTTCCAAAAGAAGCTTATAGCTATGACCATTCGTATATTTCGCAAGTTTTAAAAGAACTTTTTATAATATACATAATACACTATTTAAATATATTTGTCAATATATATTATAAACAAAAAACCACCCTACGCTTGTAAGCGACAGAGTGGTTTTCGTGTTTTTGGATAGGTAGATACAATTTTTATGTTGTATTAAATGTTCTTAAGATCTTCCATTGCAGCATCAACATCAGCAGCAACAGCAGAAGCTGGAGCAGACATTTGACCCCCTTCTGGTTCATTAATCTTAAGATTAACTCGTGAATTATTTTTCATTCCAATCACTCGCAAGAGTGTTCGAATTGCTTTCGCAGTATTTCCTTGCCGTCCGATGATTTTTCCCATATCTGCCGGATTAATAGACAAAGTGAGAAGTACTCCCATTTCATCTACTTTTCGGTCGATTTGAACATCACTAGGATTGTCTACTAGAGACTTTACAACAAAAGAAAGAAATTCTTGGTCGTTATTCATGTCAATCTTTTATCAAAACCTATTAAGTTTTACAACAGTGTCCGACTAACATCTGTGTTTTTTAATTATAACTTTTTATGTTTTGAGTCACAAGAGAAAACTTGGTAGTTATTCACAGAACACAGAAAGTTCTGTTTTTGAAAACAAAGGTTCTCGACAAAACTCTGAAGGGATTAAAACATTACTATAGATACGAACAGTCTCGCGTGGACGCAGATTTTCAATAACATAATCTTGTCTTCTGTTATCTAAACGAATTTTAGAACTATTAGAAAAACGAGGAGTAAAAAAAGAATTTGAAATGTAAGAATTCAAAGAGATGTTTGAACTATTTCTTATACCAGTAATTTCTGTTACCAACATCAAGGTATTTTTATCTTGAGGACTTCTTTCTACGTACTGAGAAATATTATAATTAACACCTTGATTAACATCCACCATCCCCAGAGAATCTATAGAGTTATTAATATCAACACACGAATCACCAAAAGCAGCTAACAATAGACTCAAGTCGACAATATTTACCACTCCGTCATTATTTAAATCATAAGGACACTCAACATTATTCTCACAAAAAGTTCCAAAACTAGACAAGAATAGATTAAAATCCTGAATATTTACCACTCCGTCATTATTTAAATCATAAGGCAGATCACATTCCTCAAAATCCTGCAACGAAACAACATAAACATTAGTTATTGAACTATTTCCACCTGGAAAATTTTGAGCGTTTGATAAAAAGGCAACGTGTCTTCCATTATCTGATATTGCTGGATTTTGAGAAGCTTGTAAACCAGGCCCTGTTTCCTGGTCAACAGAAAGTTGGCGCACTGAACCTTGTTCATACAAAAATACATTATTAATAGGCAACTGAACATCATCTGAAACAACGAGATTTGTTGCATTAGAGTCAAACACAATCAAGCCGTTAGCTGAAATGTCAGGATTATTTGAATTATTATTAGAAAAACCACCACCACTATTAAATGTTATCAAATCATTAACTAATTCAGTAACAGAGTACAAAAAAATGTTTCTGTTATTGTTACCACCCACAATCAAACCCTCCACTAAGTCAGTTACGTTTGAACTAAAAACGACATTTTCACCATCATTAGATACTCTGGGTACTAAAGAAACTAAATTTGAACCAAAAGATATATTACTGTTTTGCTCTGAAACCAGAGTTATTTCACCAGCCAAAACATTTTTTAAAAACACGTTTCTTACAGCAGAACTTGTATTTGCAACCAAATTTGTTGCCTCCGACTCAAATACAATTTTTTGCACAGAAGATGAAATGTCGGGATTAAAAGAATTCCCATTTGCAGGTTCATTTTGAGCATTTTTTGAGACAAGAGTAATGGTATCAGAGAATCTGTCTACTCTAAAAATATTACGTTGAGCAATTAAAGCATCTTCTGTCAGGTTGGTCGCCCTTGACTCAAACACAACATATTCACCATCACTTGAGACACGAGGACGTTCAGAATTTTGATTTGCTACAATATTGTTCTCATTTTGACTCAGAAGCTCAAACGAATTAGAAGCAACATCATACAAATACACATGATAGTGCATAGAGTTAACACTCACACCTTCTACAAGATTGCTTGCACGTGACTCAAATACAATATACTGACCATTTGTAGATATATGAGGTCGCCGAGATTCACCATTTGATTGGCCCCCATTGTATCCTTGAGAAATTTTAGAAACAACATATGTGTCAGTCAAAGAATTATATTGCGCCATAAATATATCTCTTTGATTGTTTGTGTCACCAGACACAAGATTTGTTGCAAGAGAATCAAAAACTAGAACTGTTCCGTCTCCAGAAAGAGAAACATTGTCAGAGGACTGATTTGCCCCTTGTGTTATGTTTTTCAAAAGATACCCATAATAGTCACAAGAACCATCATCTTGGTTTGCTTGTGAATCAAAATTAACAGCAACTGGGTCTGTGCAACCAAAAATGTTAGGTGTCAGAGAAACATCATCGATAGACAAAAAAAGACTTACTGGACTCCCGGGGTTCATATCAAAATCTGGACCGTACCCTAAAGGCATCACCACAAGATGTTCGTAAGAACCCTCTATAACAAACTGCTCAACAAATGATTCATACTCTGAAGAAATAGAAAAATCATTAGTCTCAGAAAGATATATAAACTGCTCATCATCCATAGCAAGATTTACAGTAAAAAAGTTAAGTACATCATCATATTGATAATCATAATCACCAAATATAGCTTGCGAAGCGTCAAGATTATAAATGTCATTATGAGAGTAAGCCCTTAAGGCATCCATCTGTTCAGTATTAAGTAAAAGTACAGCAAAGCCAAAGTTTTCTATACCTGTCAAACCAGCCGAGTTTATAGCAGAGTAAGTAAAATTAAAATCATAATTACCCGAACCAATTTCTAAATAAGAAGAAATAAAAGGATGAGCTTGGTGTACATTATTTTGACCACCAAACACATTCGCCTGCTGTGTGAGATTTAAAAGTACAGCTCTAGTATCCAAAGGCCAAGAAGATGTTGAAAACACAAAAGGAAAACCAGAGTCTTCAAGAGAACTCAAAGGAATTACATTAAGTGGAGATAATTCCCAATTACAAAAAACAAAGGGGTACAGATCAACAGAAAGCTCTGTGTTTTCAGGAAACCCTTCCTCGAAACCACCATTTGTAATAATCGAGCCATCTTCAGAAATATCGACACAATATTCTTGCCACATATCATCCATTGAAGTAAGGCTTTGACTTGAAGCCATAGAACTTTGTGCTAGCTCAGCATACTGCGTAAAATTTTCAAAGTTTTGAAGTTTTTGACCAAAAACCATTGAAAATGATAATAAAAACATCACGACCAAACTACTAATAAAAAATATTTTAATGTTGAGAATTTTTGATTTCATAATACATACTTAGTATATAACAAAAAAACCACAACACCTGTGGGTTGTGATTTTTTATATAACTTGCATGAAAAAGATTAGTCTTCTTTTTTCACTTGTTTTGTTTTCTTTGGAAGCACATTCTTCTTTGAACCTTCAACAACCTTCTGATCCACAAGAAAATTATGCACTGTACCACTTGTTTGCGCACCTACCCCAAGCCAGTAAGTAATTCTGTCTTTTTTCAATTCCACAGAGCCACTTTTTGGCTCATAAGAACCAAGAATTTCTTTGAAACTTCCACTTTTAGGGCCGTTTTTTGAGTCAGTAAGAACCACACGAAATTGTGCTTGGTTTCTGCGACCCGTTCTTTGTAATCTGATTTTTAACATGGCACGATAATAGCAAAAGCGGGAAACTAAGTCAATACAACTATATATTTTTAAATAAACACGGTATTAAAAATAGTCATGATACAATAAATACACTTATGATAAACAAACCTAAACAAAATATATATACAGGGAACCTTACCCTTACAAAATCAGGAAATGGAATCGTGTATGTTCCAGAATTAAACACTAAAGTAGAAATTAAACCACAATTCTTAAAAACAGCACTCAATAGAGACACTGTTTCCATCTGCCTTCAAAGCAAACAGCAAGGAAGTAACCAAATAAGTGGTGAAGTAATTTCAGTTGTCAAAGAAGCGAAGCGTGGCTTTGCGGGAAAGATAGTACAAGAAAATGGTATTTGGTTTGTCCACACAGACGACCCACGTATGCCTTTTGCAATTACCATACCTGCAAACAAAAGAAAACACGCTAAACCAGGACAAAAAGTTTTTGTAAAAATTGATTACTGGAAAAATAGAAAACAACCACCCTTTGGTGTGGTTATAAAAGTTCTTGGCACGCCCGGAAATATCGACAGCGAAATGCATGGAATTGCACTTGAAAAAGGTTTCGATTGGGAGTTCCCACCAAAAGTTCAAAAAACCGCAGAAAAACTATCAAGAAATCTTATAAAAGATGAGCTGGTGTGGCGAAAAGATTTACGCGGACTCACAACCTTCACTATTGACCCAGAAGATGCAAAAGACTTCGACGACGCCCTTTCTTTTGAAATAAATAATGATAATACATACACTGTTGGAATTCACATTGCAGATGTTTCTCATTATGTGCAAGAAGATGATGAAATCGATAAAGAAGCGTTTAAGCGAGCCACAAGTGTGTATCTTGTAGATAGGACAATACCCATGCTACCCGAAATTCTTTCAAATGACCTATGTAGCCTTAAACCCAATGAAGACAAGAGAGCCTTCTCTGCAATATTTACCTTAAACAAACAAGGTGAGGTTTTGAATGAATGGTTTGGAAAAACACTTATTCACTCTGATAAGAGATTTACCTACGAAGAAGCGCAAGCTGTTCTTGACTCTCAAAAAGGAACCTTCTTTTCAGAACTTGAGACACTAAACATACTTGCAAAAAAATTAAATAAAAAACGCATCAAAGAAGGTTCCCTTATTTTTGAAACAGAGGAAGTCAAATTTACCCTTAATAAAAAAGGAAAACCTATCGCTGTTCACAAAAAAGAACGCCAAGACGTACATAAGCTTATTGAAGAATTCATGCTTTTAGCAAACCAGCATGTTGCAAAATTCTGTGGTTTTGAAAACCCAAAGAAAACCAGATTGTCTATATATCGTATTCACGAAAAACCAACACAAGAAAAAACACAAGACCTCGTACGCTATATTGAAATGCTAGGGTATACCCTGCCCCTTAACAAAGGGCAGATACATTCAGTCGAAGTTAACAAACTTTTTTCAGAAGTTGAAAGCTCTCTAAAAAATCAACTTCAAACAATGATGGTGCGCTCAATGCAAAAAGCACGCTACTCCACAAAAAACGTAGGTCATTTTGGATTAGCCTTCCCTTTTTACACACACTTCACTTCTCCAATCCGAAGATATCCCGACCTCATGATCCACAGAATTTTACAAACCTATTTGCAAAAAAAATCATTAGCTAAAATATCTGCAAAACAACTAGAAGACCAATGTGAGCACTGTTCCGCCCAAGAAAAAGAGGCTATGGAAGCAGAGCGAAAAAGCGTCAAAATAAAACAAGTTGAATACATGGCAGACAGAATTGGACAAGTATTCAAAGGATACGTAACAGGAATCACTAACTGGGGAATTTATGTTGAGGAACAAGAAAGTAAGGCAGAGGGAATGGTTGCATTACGAAATATTCACGATGATTTATATATCTTTAATCCCAATGATTTTGTTATTAAAGGTGAAAAAAATGGAAAAGAATTTAAAATAGGAGACACTGTTTTAATCAAGGTAAAGTCTGTTGATTTAGAAGAGTACACCATAGATTATGTTTTGAAAAAATAAACCACTATGAATGAATTATTTTACAGAAAACCAAAGAAAAGAAATACAAAAAAATGGTTACTTATACCCATTTTTATTTCTTTTGTGCTTGCTGGTTTTTTACTCGACAAAACAAGTCACGCAAGCACTATTGTGATGAACATAGGTTCCCAAATAGATAAAATAACCGTAAACTTAACAAACGTAAAACAAACACCAAGACAAGGAGACTCTGCACAAAAATATTTTGATTCTCAAGATTTAATGAATTTATTTCATGAACCAGGAAAACTTATTGTTGACGTAGAAAAAACACCTACAAATATTCAAGCAGAAGCCTATCTTGTTGCAGATGTGAAAACTGGACAAATACTTTTTTCTCAAAATGCTGAAAAAGTGCTACCCATAGCATCTATCACAAAACTCATGACTGCTTCGATAGCACTTGAAGATATTCAACCAACAACTCAAATTCAGGTGAGTGCCCAAGCTTTTGGTACAGAAGGAGAAGGAGGTCGCGGACAGCTTCGCTTGCATGAAAAGATTGAAGTGTCCGATCTTCTTTACCCCCTTCTTCTTGTTTCATCAAATGATGCGTCTGAAGTATTGGCAGAATCTGTCGGAAGAAGTGCTTTTATAAAAAAGATGAACGAAAAAGCACAAAGCTTATATATGGAAAATACTATTTTTGATGACCCGTCAGGACTCTCATCAAAAAATACTTCAAGTGTTCAAGATCTTCTCAAACTAACACGATATCTGTTCCACAACCATCCGACTGTTTTTGAAATAACTAAACTTACTCAATACAACCAAGGAGGTAGAACGTGGAAAAACTCAAACAGATACAGTGGAAATGAAAATTACCATGGAGGAAAAACAGGATTTACAAGCAAGGCAAAAAGAACGGGAGTCGCCCTGTTTTCACTCCCCTTTGAAGGGTACGGAGAAAGAGTTGTAGCATTGATAGTACTTCGAACAGACAACAGAATAGAAGACTACAGCAAGTTACTTTCAGCGGTTAAATCCGGTGTCACATACCAAACATATGAATCTGAACTATACCAAAGATACCAGGACACACCCTCCCATGTTACACTTTCATTTATTGGAGACATGATGTTTGATAGAGGTGTAAAAAGTTCTGTATATAAAAACTTTAATGGATCTTATGATTCACTGTTTTCAAACCTCACATCAACATTCAAAAAATCAGACATAGTATTTGGAAATCTTGAGGGACCTATTTCAGACAAAGGAAGAAATGTTGGAAGTAAGTACTCGTTTCGTTTCGAACCTCACATAGCCACAACTCTTAAAAAGAATGGTATCTCAATAGTATCTTTTGCAAATAATCATGTTGGTGACTGGTCTTTAGAAGCTTTTGAAGATACCTTGTCTCATCTTACAAACGCAAACGTCTTGTTCACCGGTGCAGGCAAAAACAAAACAGAAGCTGAAACACCTGTCATCATGGAAATACGTGGAGTTAAAATAGGATTTCTTGGCTTTAGCGATGTTGGACCAAACTGGATGGAAGCAAAAGAAAACCAAGCAGGACAACTCCTTGCATCAGACGTAAACAGAATTAGCATTATTGAAAAAGCAAAAACCTTAAGTGATATTCTTGTGGTGTCCTACCACTGGGGAGATGAATATGTAGAACATAACCAACGGCAAGAAAATCTTGCAAAAAGCTCAATCGATGCAGGGGCAGACATTATCATTGGACATCACCCTCATGTTATTCAAGACATAGAAGAATACAACGGAGGAATTATTGCCTACTCACTAGGTAACGCAATTTTTGATCAACATTTTTCAAAAGAAACCATGGAGGGTGCATTGCTCACAATTCAAGTAACAAAAGAAGGTATTAAACATTATCAACAAAAAATATTTGACATCAGCCCCCAATACCAACCTCAAGAACCAAAATAAAAACCCTCTTGTCGAGGGTTTTTATTTTGAGTGCTCTTCTGCCTGACTAAAGTTTATTGAAAGTAATTTTGATGCACCGTCAGACCCTATTGTAATACCATACAAGGCGCTTGCCCGTGACATTGTTTCTCTATTGTGAGTCACCACAATAAGCTGAGAATACTCTGCAAGTTTTTGAATCATGTCTCCATATCTTCTTGAATTTGCCTCATCAAGCGCAGCATCAGTTTCATCTAAAATCAAAAAAGGTGGCGGGTTTACTTGAGTAACAGCAAAGAGTAGCGCGATTGAGGTAAGAGACCTTTCCCCACCAGAAAGCATCGCAAGGTCTTTTATTTTTTTCTGAGGAAGAGAAACTTCTATATCAAGTCCCGTTACCACATCGTCTTTTCCTTCGTTTTCCTCATAGTCATCTGTCTGGTTTTTTTGCGATATTACAACAGTGAACAAAGATGCTGACCCACCCCCAAACATAACAGCAAAGAAATCCTTAAACTGCGTGTTTATCTTTTCAACACCATTCTCAAATTCACGCTCAAGTGTTTCTTTCAAACCAGAAACAATATCTTGCAAAGAAGTCATAGCGGTTTGTAAATCATGCAATTCTTTTTCTAGAAACACATCCCTTTCAGTAACCTCCTCATACTCTTTTAAAACATCATCACCTCCAAGAGCTCCTGATTCTTCTAACTTTATCTTCAATCTTTCAATCATTCTTCGCTTCTCTTCAAGATACGAAGGAATACTCTCAATATTCTCATCCAAAACCTTAGTGTCTTTAAATGACAATATTTCTCTTCCAACCAAAGTAATACCCTCTTGTATTTCTTCTTCAAAACGCTGCCTTTCTGAACGAACTCTTTGCAACTTTTCATGCAATACGGTTTGTTCTGAAACTATACGAGCACGTTCTTTTTCAATCTCATAGCGTTTTTTTTGTTTATCAAACAAGCTATCTCTATACAACTCAAGCTGTGACTCCATCTCAGAAATAACAGATGTTTGAGCGTTAATACTATCAAGAATCTTTTGTAATTCTTTTTTTGTAGATTCTATATTTTGAAGAATTTCATTTTTTTCATGTTCAGAATCCTTTGAAGAATCTGAAGTGCGAGTATTCTCAGGATACGCAAAAGAATTTTTAATTGTCTGTAAAGAATTTTTAATCTTTCCTAAAAACTGATAGCATTGTTCAAGACTGTCTGTTTTTAATGCAGAATCAATGAAGACATTACAGTTTCGAATAAACTGCTCCATGTCTTCTTGATTTATTTTTACAAAAGAACTTTGAGAATCTTCTCGTGTATCTTGTGTAGTTTGTTGCGAAATAATTTCAAAGGTAGTTTCAAATTTAATAAGCATTCTAGAAACAGACTCTTTTGTTGATTGAAGCTCTTGCAATTTTTGTTTTTCTTTTTGTATTGCCCGCACATGTTCTGAAGTATTTTCTTTTATTTCTGGACCAAAGGTAGTAAGCACCGAATCTAGATCTTCAATATTTTTTGAAATTTGAGATTGTTTTTCATGCAACTGAGTGTATTGGTCGTGCAAAAAACTATCCTGCAATCGAAGATACCCAACATACTCACCACTTAATTTATTTTTTAATTCTTGAGACTGTTGTATTTTTTCGACTTGACGCTTAAGGTATTTCATATGAGGTGCAATTTCTTTACGCAACAATTCAACCTCACGCATATTTACCTTTGTTTTTTCAATCTTTTTTTCAGCGTCACGAATTTTCAACTGATACACTTTCAAACCAAGTGCATCCTCTATCATAGTCTTACGCTCTTTGGATGTTGATGAAAGTAAGCGGTCAGCCTGCCCTTGAGAAATAATATGATGGCCAGAAGCTCCCACATGAACACAAGACAATATTTCATGCACATCTTTCAAACGAACCTCCGTACCATTTACAGAATATTTGTTAACACCATCAACAAATACCTCTCGAGATATTTCTATCTCATCAAAATCAAGACTCATAACGTTGTTGTTGTCAGTCACAATCTTAAACTGGCGATTTGTATTGTTAAACACAACAGAAACCTTTGCTCGGTTTAATTTTGAAATACTTTTTGACCCATTAAAAATTAAATCAGCACCTGTTTTTCCTCTCATTGATTTAATAGACTGCTCACCCAACACAAAACGAAATGCTTCAACAATGTTTGACTTTCCAGAACCATTAGGCCCAACAATAGCTGTCACATTTGAACCAAAGTCCAAACTTGAACGTTTTGCAAAGGATTTAAAACCATTAAGAGTAATATTTTTTAACATATGTATATAATTATACCATGTAAAAAACCTAGAAAACCTAGGTTTTTTGTTAATTATTCAACATCCTCTTCAATCCAACCTCTTTCCTCAAGAGCTTTTCGTGCAGCAGCTTGTTCCGCCTCTTGTTTTGAGGCACCCTGCCCTTGCGCAGCCAAATCGTCCCCAAAGAAAACCCCTGCTGTAAACTGCTTGTCGTGGTCAGGACCCTTTTGCTGTAAAATTTGGTATGCGGGCGTTACACTCAGTTTTTCTTGTGCTATTTCTTGCACTAAACTTTTAGCATCTCTGTACAATTTTTGCTCAACAATATTTGTAATTTTTGGAAAAAGAAATTTCTTTAAAAAGTTTTTTGTGACCTCATACCCTTGATCAAGATACAAAGCACCTGTCACAGCTTCAAAGGTGTTTGCGAGTATATGCGTTCTTCCTTTTCCCACATCCTTTGACTCTCCTTTTGATAAAAGTAAAAAATCAGAAAGTTTTAACTCGCTCGCTGTTTCAGCCAAAGAGTTTGTATTCACAAGCGCAGCTCTATATGCAGTAAGGTCACCTTCAGGAACATGAGGAAATCTTTCAAATAACTCTTCTGTTGCAATAAGCTCAAGAACTGCATCACCCAAAAACTCAAGTCTTTCGTTGTGTTGTAAATTTAAATTAGGGTGTTCATTAATATAAGAACGATGAGTAAAAGCCATTTTTAGTAAATCTTTATCGATAAACTGTGTATTTATTTTTACCTCAAAATCTGTAATTTCTCTCATAGATTATTATGTAAACTAATTAGAATCACTCATCAGCGCACTTATATGTGTCACTGTTCTTGCTATGAGCGGATAAATGTCATCATAGGTATTAAATTCCTCAAGTTCAGATAAACTAAACCATCTTGCGTCATCCAAACCTCCAGCGTCTGGATTTAACACAAGATCTTGGAAAGGTGCTTCAGCCAAATAATAACTTACCTGTTTTCGTAATTTTCCTTTTTCAGGATGAGATGCAATGTATTCATTTCTTCCCAACAAATCAACGATTTGTATATCAAGTCCAATTTTTTCTTTCACTTTTTTAATAGCACCATCTTCTGGGTCGCCACCGTCTTCAACCCCACCTTTTGCAATGGTCCAGTAACCAAAAACATCGTGCACGAAGGCAAGCACATATTCACCCTCTTTATTTTTTGAAAAAACAATAGCACCAGCTTTTTTTTCTATAGGAAGTGTTTCAATATCAACAACCTCATCTTTTTTCTTTTTAATAACTTTTTTTTCTTGGTTTTTACCAGGCTCTCCTATTTCTTTATAGACAGCACCCAAAACCCCATTAACAAATTTAAAACTCTTGTCTCCACCAAACGTTTTAGCAAGTTCGATAGCTTCGTTGATGGCAACCTTTGGAGGTACCTGATCTCTATCACCAAACAAAAGTTCGGCAAGACCGAGTCTGAGTATGCTTCTGTCTACATTGGCTATTTTTTCAAGTGGCCACTCTGGAGCAGCTTTTGTAATAACCTCATCGATAACATGAATCTTTTTTTGAACAAGAGACAAAAGACTCTCCATAAAAGTTGCGTCAGATGTGTTTGGTGCAAACTCGTCTATGTTACGACGAAGAACCTCTAAAAGATTAAAGTCTTTGTTATCACGATGAAAATCCCACTCAAAGAGAGATTGTAATACGATAGAACGTTGTAGGTGTCTGTTTGCCATATACGATAAAGAACAAAAATAAAGTGATAAGTAATATACATTAAGTATACTACAAAAATTTCAAAGAAAAAACAAAGAAATGTTTTATTTCTTTGCAATTTTCTTTTCAACAGCTTTCACTGTGTCCAGAACCTGCTTTCCTCGATATGTTCCAGTTTGAAGACAAACCCTGTGTCTCAAATGAGGAACACCCGTTGTTTGGTCAACAGCG
Organism: Candidatus Nomurabacteria bacterium; assembly: GCA_007117675.1. Lineage (GTDB taxonomy): Bacteria > Patescibacteriota > Minisyncoccia > Phycocordibacterales > CSBR16-119 > CSBR16-119. The sequence goes on along the minus strand of SKGB01000036.1, from coordinate 2,655 downwards.
ATAGGTTGATTTTTAATTTTATGATGCGATCGTCGGTTTTTTGTATGAGATCGCGTATGTCGCATTCGTATTACCATAATAAAGTTAGTATACTCAAAATCATTTAAAATGCAAGAACAATGCTATACTAGAGTGGGTTATAAAGGATTAAGGTGTTTTTATCAACAATATATTATAATATATGGATAATCATCTCTATAACCTCATGAGCCAGTTGACTATCGAACAACGAAGTCTCTGGAGAATACAAAATCATTATATTAGTGAGTCTTCCACAGAGGAAGAGCGAGTTTTTTGGAAAAATCTCGTTTCTGAAAAAGAAAATTACATCAAAGAACTCAAAGAGCTTATCAAAAAAGTTACAATATAATACATAAAAAACCAGGAAATCCTGGTTTTTTATGTATTATATTTCTAGAGGTCAACATCTGCGTTTTTGGCATTGTTTTGAATAAATGCTTTTCGAGGGGGAACTGTTGCTCCCATCAATATATCAAATATCTTGTCAGCCTCTTGTGCATCATCAACAGTAACTTGCTTCAAAACACGTTTGTCTTTATCGAGTGTTGTTTCTCTCAACTCCTCAGGATTCATTTCACCGAGACCTTTGTATCGTTGTATCTTTATCTTTCCGCCTGTCTTTTTCTCGATTTCTTCAGCATCTCCTTCCACCACAACATCATCAGAATCTTCAACCTCTCCACCAAACTCTTTCACAATGTCTTGTTTTTGATCATCGTTATAGGCATACCGAACATCTTTTCCTTTTACAATCTTATACAAAGGCGGTTGTGCAATATACAAATATCCTGCGTCAATCAATTCTTTGAAATGCCTGTAAAACAATGTGAGTAACAATGTCTGAATATGAGCACCATCAACGTCGGCGTCCGTTGCTATGATGATTTTCTTATACCGAGCTTTTTCAATATCAAAGGTGTCACCAATAGAAGTACCCAGTGCGATAACCAAAGCTTTTACTTCTTTGGAAGCAAGCATTTTATCAAGTCTTGCTCGCTCAACATTGAGAATTTTACCCTTCAAAGGAAGCACCGCTTGAGTGCGACGGTCCCGTCCCATCTTTGTTGAACCACCCGCTGAGTCCCCCTCTACAATAAACAACTCCGCCTCATCGGAACTTCTTGTCTGACAATCGGCTAGCTTACCAGGGAGTGTCATACCCTCAAGCGCCCCTTTTCGAAGCACAGAATCTTTCGCAGCTTTCGCAGCCTTTCTTGCACGCAACGCAAGTAGAGATTTTTTAATAATAGAACGAGCTTCATCTGGATGCTCTTCCAAGAAACTTGAAAAAGATTCAGCAAACACAGACTCAACCGCCCCTCGAGCTTCCACAGAACCAAGCTTATCTTTTGTTTGACCTTCAAATTGTATTTCCGGCAACTTTACCGAAACAACAGCAGTAAGACCCTCCAAAACATCTGTTCCGTCAAAGGTTCCCTCTTTTTCAGGAACAAGTTTGTTTGTCTTTACATAATTGTTAACAGTTCGAGTGAGTGCTGTCTTGAAACCTGTAATATGCATACCTCCTCCGGGTGTGAATATAGTGTTCGCAAAACCATTAACCCGAGAAGATATATCATCGACATACTGAAGTGCGATTTCAATACCTACATTTTCATACTGCTTTTCGACATAAAAAATAGTACTGTGAACAGGTTTTTGATCTTGGTTAAAGAAAGCAACCATAGACTCAAGCCCTCCTTCAAAATAAAATGTTTTAGAAGGCGCTTCTATATTTAAATCACGAAACCAAAAAACAGAGTCTGTGTCTTTCTCAACAGCAACATCTCTTGCGTCAACAACAGTCACACGCATACCTTTTACCAAATATGCTTGTTGGCGGATACGAGTAACAATGGTGTCGAGATTAAATTTTATTTCTTTAAAGATTTCAATATCTGGTTCAAAGGTGATGATTGTTCCTCGATAGTCAGAAGAGCCGATTTTTTTTACATCTGCCTTTTTTTTACCAATTGAATATTCTTGAAAATATTTAGAGCCATCTTTATGAACCTCCGCTCTCATGTACACAGAAAGTGCATTCACAACAGATGCACCTACCCCATGAAGACCTCCAGACACCTGATATCCACCATCACCAAACTTACCCCCTGCATGAAGCACGGTCATAATGGTTTCAAGCGCTGAAACCTTGGTTTTAGGATGTTTATCTACGGGAATACCTCGCCCGTTGTCTGCAACACGGATACGATTTCCAGGAAGAAGCACGAGTTCAATCTTGTCAGCTTCACCAGCCATGGCCTCGTCACGAGAGTTGTCAAAAACTTCCCAAACAAGGTGGTGAAGTCCTTGTGTACCAGTTGACCCAATATACATACCAGGACGCTTTCGCACCGGCTCCAAACCCTCTAGAACAGAGATGTCTTTTGCTGAATATCCTGGCTTTTTTGTGTTTTCACTTTCTTTTTTATTAGCCGACATATGGTAAATTATATCAAAAAAAATAACTGAAAGATATGGCAGAATTCATAAGATAATGGTCTAATAAAAAATTATCAGAGTATATTGTAGCAATCTAAAAAATCTGCAAATAAATAAAACCCTTAACGTGTAAGGGTTTTATTTATTCTTATTCAGTCACTATTACAAAGACAGAGATGGTTTGACTAGGGT
>SKGB01000007.1 GCA_007117675.1 Candidatus Nomurabacteria bacterium | reverse complement strand
CTCGACGCTCAGGGGCTTATGGCTGATGATTCGGAAGAATCGGATGATGGCAGAAAGCATGAAGATAAGATTATTATTCTTGTTCATGACTCAAGCCAAAAAGCAGAGATAAAATCCGCTGTTAAGGCGGCAATCGCTGCTTTTTCTGCTAGTTTAAAATAATTTAACCTGAAATTAGTTTTTTATAAAAGCATTTTGAGCATTCTATAGCCCTCAATGCTTTTTTTCTGCCCGACGGAATCTTCTCGCTGCTAATGTGTTTGACAACATGGCCACACAGATGCTTTATTTTTGTTACGCGTTCGATACTTACGTTAAACATTTCTCACCTCGCTCATATCATTAATTACCTTTCTATTCCAGTTTCAAAATCAATGTCAAACAAAGACATTTGTTTCGGCGTTAATGCCTCCTCTTCCTCGATAAAAAAATCAGTTTTTGTTTTGCCATTAAGTTTTCCCTGTTTTGTGTGAACGTCATAAACATATTCGGGGATTTCAACGTCTCCTTGCCTACACTCATCCAGCGCATCCTCTATTTGTTCGTCGGTAAGCCCCGTTTTTTTGTCGTAAATATAGTTTTGTAGAATGTCTGAATCTCTACTTTTAACGGCTTCGCAAAGAATTAAAACCGCTTTGCTGATAAATATTCTCCCTTTTCTGTCTGCTGCTTTTTTCCCTTTATTGATAAATTCAAACGAGTCATGGAGCGCCTTGATTTCTTTTGTAATAATCCCTGCACAATCTTCCGCGCTTACTGTTAATAGCCTTTTCCAAGCGTAATTACTATATTTTGGAAAAAGCTCAAGAGCCATATAGCCCGCAAGTTTAAAGTCGCCTCTGCGAATAGATTTTTGCAGTGCGCTCGCAACCGTCAGCAATTCATATCCTCTTTGTGTGTAAATCTTTTGCATAAAAAAACCTCCTGTAATGTTGTTATTAAAATCATAATACAGAAGGCGTAAAAATGCAAGTATTATTTTAAATTATCAAGTTTTTTTGTTTTCGAGCAACCTTTATGCTTGTCCTTACGTTTGACCCATGATAGGTTATGCAAAAATGTTTACCCCACTTCGCCTTTAATCTGTCTATTTCTTCTTGAAATGTTTTCTTGTTCCTGAATGCGGCATTCCCGCCAGTATTGCAGTCTCTCGATTGGCTGAAATAATATCTGTTATCAATCCATACAATACGATTGATTAACAGATTTTGCAGAAAAAAATCAACATCAACTTTTAACTTGTTATCTATGAACTGCAATTTTTTCCCGATAACTCCAACAACACAACCACCCCATGTGTTTAAAGAAAACGGCTCATGCGACTTGTATTTTCTTATATCTGTTTGGCTGAAGCTAAATACATTAGTTCCTGCGTCTTTTGCCATAATCGCAGTGTTTATAAGAACTTGAACAAGTTTGTCGGGGTCTTCTATTCGTTCACTAAATTCTTTGCCAAGATAATAGCATGTCGAAATATCATCGTCAACCATGATTATTGTTTCTTGTTGATAGTGTTCTATAACCCAGTTTCTTAAATGGCCTAATCCGCAACAATCGTCGGGCACAGTATCTATCGGATTTTTTATTTTTTCTGCATAGTCTTTTTTTTGGCTTTCAGGAACCAACACCGTAATATAGTCTGGAAGAATTTGACATGTTTTATCTGCAATAAATTTTGAGCGACCAGAACTTAAAATTACTATCTTAATATCAAAGTTTTTCAACAAGTTTTTTTCCTGTAACAACTCTACCAACCCCCACTTTCTTAGTTTCGCCATATCCAGAGTCTACCTTTTCAATCCCGAATGCAGTGCACGCATTTAAAAAGTCTAATTGGTTGTCGAAGACAAACACTAAATAATCGTGATGCTCGAAGGTTTTTATTTCCATGTCTTTAAGGGTCTTCTCTTTTTTTTGCTTGTCAGAGTCTAACTCTTTTTCGACTTCCTCTAGCTCTTGTTCAAAGCCGAACTCGGACATATCAAGACCTTCTAGGTTTAAAAGCTCAAGGCTTAGAAGGTTCTCATCCCACTCTGAGTATTCGGAGACCTTATTGTCAGCAAGCCTAAACGCCTTTATTTGCTTGTCAGATAGGTCGTCAGCTATGATACATGGAATGTCCTTAATGTTTAGTGTTTTGGCGGCCTCAACCCTCGTGTGCCCGCATACTATTTCAGATTTTGAGTCGATAATTACGGGAACCTTAAAACCAAACTCTCTAATGCTTGCCGCCACCTTTGCGATTGCGTTTTTATTTTTCCTCGGATTTGTCTTGTAGGGCTTGATTTCGCTTATTTTTTTAACAATAATATTCATTGGCTTCCTTCTTGATAAATTTCTTCATTCTGAGTTATTAAACTCAATCATCGGGATATTCCTGCGTTATATCCATGTAAGTATTATACCATTGTTTTGTTTGCAAAGCAAATGTTTGCAAAAATAAGGGAAATATGGTATTCTTAATAAAAACCATAAAACTAACACTAGAAGGTGATTGATATGGCTAGAAAGCCGAATAGCAAGGTTGAAGCGGGAAAGCAGAAGCCTGAGAAGAAGAAAAAAAGCAATGCAGGGGCAAAGATAAAGTATAACGATGACTTTCCCTTGCTTGCAGAAGGCTTTGCGCGTAGAGGATTAAGCGATATACAGATTGCTGCTGCACTTGGCATAAACAAAGATACTTACTATTCGTATCAGAAGCGCTATCCAGAATTTTTAGAAGCAATAAAAAAGGGGAAGGCTCCAGTTGATATCGCTGTCGAAAACGCACTCTTAAAAAACGCACTTGGCTTTGAAT
>SKGB01000062.1 GCA_007117675.1 Candidatus Nomurabacteria bacterium | reverse complement strand
CTTGATTAGTTTTTGCCTGTGCCAAATGAGGGGACAGTTACCCCGCCTTGTGTTTCGATATTTTGGCTGCTTGATAGCAAGGTAAGACTGTGGGCGTGAAGGTGTGACGAAGCATTGTAGCGTCTGGGAGCAAGCCCCTTAAAGACTTGTCGCTTGGCCCAAATAGAGGCTAGAAGTAGACACCACTCCGCAAGTCCAAGGAAGGAATGAGGGTTTAAGCCTGAGAGAGTGCGAGGAATAACGGACAAGTAAAAGCTTTTTGCTACCGATTTTAAAGGGGTAATTTGCTGTCCGATGGACACTCCTATGTTCAAAAGCATTATAAATATCACAACGAATCATTTAGCATGCAAATTAAAACTATAGACATAGCCCTAGCTATTGTTGCAAAATTGCCAAATAGTAAAATTTATACATTTGGGGATCTTGTGAAATCTGAGCTTTTTTTAGGTGATTGCCTTGAGAAGATGAAAAATATCCCAGATAACTGCATTGATCTAATCTTAACTGATCCTCCATACAAGACTGTGCAAGGAGGCAGAACAGGCAATAAAACACCCAAAGGCGGTATATTTAGCAAACATCATGAAGAGTTCAAAAGAGGAGCTGTATTTAAAGAAAATACTATTTTATTTAGTGAGTGGATTCCCCAAGCATATAGAGTGCTAAAAAGTAACTCACATTGTTATATAATGTCTAATGGCAGAAATATTAAAACGCTTCAAGTAGAATCTGAAAAAGCAGGGTTTAAATACCAAAATCTGCTTGTATGGGATAAAGGCAATAAAACACCTAATAGATACTATATGCAACAATTAGAGTTTATTTTAATGCTTACTAAAAAAGGCAGTAGAAATATAAATAATATGGGAACAGGTAATTTATTATCTGTGAAAAATGAGATAGGTAAAAAACTACACCCTACTCAAAAGCCAGTCCCTTTATTAGAGATAATGATTAAAAACAGTACTTTTGAAAACCAAGTTGTTTTAGACATGTTTATGGGTTCGGGCAGCACTGGCGTAGCTTGCAAAAACTTAAACCGCAATTTCATTGGCATTGAAAAAGATAAAGAGTATTTCGAGATAGCAAAGAAGAGAATAAGGGCAAGCAACTAGACATATTTGGAAAGTTATATTATTATTCACAAGTCAATTTATCATTGGCGATCACAGATACCCGAGCTTTCTCAAATTAGCCTTTGTTTTGCTCGGGTATTTTTTTCTTCACTTCATTAAAAGCTTTACATATCACCTTTACCGAACTATGTTTATATTTCAAAAAAATATAACAAAGGCTACTCATGGAAAAAATAAACTACTTCTCCCTTTTTACTGGCATAGGCGGTTTTGAGCTCGCAATAGAGAATTCTTTAAACGCAGAGTGTGTTGGTTGGTCTGAAATAGACGAACACGCAATAAGCGTTTTTACTCACCACTTTAAAAGGTACTCTTCTCTAAACTTTGGAGACATTGAAAGACTTGTTTTTGATGTTAACAAAAAGGGTGAGCTCATTGTAAACGAAAACAGGGTTAAATGTCTTCCTGATATTGGTATGCTCGTGGGCGGATCACCCTGCCAAGACCTTAGTATAAATAAACTCAATCGAGAAGGCTTGAAAGGTGCGAGGTCAAGGCTTTTTTTCGCCTTTCTTGAAATTTTAAGAATTAAAAAGCCCAAATATTTCATTCTTGAGAATGTCGCATCAATGCCCAAAGAGTCAAAAAACAATATAACTGACTACATAGAGATGGCCTATGGAAAAAGAGTTGAGCCAATGAAAATTTGCTCCAGTGCGGTATCAGCACAAAATAGAGAAAGACTCTATTGGTTTCCATGGGAAGTGGAGTATCCAAAAGATAGAGGGGTAACAATAGAAAGAAATGGTGTCCCTATCCACGCTTGGTCAAAATCTGCCAGAAAAGACGGATCTTTTGACGAGAGAATAAGAGTGAACGGAAAGGCTAGCACCTTGACGTGCTCAATAAACGGCACAGAGTCGATCGGGTTTTTCCCACCAGAAAGATTAGACTTTAAGCCTAGAAAGGTATGGAAAAGATCAGAGCTCTTCTATCACAATATTAAAAAAGATCAAAAACTGACGGTTTCAGAGTGTGAGTTTTTGCAAACGTTTCCGAGGGGGTGGACCAGCTCAATATCAAAAAGCCAAGCACACAAATGTCTAGGAAACGCAGTTAATGTTGAAACAATTAAGCATATTTTGAGGGGTTTAAAGAAATAATACATAAGAACCGAAAAAGCTTTACAAAATAAGCTTTATATGTAATAATGTATTTAGAGCTTAACAACAAAACAAGGGCTAAAAAAATGGCAAAAACAGTAAGAAAAAGAAAGGGTAATGATGTGCATATTTATGCTGACTATGGTCAAGGCCGCCGTCAAATCTCAAGTGCTTGGTTCGTTGAGAAATTCACCTTAAAAGATTTAAAGGAACTTGCAGAAGGCTTTGGCGGTGAACTTGATGCAGAAGAATGTGATTTTTTGATGCAAGCCATGAGCGTATTTTCTGAATCCAACAGGTCATACATTTGGAAAATATCGCCAAACATTGATTTAAAAAGCAATCAAGAATTTGATGGTGATGTTTTTTATAAAACGAAAAAAGATGCAATAGATGAACTGATGTCGGTTTTATGCTGAGTAAAAATATTAAAAAATGCGAATCAAGAAGAGAGCGACAAATATTGGAAAAGGGAAATCAGTCATGCTTAAAAAGTTAAAGATTAAAAAAGACTCAAACAAGGTGCTTGTTAACTTTCGGGTTACAAAGAACGAACTTGAAGAGATTAAGGCCTTGGCTAAGAGGTATGCGGG
>SKGB01000029.1 GCA_007117675.1 Candidatus Nomurabacteria bacterium | reverse complement strand
TCCTTTATGTTCTTTACCACAATTATCGCAAACCACAGCTACTACGACTTGGCGTTGGTATTTTACTTCTTTTGTTTCTTTTTTATACATAATTGCAGATTTAGAGAAAAACGCACCATAATAAGACATACATCAGTCAGGCATCTTGCAAACTGAAATGTGACGTGGATTCCAGTAACTTGGACGAAGTCCGTACATAAAGCCAGGTTTATCTTGCTGCATTGGAACATTTCGCATGAGCTTATTCCCAATTCCACGAACACTCCAATCTTCCGGCCATTCGGTTATTTCCCATTTAAGAACTTCTCCCCAGCCATCACCTGTATTTTTGCCAATATTTGTACAAAACTTAAGTAATTCTGCAATTTTATCAGGCCATCCAACACAATACCAGTCTATGTACTCACAATGTCTGTAGTATAGCTTTATATGAGCATTCTTAAATTTCCCTCGCTGAATGTCCACCTTTTTTTTTGCATTAAAGAAGGTACTGTGCTTTAACCAGTCGCCTGACTTTACCTTAAAGCTAGAATCTTCTACAACGGATTCAGGGAACTGTGCAAATGAACAGGCATAAAACCAAAACTCATTTTTTGGTCCCGATTTTTTTATTGGTAAGGTAATATTTGCTCCTTGCCTTACATTGCTTTCTCGGCTCTTGGTGATTATTTCTTCACCCATTTCACGCCTTACAAGGTGGTAGTATAACACTCCATCGAGCGGTAAATATTGATCGCTGATCACGCCTGTTTTTAAATAGGCTCTTATCCGTAGGTTTTTAAATGTAGAATCTTGCATCTGGTAACATGTTTAATAGTTTATTGAAGCTTTCAATATCTCTTGATTTTAAACTCGCAAGAGATTCAGCAGGTGTTTTGCTTGATATTCCTGCAGTAGTTCTTGCGCTAAAACCTTCTTTGATATAAGTAGAAAGGGTAGGTAAATTATTTGAAAGGCAGTATGCTGCAATCTCCTTTTCAGTCCAAAAAGCAACAGGGCAAATTCTGGTTAACCCTGAAATGTTTTTGTAAAACATTCCATCTTTTTTAAGCGTAATTCTTCTTCCAACGCTTTCTTGCGCTCTAAGTCCAACAAAGAAGCTATCGTAATTCTGCTCAATAGTTTTCATGCCTGTTTTTATCACGGACTTAGAAATAAAGTCGAATGTATTTTCCATCATATTGACTGTAATAAGATTTTTAATTCCCCACGCCTTTATCATTTCTTGGTAATTATCGACCAAGTCCGTTTCTATTCTTTTGACAAAAACCACAGGAATATCGGGTTTATGCTGTAAAATCAAATGAAGCATAACAGCACTATCTTTGCCAAATGAACAGGCTACATAGGGATTTTTAACCCTTTCCAATGCCCATCTTATAAAGCCTGATGTTTTATTCACCAGAGCTTTATAAGGTTTTAGTTGGGCGTATATCGATGCGGATTTATTATCCATTATTGAAACAATTCTTTTGACGCACCTTTTTCAAAGTAGTCCGTTACATCTTTCTTGGCTTCTTTAGCCTTGTCGATGTAAGTCACAAAATCAGAGTTGGTAAACTCTATTTCGGAATCAATTACAGATGTTTCGGTCAAATCAACTTTTAACCTACCATGTCCGACGCGCCCATTTCCACCAACCTGAGAGCTTTGGTTTGACCAGCTTTGTAGAATTGAAAGGAATGCTCCTGTTTCAATATCTGTAGTATCTCTTAGGCATATCTTCCAATAAAATCTGGTACCGGCCACAAGTGTTTCGGTGTGATACATCATTTGTCCGCCCCGCAAATCATCCGTCAAGGCTTCTTTTTTAATAAACTCCCGCTTGTTTTCGTCCTTCGTATCATCTTTTCGGGTGTTCATTTCAACCTGGCAATATTCCCAAATAGTTTTGATTTCTTCGGTGCCATGAAACTTCTCAGGAATCAAATGAAGTGTTTCTTTGCAAATTGGAATCATCTTCCCTATATCCACTTTGCCGGGCAAAATAACATTACCAATAGAACAGCCCAATACTGAAAGCATAGGAATATCTTTCCTCATTTTACGCACCTTTTCAATGTCCAACTGCTTACCACCCGTACTTTCAAGGCTTCCGCCTGAGAAAAGTAGATTGAAATTGTCTGCATCGACTTGAACCTTTACCCCGTCTGTCTTTGTCAAAATGTCGATAGCTGCCAAATCCCTAATTTTTCCCCGAATACTATTTCCTGATATTACAGGTATTTCAACCACATTTCCTTTTGGCTGAACAAATTTCTCTCGCCTTAATTGAACTATCGTTCCGTTTCTCTCTCCACCATTGTGGCTGATTGAACTTATTGCGGTGCAAACACCTTCTAATACAAATGTTTTCATGATTTTAATTCTTTTAGTGATTCTTTACGTTCTTGGTTTCTTAACCTCACAAGCATTGTGAGATAGGTTGTTTCTGTTCTGAGCCAGTTCAATACAGTTTCATCCTGTCCAGCTTCGACAATAGACAAAATGTCTTTGTTGTATTGTGCTTGGATTTCGATTGGAATCCTGCGCTGAAAGTTTGTTAGGAATACTTTCAAACTATCCGTATAGCTTGCAGATCGTAGAGCGTTCTCAAAGTGCTCCCAAATTTCTCTCGGATACTGAGTTTTGTAATCCTCAGTAATACTTCGCCAAAGACCCCAAAGAAGGTTTTCGGCCACTAATTCTTGTGTTACCATAATTTTGTTTGAATTTGACTGTCTGGTTTTTCTACAGGTTCAGACGTTGCCTGTTTTTTTTCATCTGTATAAAGCATGAAGGAAGTAAAATCAAATATGCCACTTCCCCTATGCTGTTTTATTTCTTTCTCATGTTCCTGCCAGTTTTGCAAACCTGCTTTG
>SKGB01000052.1 GCA_007117675.1 Candidatus Nomurabacteria bacterium | reverse complement strand
GGTCGTGCGCCGATAATCGAAGGAAAGTCTTCTGGATTGTTTTGAATTACGTCGTTTGCAAAGGAATGAAAGGTGTAAATGTTCACCCGATATGCAAGTGACCCTATCATAGAAGCAAGACGCTTTCTTATAGCATTTACACCAGACTCAGTGAAGGTAAGGGCAAGAATATTTTCTGGGCCAGTATCTGTCTTATCAAGGATATTTGCAATACGCAGAGTTAGAATCTGAGTCTTTCCAGTACCCGGACCAGCGACAATCATGACAGGGCCGTCGATAGTGTCTACAGCCTTTTTTTGCTCTGCATTTAGCATGTTGTATCGTTCTTGAAAGCTCTTTTCCATACAAAATATTATACCGTAAATACAAACACAAATACCTTGACATTATTATGAATACAGGTATTATATGTTCTTGTGTGATATTTTTTCACACTCAAAATGTTCTTTTTTACACAAACCAACAGTTTATTACATGTTTCAAACAACCCCACCCAACCCCACTGGAATTGTCTCAACAGATTCAATGAGACAAGCTCATGAAGATGCTTGGAAACGCATGTCTGAGAGAATTCAAAACATGAAAAAACGGGGCATTTTACCAGAAGACTATAACGAAAATTGAGTTATTTCTTTATCTTTTGGTAAAAAGGCCGGTCAACACTGACCGGTCTTTTTTATTTTTCATCTTTTTCTTTGTCTTTTTTTTCCACGACTGCCGTAACATCAATTTCTGTTTTTTCTTTTTCTTTCGCTTGTTCCATTGCCCTCTTACGAACAGCAGCTTCTTGCTCTTCGGTTATCAAAGCCTTCGCAGCACCTTGACGAACAGAATAAAAATTCATAAGAGAAAAAACCAAAGAACTCGCAACAATGACACCCATCACATTAATAATAAACAAAGAAAGTGCTCCTCGGAAAATAGCCATATCAAAGACAGAAAGCCCAATACCCGCAACAGCAAGTGGCGGAACCAAGGAAACAGATATAGCAATCCCAGGTATTGTTTCTGTGAGTTTTGATTTTACCAAAGCAAAGGCGGATGCAAACCCGGCAATTACAGCAACAAACACATGCGATGCCTCTATGGTAACCCGTGACATGATTTCAAACGTATCTTGTACACCCGCCCTTGTTGCAAACAAGGCGCCAACCACAAAAGCTGTTGCAAGAGAAAGAAGAACTGATTTGAATAAAGTTCCAAGTGATTTGTATGTTAAAGAATCATTAAACACCACAAACCCCATAGCGAATGAAAGTATCGGATGAAGTACGGGCGCGATAAGCATCGAACCGATAATCACAGCGGTTGAGTTTATAATTAACCCAAAACTTGCCATGGCAACCGAGAGTAAAACCATGAGATAAAAATCAATAGAAGGAAAAGAATGGTCGATAAGTTTCGCGACTGCTTTTTCTTTGACATCATCAGGAGTTGTTTTAAATAATTCTTGTGAAATTGACATACCTATATTCTATCAAACTTTTTTTGTAACACCGAGTTCTTGAAGGAAAGCTTGGTTGTTTGGTTCGCGCCCAAGAAAATCTTGCATAAGATCAAAAGCATCTTTTGTACCTCCTGGAGCGAGAATCTTTGCACGAAGTTCTTTTCCAAGCTTTTTGTTGTACACCCCCTCTTCTTGAAAACGTGAAAAGATGTCATAAGAAAATACTAGTGACCACATATAGCTGTAGTATTTTGCAGCATACCCGTTCATATGCCCCCAATTCGCAGGAAACAAAGACTTTGGAGAACGTTCCATAAAATTATATTTTTTATCTTGTTGCTGAACCAAAATGAGCGGGTCGATTTCAGATTTTGTAGTATGCATTTCCAAGTCGAGCAACGACGCCACAAAAGTGCCGTAATACATACTCGTTTTTCTAAAATTAAAAGACTCAACCACACTATCGAGTAGTTTATTTTCAATAGACTCTCCGGTCTGGTAGTGACTTGAAACCTTTTTCAAAAACTTTTTGTCTCGAGCCCAATTTTCGAACAACTGCGAAGGAACCTCCACGAAATCCCACACAACATTTAACCCACATTGATCAAAAAATTGCGTGTGAGACAAACATCCATGCATCGCATGTCCAAACTCATGAAAGAGTGTTTGCATTTCATCAGCAGATATAAGTGACGGGTTTTTCTTTGTTCCTTTAGGAAAGTTGCCTACGACAAAACTAACAGGAGCCTTGTGTTCTTGTGAGCGAAAGTCTATGGATTCACCACCCATAAGGTACCAGCAAGCCATATGAGAATACTTCCCTTTTCGAGGATAGAGGTCAAACCCAACATGACTCATAACCTTACCCTTTTCTACAACATCAAACAAAATAACATCCTTGTTCCAAGTTTTTATACTTGTGTTTTTCTTGAAAGAAACACCAAACATTCCTCCAAAATGATCACACATTCCCTCGAGAACTGTATTTATTTCAAAATATTTCTTAACCTCTCTTTCATCAAAACCAAATGTCTTTTCTTGAAGCTTGGTATACGCAAAAGAACTATCGTAATATGCAAAATCTTTAAGGTTTAAATCTTTTTCAGCAAAAGTTTTTAATTCTTGAAACTCTTTCTTAACCAAGGGACTTAAATCCTTGATAGTGCTTGTCAGAAAATCTCTTACATGTGTTGGATGTTTTGCCATCATTAGTTCTTCTGCATATTCTGCATAATTCTTATACCCAAGAATATTTGCCATTTGATGTCGTGCAGGTAATATCTTTTTAAGCAATGTAATATTTTTTCTACCACCTTTTTGAGAAGCCTTATCAGAAATTTCTTTACGTTTTTTTCGATTAGTTGCGTATTCCATAAAAGGAACATATTCAGGATACGCAAGAGTAATTATATATTTTCCTGACTCTTTGTCTTTTCCAAGATTTGAAATATAAGTCTCGGGTAAGCCGTCGAGCTCATCTTTTGCACATAGAATATAATCGTAATGATTGTTAATATTTGCAGAAAATTCAGATGTCCACTTGTTTAGATTTTGCTTTATTTTTTTTAAAGTGTTTCGGGTTTTCTCAGGAAGATTAAAACCAGCACGGTCAAAATCACGCTTGATGTCATTATACAAACGCATCTCTTCATCATTTAAGGTTTCTGACTGAGGGTCATACTCCATACATGCATCATAAATTTTTTTGTCATACATAACCTCAATAGACTCTTTCCCAACCTTCTGACGAGATAAACAGGCAATGTTTCGTACGTCTTCCTTGGTACTTACATACTCCAAAAAAAACACAGGATTGTCGTCGTGCGTGAGTTTACCAGCTTGAGATATTGCATATATGGTATTTTCAAATGTTCTATTTTCTTTTGGAATTGCAATAACATCTTCAATATCTTTTCGTAATTTTTCTATCGACTTGTTTGCGTGTTCTTCTATTTTCTTAGGTGTCCAGTTCACCCATTCAAAATCTTTTTGTGTTCGTGGTTTAATTTTCATCCCGTTAGAAATTATCAATTATTTTTAGTAATTACTGTTTTTTTGTTTTGTATACCCCCCCCTCTTCTTTTTTCACCAAAACCTTAAGAGAAGTACGATTAGTTGTTGTACAGTTCTTCAACCTTTGACCAATTTATAATATTAAAAAATGCTTCGATATAGTCTGGTCGACGGTTTTGATAATTGAGATAGTATGCATGTTCCCAAATATCAAGACCTAAAATAGGTGTTCCTCCTTCGATGCCTGGCATGAGCGGATTGTCTTGATTGGGAGTTGAGACTACGCAAAGACCTCCATCTTCTTTTTTGCAAAGCCAAGCCCAGCCAGAACCAAACTGACCGGTTGCAGATTTTGTAAATTCTTCTTTAAAACTTTCAAATGAACCAAAACTTTCTTCTATTTTCTCTAACACGACTCCCGTTGGTTGCCCACCTGCATCAGGGCCCATAATTTCCCAAAATAGTTTGTGATTGTAGTACCCGCCTGCGTTGTTTCGAAGCGCTTTATTGTTCATGTCGAGCTCAGACAAGATTTCTTCGATGGAAGCGTTGTTGGTGTCCACACCCTCAAGCGTCTTGTTTAAATTGTTGGTATATCCTGCATGATGCTTCGAGTGATGTATTTCCATGGTCTTTGCGTCGATAAAAGGTTCAAGAGCGTTGTATTCATAAGGAAGATTTGGTAGTTCAAACATGGTGTTTTTGTAGTTTAAATTATTAAATATACGCGAATTATAGCATAAAAGACGCTTTCGCGTCTTTTATGCCTTATTGTTTTTTTTCAAAGTATCTCGGATTTCTGTAAGTAACTCAATTTCTGTAGGTCCTTTTGGTTTCTCCTCTTTTTTAGGTTCTTCTTTTTCTTTTTGAAGTCTATTGATAACCCTCACCATCATAAATACTGCAAAGGCAATGATGACGAAATCGATAATGGTGTTAATGAAAAGGCCATAGCGAAGAGAGACAGCGGAAATAACATCCCCCACCTCATTTATGTATTCTGGCTTAAGAGTTACTGAAAGCTCGCTAAAATCAACACCTCCTATAAGGACACCAATAGGTGGCATAATGACATCATTTACAAGTGAGCTTGTGATTTTTCCAAAAGCACCACCGATTATGATACCAACCGCAAGATCTATAACATTTCCCCGAACTGCAAACTTTTTAAATTCTTGGATCATTTTCTTCATAGTATATTTTGTGATAGTCTATATAACAAATACAAGTATACAAAAAATATTGGAGAGTTGCCAGAGTGGTTGAACGGGCTCGCCTGGAACGCGAGTATATGAGAAATCATATCGAGGGTTCGAATCCCTCACTCTCCGCCAAAACAAAACCCCTCAGGAGAGGGGTTTTGTTTTAAGTGGTAATTTTTACCCACGAAAGGTGAACAAATCATCTTGTGAAAAACGAAACTTTGGATGAGCAGGACCTTCTTTCCTGTACCCAATTGAAAGGTATGCGAAAGGAAAAGAGTTTTCTGGTGAACCCAAAAGCTCGTGCACAGCTTTGTTGTCAAACCCTTCCATAGGGCACGAATCTATGCGAAGTTCAGCGCAGGCAGCTAAACCAAAACCAAGTGCCAAGTAGGCTTGTCGAGAAGCCCAATTCATAAGATCCTCAGAGGTTTTTCCTTCGATACTCCCTCTCATCATTTGTTCATACTCAGCAAAAGAATCTCTCCCCGATGTGTCACCACCAGACATCTCGTCAAGCATGTGAGTAATACGTTCTGAAACATCGTTACGTGCAGAAAAAATGAGTATATGTGAAGCCTCTGTTACTTGAGATTGACCATACGAAACATCTTTCATCTTTGCACGAAAGTCATCATTTGAAACAACATCCACATGAAAAGTCTGAAGTCCATATGATGTTGGAACTTGTTGAATTGCTTGTAAAATTTTTGCCAAGTGCTCATCAGAAACTTTTTTTTCTGAATCAAACTTTTTTGTAGCAAACCTCCAATCTAAACCTGAAAGAAATGTATTCATATTGTTGTTGTGTATCATGTATATCTAATAAGGGTTGTAAGTATAGCAAATAAAAATCAAGAAAACAAAAGTACTATTCCTGAAAACAGTATAAATACATATATTATTTTTTTTAAAATGTGAGGTGAGATAATTTTGAATATTCTATAACCAAAATATGAACCAAGTAACACAAAAGGTAATGCGATAAAAGCATATGTTAAAACAAACTCAGTCACCCTTCCAAAAAATACATGACCAAGTATGGTAAATATCCCCGTAAAAAACATATAAGCGACTATTGAATTTCTCATACTACTTTTTGAAAAATGCGAGTCAGAAGAAATATAGGCGGCAACAAAGGGACCTTGAATGTTGAATGAAGAAGCAAAAAAACCAGCAATAAAACCAACTGTTACAGATACTAGTTTATACACCTTGTAACGAATATTTGAAAAAAATAAACCAAAAATTGAATATGTAACAAGAAATAGACCAAAAAATAACTCTAGTATTTTTTCTGATACAACATTTAAAAATAGCATCCCTATAAACACACCGACAGCAGAACCAATCAACAAAAATAAAACTTTCCGCAAAAAAGAAAAGTTTCGTATCTTTAAAAAGACCACACCTGTTGAAACCACAGAAATAAGAGAAACCAAAGGGAGTAAAACAGGTAGAGGAAACAAAAAACTCAAGGCAACCATACTGATAGTAGAAACCCCAAATCCAATAATTTGAGGTGATGCAGCAGCTATAAAAACTACCGTAATAAAAAATATTATTTCAATACCTGACATTACTATAAAGACATTATTTCTTTTTTATAAAATAATTTCCTGCAAGGCCGGCAGTGGTACCCACAAGCGCGATACCAAAAAACATGAGAATCATCCCCACCACTCGGCCTTCGACAGTGACAGGATACAAATCACCATACCCCACAGTAGTAGCTGTTACCACAGCCCACCACACTGCATCAAAAAAAGTTTCTATGGCCGGATTGATATTGAATTCAAAAAGAAAGAAAGACACTGCACCCGCAAAGATAACAGCGAAGGCTGTTGTTATAATGTACAAATATCGAGACCCTTCATGAGTCACAGAGTCGGCAACCTCACCCAAACGACGAACCCGTGCAACAGCCCTTACAATACGCGCGAGACGAATGACACGCAAAGCTCTTAGAGATCGGTATATTCCACCAGTTAATGGAATAGAAGCGAAAAGCTCAAACCAGTTCTTTCTCCAGAATTTTTTTCCACTGTCGCTCACATGCCAACCAATCAAAAAATCAACCAAGAAAATAAATGCAATGATAAGATCAGCTCTTTGGATAAATTCAACCGAAGCGAGTGTAAGGTCCGCAGTGAGTTCATAGACCAGAAAAAATATACTCAGAAGCGCCAAAGAAACAATCGCAACGTCAGCAAGAAAACTCTCTCTTAATGATTTCAAAAAAAGTTTATATTTCATATTGTAATAATATCACAAAAAAAGAGAAACAAGAGAAACGATAGCCACACCTCCCCAAAATATTTCCAAAAATGTATTTGCGTAGTTTCTGTCAGCATACACCCGAACACCTAAAAGAACCGCAGCAAGAAGGTTGAGCACTGGGTACCAAAACCCTTGCGAAGGAATGAGTCCGAAAGAATTAAGAGTATATGCGAGAATCAAAAGGATGGTTCCAAACCAACCGATTGCAAGTATGGTGTACGAATGTTTTTTTCTTTGCTCCATATGTATTACAAACCAACTTGTCCTGATAATAATGCCTTTACTCTTTTTTCAGTAGGAGGGTGTGTACTCCACAGACTGCTCTTTTTTCCACCCAAAAACGGATTGGCAATATACATGTGTTCCATAGCTTTGGTACCTTTTTTCAAAGGAGACTTTCCTGTTACATAATGGTTTTCTATTTTCTGCAAAGCATTCGCAAGACCTTCTGGATACCGAGTCATAAGTGCAGCACTTGCATCAGCCATATATTCACGTTTTCGAGAAATCGCGAGCTGAATAAGTTTCGCGATAATAGGAGACAAAATAGCCAAAACAACACCAACTATGGCAAGTATTATCCCAAGACGGTTGTCTCTATCGCCTCCTCCGCGACCAAATATCATTGAACGAATCAGGATGTCAGAGATAATAGCAATAAACCCAACCAAGACAACAACCATAGATGCCAACAAAATATCTTTGTTTTTTATGTGCGCTAGCTCATGAGCCAAAACACCTTCAACTTCATTTGGCTCCAAAACAGACAGAAGTCCTGTAGTCACAGCAACAACAGCGTTTTTTTCATTACGACCACTCGCAAATGCATTTGGTGCACTGTCTTGTATGATGTAAAGCTCGGGCTTTTGCATCCCTTGTGAAATACAAAGATTTTCAAGCATGGTGTGAATATCACGATATTGAATTTCATCTGCTTTTTTTGCACCGGACACAGCAATGGCTATTTTATGTGAAGACCAATACGACACCATATTCATAACCAAAGCAAAAGCTATGGCAATATATAAAATACTTGGGTCACCAAAATAGTAGGATAAAAACCAACCAAGCCCAATGGTTGCGATTAAAAACACTGTGACCAAAAGCCATGTTTTGCGAATATTACTTGATTGTTGTTGATAAAGAGTCATGGACAAAGTATACAAAGACAAAGGACTTACCGCAAGACTTCACAACATAACAAAAACCTCTCATACATATGAGAGGTTTTTTATTATTGCACAGTTATTGGTAAGACAAATTGAGTAGTAACACCTTCAGGAAAATCAGCTTGATTATTATCAGACAAGAGCAAAGAATAGTTACCAGGAGGTGTTGCTAATGGTATTTCTATTTGAGCAAGCCAGTATGTTGGTAAACCATTCATTATGTCATACAACCACGTACCAACATTAACAGCAGACAAGATTGAAGTGTTGAATCCGGAGATATTTGTTGAAGTGATATTTCCCGCCTCACCCTCAAGCACAGCCCAGCCACAATTAGAAATATTAGGATGAGTAACTTTAATTAACACATTACTTGTACCGCCAGCACTCAAAACAGTTTCTGTAAATGGATACAAGACTTCCATATTACACACACCATTTGACATACTCTCAACAGTCCCTCCAACAGAATAATTAGAAACAGCAGAAGCCCCATTCCATGAAGCACTATACGGATCCCCTACAGTATCTACATGCAAATGAAATTCTATTTGATAAAATCCAGGAGCACCTACATCAACATTGGGAATTTGCCAAATTTTTAAAGGTGCATATTGATTGGATATGGAACCAAGACTAAGAGTATTGGCGTTTGTTGTGTAAGGTACTAAATGAGAAACAGTATTAGTCTCAATATTTCTAGTAAATAAACCGTATTCACGATCTGCATCAGCACCAATAATATCACATATAACAATTCTAATATTCATAGTATCTCCTACAGAAAACTGATTGTAATTTTCTGGAGTTACTATTTGTGCCCAACGACCAGATTCCGCACCTTGACTATTATTACAACTACTTTGAAGTTCTGCCATAGAGGCTGATTGACTCAAATTGGTCCGATCTACAGAACTACCCACAACACCACCTCTAACAGAGTTTATTGCTCGAGCAGACTGATTCATTGCATCAGAAGGTAAAATTTGCAAAATTGTAGCTGTGTTAACCAAAGACAAGAGAGCAACAGACGCCACTCCAAGGCCTAGAATTTTTTTTGTATATGAACTCATGAATAAAAAGATATAAATAAATAAATTAATAAATATTGAATTAATAATATCACGATATAAAAGACCTTATGTGAATAAGGTCTTTTATATCCATAATATTAAAAACTTACTTTTACATTTTCTCGCTCTTCACTTCCCTCCTGAAGTTCAAAGAACACTGCTTTTTCAAACTTAGCCATCTTTGCAATAATATTACTTGGGAATGTTTCTACCTTAATATTCAAAGCTTTCACGTTTCCATTATAAAATCGTCGAGCTGCTTGAATTTTGTTTTCTGTATCTGAAAGCTCTCTCTGTAATTCAAGAAAGTTTTGATTTGCTTTCAAATCTGGATAATTTTCCGCAACAGCAAACAAAGATTTCAAAGTGTTTGAAAGCATGTTGTCAGCTTCGTTGTGCTCGGCAACAGTACCTGCTTGCATCGCTTGAGAACGAGCTTCTGTTACCTTAGTAAAAACACCCTGCTCGTGAGAAGCATACCCCTTCACCGCCTCTATTAGATTTGGGATAAGATCATATCGACGCTTAAGCTGAACATCAATATCAGCCCATGCTTCGTCTTTATGTGTTCGCAATCGAATAAATCCGTTATATGTTGCAATAGCCCATAAAACAGCAACTGCAAGGATAATAATTAATATAATCATAATTTTTTAGAAATACTTTATAAATAACCTTATAAAATTATACCAAATATCAGCCAGAAAAACACTAATCTTTTTGAGACACCGCCTTCTCTGACAACAAAACAAGAAGCGGGCTTGCTAAAAAGATAGATGAATATGTTCCAAAAAACATACCAAAAGCTAGCGTAAGCGCAAAGACCTTTGTTGAAGCAGGACCTACAATCGCAAGTACAATTAACACAATGAGTGTAGATAGTGACGTGTTGATTGAACGAGTATATGTTTCAGACAAACTTTTTCCAACAACCTCTTTAAAAGGTTTTTTGCCATTATTTTCTTTAAGATTTTCTCTGATTCTATCAAATACAACAATCGTGTCATTTACAGAAAGACCCAGTACAGTAAGAAGAGCAACAACAAACAAGGCATTCACCTCAACATCAACCATAAACATACTGAGGAGTCCAAAAGCTCCAGCGGTTAGGATAACATCGTGAAGAAGTGTCACAACAGCAACAAAACCATATTTCCAAGAAGACACAGGTTTTGAAACACTTCGAAACACATAGGCGATAAACATAATGATAGCCAAAGCAACCACAATGAGTGCAATCAAGGCTTTGTTTTGCAACTCACGACCAAGTGAAGGGCCTATCGAAGTAAATGAATCTTCTTCAAAAGAACCAAGTGTCTCTAGAGTTTCAAGAAGTAGTACTCTTTCAGATTCTGACAAAGCTAATGTTCGAATAAAAAATCCAGTTTCTTCTGTTGGTTGTACAAGCACACTCGTAAAACCAACACCCTGCAAAGCGGTTTCTATATCAAAAGACCGAAATCCAAGATTTTCAGAATCAGCAGGGATTTGATACGTAACTTCAGTAAGTGAACCTCCCACAAAATCAATCCCCATCGGTAAACCTCTTAGAAAAACAAAAAGTAGAGATGCGATTGAAAGAACAAGAGAGATAAGTAAGAATATTTTTTTATGTGTAATAACAAACATAGTAATTATTTAGTGAATCCACTAGCAAACAAAGTTCTGATAAGGCGACCATTTTTTGTACCAGCGATAGCCAGCAATAAAATTCGAGTAACAGTAATTGCTGAGATCATGGAAACAAACACACCCAACCCAAAGGTTATCGCAAAACCTTTGATAAGTGAGGATCCGAACCAAAACAAAATAACAGCGGTAATAATACTTGAGAGATTTGAGTCACGAATAGAAAGCCATGCTCGAGAAAATCCTTCTCGTACTGAAAAATCTAAGGTATTTCCTTTTCGCATTTCTTCTTTCAAACGTTCGAATATCAACACGTTTGCATCAACCGCAATACCAAGAGAAATGATAAATCCTGCAATACCCGCAGCGGTCAAGGTAACAGGGATAACCTTAAACAAACTAAACATAACAAGACCGTAAAAACCAAGCGCAACCACAGCAACAAGCCCTGGTAAACGGTACCAAGCAATAAAGAATAAAGCTAAGATAAGAAGACCTATCAAACCAGCTCGCACACCAGATTCAATAGCCTGTGCACCAAGTGACGCACCTATTGTTTGTGTTGATATTTCTTCAATAGGAACAGGTAACGCACCGAAACTTAATTGTTGAGCAAGGTCTCGAGCGCTTTCAGGTGTAAAATTACCAGAGATAACAGCTTCACCCCCTGTTATTTCTTCACGAACTGTCGGAACAGAAATAGGTATCCCGTCAAGAAATATCGCAACCTGTTTTCCAATGTTATTTCGAGTAATTTCAGCGAACAAATCAGAACCTTCAGAATCAAACTGTAAAACAACAACCGCTTCTGCAGGACCTTGCCCAAACCCGCCTGCCATTTGAGACTGATTAAACTGAAGTTGAGCTCCACGAAGAAAACGACCCGTAAGAGGAGTTGACTCGTATAAATCATCTACAGCAACAGTTTCAAAATCAACAGACTCAAAGTCAATATCATCTCGAACAATTTTAAATTCAAGTAAAGGAGTCTCTCCTATCAACTGCTTTGCTTGCGCAACATCGGTGACGCCAGGAATCTCTATAATAATTCTATGCTCTCCTTCATTAATCAGACTAGCTTCTTGAATTTGAACATTTGTTTCTTGTTGACCAAGTGGATTTATTCTTCTTTCAATCACGCGCTTAAGTGTTTCCATTGCACCAGAAACTTCACGCTGATCTATTTCAGAAACATCAGCCCTATACACCAGTTGTGTTCCGCCAGCCAAATCAAGCCCTAACCGAAAACGGTACTGAGCATCTTCAAAATTCCCTGAAAAACCAAGTCCCGGTTGACTATTGTACACAAAAAGACCTAATAAAATACCTATTCCAATAATCCCTATCGCTATTAATTTTGTTCTAATCATACCTCTTTATTGTACTGTTTTTAGCACGAGACACCACTTGACTAAACATCTTCTAATGTGCCGTGCTTTAAAATATGAACAATGGTATATGAAAGGAGTATTCCCAAAAAAGCACCAAAAATAATATCATAAGCAAAATGAACACCAGCAATCACCCGTGAAAGAGAGATCAGAAAAGCACTCAAAAAGTACCATGTTGAGAATTTGCTATGAATATGTCGTGAATACATAGCTAAAGCAAAAAAAACTAGAGCATGCCCAGAAGGAAAAGAACCAAGATCTTTATAGATAAATAAAGGGTTGATAATTTCAAGAAATTCAAACGGTCGAGGCAATGCAACAAAAAATTTAATAAGTGCTGTTATTTTTATGGAAAGCAAAAATACCACAAAAGCATACAAAAAAGGTTTTACATTTCTTGTGTGAAGTAAAAGTGTCTCTAAAAAGAAAAAAAAGAGAAACAACCAAGGAAGTATTCGTGCACTAAAAATAACTAACACATCTATTACTACAGAGACATGCGCAAAACTATTTAAAAAAGAAGTAATAGCAATATTCATTATATATATTTATAAGTATACCGCACTATCTAGACTCAGAGAAAATTTCATGAAGTTTACAAAGATTTTCGAATAATGCAACTATACCAACAGGCCCAACACCTCCCGGAACAGGACTGAAAAATGAAGATTTTTCATATGCCTCAAAAGTAAAGTCACCAACTGTTTGTCCTTTCTCATCTAGAGAAAAACCAACATCAATACAAATAGACCCATCTGAAATCATGTCTTCGTTTACAACACCGTGCGTACCAACCCCCGACACTATAATGTCAGATGAACGAAGGATATTGTACCTATCTTTCAAAGAAGTGTCTTTTTGGATAACGATTGGCTTCACACCCTTATCTTGAAGTAAATAAAAAATAGGAGCTCCCACAGTTTTTCCAAAACCGACCAGCGCTATTTTTTTTTTACAGGTATTCAAATCAACACCAACTTCTTTCAAAACATATTCAAAAGCAGTGGCAACAGGTGAATACAACACTGTATCAGAAAATACATGTTTAGGTTTTTGCAACACGTCAACATCTTTTTCTTGAGGAATTGCTTGTAAGACTTTTTTTGTGTCAATATTGTCTGGAAGTGGAAGCTGAATCATTACGCCAGTATGAGTACGAGAAACTCCTTCTACCACCTTGATAATTTTTTCATCTGTTGATTCAAAAAAATGAAAAATATCAACACGAATACCTATCATTTCTCCAAACTTTTTTTTCATACGAATATATTGCTCCGAACCCTTATCGCTCCCCACAAAAATAATAGCAATCGTGGGACGTACAGAAAAACCGTCAATTTTTTGAATTAACTTTTTTTTAATATCATTTTGAATTTTTCTTCCGTCAATTTTTATTGCCATATCTCACAAACCTAAAAACTCTTTTGACATATCATCACGATGAATAGATCTTTCATTTCTTCTTAAACCCATGAGAATACCCAAACCAATAAATGACATGAGCATATGTGACCCACCATAGGACATAAAAGGAAGTGTCAGTCCTGTAACGGGTAAATACCCAATGTTCATACCTATATTTACTATAATATGCACAGAAAACAACATAGCAAGCCCCACAGCATACAACATTTCAAAGTTAGTTGCCCCATATCGAGCAGCGCGCAAAATTCTCCAAATAATAACACAGTACAATATGAACAAAATCATAACCCCCACAAAACCCCATTCTTCAGCAAAGGCTGCAAATATAAAATCTGTATGATATTCAGGTAAAAATTTCAACCTTGACTGCGTACCATACCCAACACCTTTTCCCAATATCTGACCTGAACCAACAGCTATGGTTGATTGATAGGCATTATACCCTGTTCCTTGAATATCAGACAAAGGATTTAAAAAGCTTGTTATTCTGTTTTTCTGGTAATCTTGCAAAACAGATGTCCACAACACAGTAACTAATACGAGACCTACGCCGAAAACAATAGCAAGGTGTTTTTTAGATATTCCAGACACAAGTGTCATAACAAACCAAATAAAAAACAAAATGAGCGCTGTACCAAAATCAGGTTGTAGAAAAACAAGACCTACCGGTAGCGCCATATATATCCCAGAAATAAAAAGATGTTTGATGTTTTTAATCTCAACATGACGTCGAGAAAAATACTTAGCCAAAATAATAATAAGGATAAGCTTCACAAAGTCAGAAACCTGAATCGAAACAGAACCAATAGAAAGCCAGCGGGTTGCACCTTTCGCGTCTATACCAAGAACAAAAATTAAACCAAGAAAAACCAAAGAACACGCATACAAAATAATCAAAAAATTACTCTGTTTCAAAAAACGAAAATCAATCGACGAAAGACCTAGAAATACAGTAAATGATATCAAAAACCAAATCACCTGTCGCATAAAATAAATATCATTCCCAACAAAAGATGACATAGTTAAAACACCCGCACCAACAATGGGAATAATGCAAGCAACCAAAAGCCAGTCTATGTTTTGTTTTTTCAAACTAAACATACCTATTAAAATCTTTTACTTGTATAAACATTCACAAACGGTAACACTTCTATTCTGGCAGGTGCTTCTGAAAACGGCTCTTGCCATGTAAAAAAGACATCATGCCCTAAACCTCGAGACAGCTCTTCAATAAAAGTAAAACTTGTAGTGAGTACATTTTCTTGCTCGTCATAGACAATAACAGCAACATCAATGTCATATAAATCGGTAGTAGAAGTATTTGTCACAACCGCTGTTACTTGAGGTTTCAAGAAAATATCCTGCGATCTTATCCCAGAGACAGAGATATTTGGGATTGTATCAAAAACCTGCAACCAATCAGGTCTTTGTGTAAAAGTAAAATCAGATCGAACCGCTATTCTATCACCTGTACTAATGGCTGGCTCAAAGATTAAGAATCTACCATTGGGAGGGATGTATGTTGCACCGCTTCGTCGTGCAATAAAAATATTATTTTCATCATACAATCGAAACTCATAGGAAATACGAGCAATGGCAGCGTCTTGATTTTGATTTTCTACAAGTGCAGCAACATTGTAACGCCCTGGAATTACACGAAACACCCGAGACCACCGAGTAGACAAATCGAGGGCTTGGTCTGCACAAAATCTCAAACAAGACCCACCACAGTCAACACCTGTCTCAGACCCATTTTGAATTCCATCAAAACAGTCTGAATCTTTGTTAATTCGTGGTTGCAATATAAGTAAAAGAAAAAACAAAAGAATTATAATAAATCCTCCAATATAGAAAAACTTTCTTTTTGTTGACCATGTCATTGCACATAATTATACCACTTAAATTACCAACAAAAAACCCGCCACTCAAGGTGGCGGGCCGCAATCTTAGGACCGTTAGTTACGGCCGACGTGCTCTTGAAATACAAGAACCAGCTCACTTATGTGGCGCTTATCGCGCAGATTGCATACATCCCTAGGACCGTTATAGTTGCGACCGCTGTTGTTGAGGGAAACCCTCAACCCGAGCAAGTATGGGATGTGCTAACAGTGTAAAATAAAAAACACTTCTTGTGAAGTGTTTTTTATTTTTAAATACTCTAAGCTGGCGAATACCTATTTTCCCAATAGTATCGTCGGCATTACTGGGCTTAACTTCTGTGTTCGGAATGAGAACAGGTGTGGCCCCAGCATCAAATCACCAGCTTAGAATATTCAAAGATATGTAAAAATGTGCATTAAAGTCATTTAACAACTTAATACATGCTGTAAAAACTACAAGTACAATTCATATTTGTGATCTTCTCAGAATTCCTAAAGGGATCGGATCATTAGTACTCCTCCGCTAAACACATTACTGTGCGTACACGTAGAGCCTATCAACCTGATCATCTCTCAGGTTCCTCAAACGACTCCTTATCTTAAAGTTGGCTTCCCTCTTAGATGCTTTCAGAGGTTATCCATTCCCAACATAGCTACCCTGCGATGCCACTGGCGTGACAGCAGGTAGACCAGAGGTCAGTCCATCCCGGTCCTCTCGTACTAGGGACAGATCTTTTCAAGAGTCAACGCCTGCAGTAGATAGGAGACCAACCTGTCTCACGCATTTTGTTTTATATCTCATGCTTTTTATGAGAACCTTTATTACTAAAGGGATCGGACTATGCAATCATCCTTTGATATTACTCAGGATGGTCGGTTTGTAGTCTCTACAAAGGTATTACCCTTCTCGATATTGCCCCTGATTTCTCAGTAGGGTTTTATCGAAAACCCCGACTTCCCATCAAACATATGTTTGATGCCGCCGTGATGGTTGGATCTATCTTTTGCTCTTTTTCTGTTTTGAAAAAGAATATATCTTAAACGAAAAAACTCGATTTATGTATTCTATGATGTTATATTTTTATTATGTCTGTTATGTTCTGGACTCAGACGGTTCAAAAGTCACTTTTGTAACTCCTGAACGGTCTGAACCCAGCTCGCGTACCTTTTTAATTGGCGAACAGCCAAACCCTTGGGACCTTCTCCAGCCCCAGGATAAGATGAGCCGACATCGAGGTGCCGAACATCGCCGTCGATATGAACTCTTAGGCGATACCAGCCTGTTATCCCCGGGGTAGCTTTTATCCGATGATCTCCAGCACCATCTAATGGTTACTGTCGGTTCACTATGTCCTGCTTTCGCATCTGCTCGTCATGTCCGACTTACAGTCAAGCCCGCTTATGCCATTACACTATCGGCACGGTGTCCATTCGCGCCTAGCGGACCTTTGAACTCCTCCGTTACTCTTTAGGAGGAGAGCGCCCCACTCAAACTACCCGCCACATACTGTCTCGACACGTTTTTTCCGTGTAGGTTAGGACATATCAATCTAGAGGGTGGTATCTCACTGGCGGCTCATATACAGCCAAAACCGTATAATCAAAGCCTCCCACCTATGCTGCGCAATAAAATAATATGCCCAATATGAAGCTATAGTAAAGCTCCCGGGGTCTTTTCGTCTAACTGCAGGTAACCGGCATCTTCACCGGTATTGTATTTTCACCGAGCAAGTCCTCGAGACAGTTCCCCAGTCATTACGCCATTCGTGCACGTCTGAACTTACCAGACAAGGAATTTCGCTACCTTAGGACCGTTATAGTTACGGCCGACATTCATCAGGGCTTATACAGCCCAGCATAGCAAACCGAAGTTTACTACACCATCCGTATTTAACCTTCTGACATTGGTCAGGCGTCACCCCCTATACATCCTCTTACGAGTTCGCAGGGAGCTGTGTTTTTGATAAACAGTTGCCAGGGATTCTTTCGCTGCGGCCGACATATCCGAAGATACGCCGGCAAGCCTTATTCCGAAGTTACGGCTGCTTTTTTGCCGAGTTCCTTGAGGACCTCTCACTCGTTCGCCTTGGTCTTCTCGACCCAACCACCTGTGTCGGTTTGGGGTACGGTTTTAGCATTATTGTGCTTAGAAGATTTTCTTGGAAGTGTGCTCCCCCTAATTTCCCAATCCGAAGAAAGGAATCTATGCTCTACTTGGATAGTGCTCCCGAAGGAGCGTGAGTCCGGATTTGCCTAGACTCTACCCTCATAGTACAAACGTCAATCCAATAAGACGCTAGAAGTACAACACTCCGTCCCTCCATCGCATAATGCCAAAGTCATGGAATATTAACCATGTGTCCATCGACTACGACTTTCGTCATCGCCTTAGGCCCGACTAACCCTTCGCTGATAATCATAGCAAAGGAAACCTTGGTATTTCGGCGGGCAGGGATCTCACCTGCCTTGCGGTTACTTGTGCCAACATTCTTACTTCGTGACGCTCCACCGTGGGTCACCCCTTCGGCTTCAGCGCGGACACGAATACTCTCCTACCACTTACAGTAAACTGTAAATCCTAAAATTCGGTACTAGACTTAGCCCCGATTATTTGCGGCGCAAAGTCCCTTGATGAGTGAGCTGTTACGCTATCTTTAAAGGATGGCTGCCTCTAAGCCAACCTCCTCATTGTCAAAGGAACTTCACATCCTTAAGTGCACTTAGTCTAGATTTAGGGACCTTATTTGTAGGTCTGGGCTGTTTCCCTTTTGACCGACGGACCTTCGCGCCCGTAGTCTAACTGCCAGGTTATTAACTCTTGGTATTCGGAGTTTGATAAAAGTGACGAGGTTTCCCCCTATTCACTCTTTCCAGTGCTCTACCCCCAAGAGGAACACCTAACGCTAGCCCTATAGCTATTTCGGAGAGAACCAGCTATTACAAAGTTCGATTAGCTTTTCACTCCTTACCACAGCTCATCCCCGCGTGTTGAACGGCGCGTGGGTTCGGTCCTCCACGGAATGTTACTTCCGCTTCAACCTGGCCATGGTAAGCTCACTTTGCTTCGGGTCTCATACATGCAACCGGCGCGCTTTTAACACTCGCTTTCGCTATGACTTCAGTGCGGAACACCTTAGCCGAGCTGCATACATGAACTCGTTGGCTCATTCTTCAATAGGCACGCCGTGACGGACGTAAACGCCCGCTCCGACTATTTGTAAGCATATGGTTTCAGTTCTATTTCACTCCCCTTCCGGGGTTCTTTTCACCTTTCCCTCACGGTACTAGTTCACTATCGGTTTTACAAAGTATTTAGCCTTACCAGTTAGTTCTGGCAGATTCACTCAGGCTATTCATGTCCTGAGCTACTCAGGAACCAAGACCAGAGAGTTGTGAGATTTTTAGTTACCGGACTATCACCGTCTATGGTTGAACTTTCCAATTCATTCACCTAATCACCACAATTTTTGACTCTCCGGGTTACCCCCGTCTTGGCCCTACAACCCCTATTTTTACCAACAAATGTTAGAAAAATAGGTTTGGGCTCTTCCCCTTTCGCTCGCCGCTACTCCGGGAATGTTTCTACATTCGTAGACTTGTTTTCTTTTCCTTCGGGTACTGAGAGGTTTCACTTCCCCGAGTGTGCTCTTTCTTTTCTTATGAAAGAAAGTCATCTGGCATTACCCAGATGGGGTTTCCCCATTCGGAAATCTCCGGATCAAAGATTGCTAGGCATCTCCCCGAAGCTTATCGCAGCCGTACCACGTCCTTCATCGCCTTTGTAAACCAAGGCATCCACCATACGCCCTTGAATTCCCATTAGGAATTCTAAGAACCACTTTTAATATGAGTTTTTGAGATCGTTTCTTTTTATCAAGAAACTGCTCTTACTTGTTTTGTTGAAAATATCAATAATGTTACCTGTTTTGCACCTGGTATAGTGCAAGTCTTTAACATTAAAGAC
The DNA here is from genome assembly GCA_007117675.1 of Candidatus Nomurabacteria bacterium. GTDB lineage: Bacteria > Patescibacteriota > Minisyncoccia > Phycocordibacterales > CSBR16-119 > CSBR16-119. Next base: position 13,100 of record SKGB01000052.1, on the reverse strand, counting down.
CCTTCATGTTTTTACAACATGTATTTAGTTGTCAAATGACTCGCATAAATAGGAAACAAAATATACCGTCTATTTTGATGATATCTAAGAATTTTTTCTAAGATATTACCTCCACATTTGATATGTATTTTGTGCTATTTGCACGTGATTTATAGTATAGTCAGACGTAAATAAAAGTCAAGTTTTTTTCATGCAAATAACACAAAGAAAAAACTTCATTTTAAAACAAGAGATTTTCCCCTCATGTAATATAAAAACCCCCTTACGAATAAGGGGGTTTTTATATGAACATTTAGTTTTTATTTGAAAAATCTTTTGAGACCTTATCAATTGCTCGAGAAGCTGCGTCTCTTCCACCAAGACCGAAGGCAAGACCTCCTGCAAGTGATAGCATTGCAACAATTCCAATAAATAGAGCGTTCATAAACTGAGCAGCAATCCCAAGCTCTGAAAGAGCGATGATAATTGCAAACACCCACACTGCCCATCGCGCTACAGAAGCAGACATTCGAGAAGCTTGAGAGTTCAAAGCTTTCGCCGAACCTTCAATAAACTTATGCAAAACATCTGAAACATAAGAAGCGATAACAATAACAAGAGTAGCAACGAAGATTCGAGGAATGTACCCCAAAACATCGTTTCTTAGGAAATCGTTAATAGTTGACAACCCAATAACCTCAAGTGAAGGGATAAGGAAGGCAATGATAATAAACCATCGAACCACCTCTCCAACGAAGCGGCCCACACGAAGCTTGAATCCCATTTTTTCAAGCAGTCGCTCCATACCCAACTCCTTAAAAATCTTATCTATTTTTACTACATTAAGAAGGTGCTCAACTGCACGCCCTACCATAATAGCGAGCATCCATCCAATTGCGAATATAATAAGTGCGCCAAGGAAACTTGGAATAAATTCAAAGAAACCTTGAACAAGACTTTGAGACGCAGATACAAAAACGTCTGGCCATGATTGAAGCATAAAAAAAATTAAATTAAACTCTAATAAATATTTGTAAGTCGACCGTCGTTGACTTATATATTATTATACCGTGTAAGTTAGCGATTTTTTAATGCGTCTGTGGATAATCCCGAAGATGAAATTAAAACCTGATGTTTCCCATCAAAGATATCACACAACAATTTGTCATACATGTCTCGACGATACAAAAACTCCTCTGTATCAAACACAGCATATACTAATTCTTTTCCAAGCTGAGACTCAAAAAATTTCACAGCAGATTCTATCTTTTTGGTATGTAAATTATCCCCCACAATCAATAGATCAGCCCTGCTTTCAATGTCTTTAATAAAAACACCAGCAACAACAAGAAGTTTTATCTTTCCTGCAGGACGAAATTTTGTAACAACATCATTTTGCTTGAGGGTATCGTATTCAATAAGAAGACTATATAAAGGTTCCAGATAATGAAAACTTTTATCAAGCTCCCAAACACGGACTTTCTTTTTTTGTTTTTTATCTTTTATAAAAACTGTTTTTTGAACTTCTTTTTGTTGTGTAAAACCAATTTGATCAAGAATATCTAATTCTCTTCTCACTGATTCATCTTTCGACAATGTCCTATCAGAAATATCCTCAAGAGAAAAAGACTCATCTTGATTCATCAAAAATAAACGCATAATTTTAACAAGAGGATCACTACTAAATAAATTACCGAGAATATCTATAGTCATAAGGATTATCTTCCATTACTAAATTTTTAAACACGCACTATTATACCATTTCAATATTAGCCAGATACTAAAAAGACAATATATTCATAAAAGACGCAAGAAAAAACCGCCCCTGCGGCGGTTTTTTCTTTTTATTTTCGTGGGTTATTTAAGAGTTACAGAACCACCAACAGATTCAATAGAAGTCTTAAGTGCTTCAGCATCTTCCTTCTTCATTGCTTCCTTGATTACAACAGGCGCACTTTCCACAAGCTCTTTAGCTTCTTTCAAACCAAGCCCTAGTACTTCTTTCACAGCCTTCATTACTGGGATTTTAGCTTCTCCAAATGATGTAAGCTCAACATCGAACTCATCTTTTTCTTCAGCAGCTTCCCCTGCTCCTGCTCCTGCTCCTGCAAATGCTGCAGCAGCAGCTGATACTCCAAACTTCTTCTCAAGAAGTTTTACAAGTTCATGAAGATCAAGAACCGACATTGATTCAATAGCGTCAACAATAGCCTTGAATTTTGCAGGAACCTCTACTTCTTCTCCAGCAGTTTCAACAACTGCTTCTTCTGCAGCGGGAGTTTGTGTCTCCTCTACAGCTTCTGTGTTTTTTACTTCTTCTGACATAATAATGTTAAATATTAGTTAAATAATTTATGCTTGTTTTTTTTCTGCATACTGATGAAGCACTGATACAAAACTTTGAATCGGTGCATTAAACATAGTAAGCAATTGTGCGTACAATACTGGTGTTGAAGGAATTGTGGCAATAGACATCATTTGGTCTTTTGACATAAATTTTCCTTCAAATACACCACCCACAATCTGCAAGTTTTCCCCTAGCTCTTTTTGAAATTCGTAAACTTCACGAGCTGGCGCTATCAAGTCATCACCATATGCAACAGCAATCATACCCTCAAGCTCAGGTAAACTTCCTTCGATTGAAGAATCGACAAACGCTTTCTTCAAAAGAGTTTTTTTCACAACCTTGTATTGTATATTTTTAGATGAAAGACTTGATCTAAGATTTGTCTCATCTTTTACCAAAAACTTATCAAAGTTTACGAAAACAACAGATTGATATTTTTTCGCAACATCCATTAATTCATTAAGATGTGCAGATTTTTGTTCTTTTGTTTTAGCCATTTTTTATTTTTATTACACTAAAAACTGGTCGCGAACGACATAAGCCTCGTATTGAGAGTTCCCTTGATACAAGAGTCGACCATTCGGTAGGTCTGACGCCCCTGAAGGCTGCCCACTGTCTCTACGGCTTACATGAAAAACATACCACACAGCTGAAATAAAATCAACAAAACCATGCGTCTGCATGGTTTTGTTTTTGAGATAAGTGTTTACTTTACTCAATCTCAGTAAAACGAAATACCAATGTCACCGAACCATTTGCAGGTAAAAACTGCACCGCAAATAAGTTTCTGGAATTAACGTGGTTGTAAACACCAGGCAGAGCTGAGGCGTAATCAGGGGAGTCAGTAAGGACATCTACAAACTGTAAACTTAGACCAACAGGCTTTATTCCATGAAGCACAACTCCACTAGGTAAAAATGTAAGAACCTCACCAACAGAAGCATTATTAGAATTTTCCAATACGACAACTCTTTCATAAAAACCTGTTTCGTTATTATATGAAAAATTATCGCTAAGCATATCAACTCCTTGAGGTAGATAAGAATAAATATCTTGAGTTTCTTCAAAATAATTCGGGAACGCACTAGCATTTGCTTTTGAACATCCATAATGTGAGAGGAAGAATAGTAAATCTGAATTTACAACCTGCCCAGTTTGAGTGTAGTCACCTGGACAAAACTGCCCCTCCTCGCACACGTTTCCAAAGAGAACATTATTAAAGTACTGAAGATCATCAGAATCAACCAAGCAAGTGCTTCCCACAAAATGATTCCAACACCCACAAGTATTAAGACCAAAATTATTATCCAAGAAAACAACAAACTCACTCTGAGCTGGCTCTAAGGTCACAAAATGGACCCTATGAGCACCACCAATAATTTGACTACTTGCATTAGGGTGTGTAATAGAATACCCTGCTTGATTAATAAAATCAGGATCAATCGTGATAGCATAATTCCCCGGCTGATTAACCTCGAAGAGGTATGAACCCGTAAGACCTGGGTGAGAAACAATACTTGAGCCCACCACCTGAGTCCAAGACTGTGCCAAACCAGGACTTGAATTCATTTGAGAAACAAAATTATACGAACCATCTTGGTTTTGTTTATACAAGTAGACCGGAACACCCATAACACCAGCATATCTTTCTGTTAAAATGTTAGAATCATCGAATAGTCCATTCTCATTCAAATCATCAAAAACAAAACCCCCTATCTTGTATATAGCATCGTCAATATCGGAAGAACACCCAAGATAGGATGCCATCATCATCAAATCAAGGTGATCAACAATACCATTCCCATCAAAATCATACTCAGATTCTGTTGTACCCAAGGCAGCTAGAAAAGACCCTAAATCTGCAGCATTCACAACTCCATCCCCATTTAAGTCAAAAGGATAGCAGACTTCTTGAACAAATCCGAAGTTGTTATCACTTGTATTACTGTTTTGTGGGTTACCATCAACAATAAAAGTGTAGTAATATGAAGACCCTTCAATTACATCAAGAGAAGCTTCAGGTATAGACAAAACAGAATCTTCTATATGCTGAGGATGCAAAACAAGAGAATACTGACCATAAGGGACAATAATCTGAAAAGCATAAGTTCCTTGAACACCTGACTGCTCAGAGGCAATTAGCTCATAAGAACCGCTATCTAAATGTCTGTACAAATCAACACGATAACCAGGCAGTGGGAAATCAGAAACAGCATACAAACCATCAGCGTCAACATCCTGGAAAACAACACCGCTGGGACGAATTAACATAGTTGGCTCATCAGTTTGGTCAAAAATAAAGCCAAAGTCATTTCCAGGCAAGAGAAGTCCGTTTGGGGTATTCTCATCAACTGTAAAACTATAGTGATATGGTGAGTTTTCTATGGTTGTGTTTTGAGAATCAGGAACAGACACTGCTGCATTTTCTAAATGCTGTGCATCGATCACTAAGTAATATTCACCATAAGATAAAGAAATAACAAAACTATAAAAACCTGAACTATCTAAACTCTCTTGTTGAGCGATTAACTCATATTCTGTATCAGATAGTTTCTTAAATAAATTAACTGTATACCCACCAAGACGAACGTCTACAAAAGGATCAAATGACCCACTAACATCAACATCTTGGTAGACGGTACCTGCAGGCCTCACCATAACCTCTTCAACAATATTAATATCCTCATAGATAACACCAAAGGCATAAGGTGATTCAGAAGGTTGCCCTGCTGGTAAACTGTATGTATTTTCAACAAAAACTGGATTAGGATGGTCTACAGGGGCTGAATACAGAGGTTGAGTAATTGCTTGAATATTTGTATCACCAGGAACATAAACTCGAAGCAATAAATCTGCATCAAGATATTGAATATCGGGAACGAAGGAATATAAACCATCATTGTCAGTCAAAACTGAATCTATAAACGTATAGTATCCATCTCCCTCGTCCCAGAACAACCCCACATCAATACCAGACAACAAAGCTTCTCCGAAATCATATACACCATTAACATTACTATCTTCATACACAAACCCCTCAACAACACGACCTTGCATAATACCAAAGTTACGATCAGTATAAGAAACCCCGTTTGTCATACTAAGTACATAGTTTTCAAGTGACCCATTTAAGAACACCTCTGAATCATCAGGCAATGTTATGTTAAACATATTTGGAGTCATAAGACTCACCACATAGGTCCCCATACTTTGAGGGTTAAAACTATAGAACCCAAGATTTTGAACACTTGAAGAAACAGTTTGTTCAAGGGTATGCGTTCCATCTTGCTCTTGCTTGTACAAACCAATTTCAATTTGACCAATTCCTGTTTCACCTAAGTCTTGTACTTGGTTTTGATTGTTGTCAGCAAAGACACGCCCTGAAATAACTCCAACACAACCCATTTCTCCACCAGCAAAACCAGAGTAGTTGTCAATTTCATCATTGAAAGGAAAACCTTGTCGATACACATCCACAAAGTTGTTTTCTGGTGTTTCGTCTAGATACAGATTTGAATATGCAATTGCAACATTTCTAAATTCCGCCTGACATACAGTAAATGAACCAGAGATAGTGAATGATACGGATTCACCTCCAGACAAGGTAATATCCTGCCATGAAATCATGTTTTCAAGCGAGCTGTAGGTATAGTCCTGGCCTTGTGATGAAACAGCGCTACTCAATACAAAACCTTGCGGTAAGTAATCTTGAACCTTTACTTCTTCTATACTCTCTTGACTATCATTTGTGACAACAACTTCAAAAGAAACTTCTTGCCCTATCACTGTCTGGTTACTCGTAATCATTTCCTTCTCAACTCGTAAATCACGATATGGGAGTTGTGGCTCAACGATAAAGTTGTCAAGATTGGTGTAACGACTATATTTTGTTTTTCCGGTCGCAACCATCGCACTCATATCTGTAATTTCAGAATGAGACAAAATATAGATATAGGAAATATTTTCAGTTTGAGGAGTGAAGTTTGTACTTACAGTAACCCATTCATCATAAGCACCTTGCTCATCAAGATCTAACTCGAAGAAAACCTCATCAAACACAGAAAGGTTTACTGTACCATCCTCATTCAAAACTTGCGAAGATGTATTGAAAGAATCAGTACTACCAACAATGTATAACAAATGTTTACCAATATTTGGGTCAGAGGTGTATTCTGAATAACCAGGAATACTAGAGGTAACAGACGATGACCATACATCAAAACGAATTTGATATTCTTGACCAATATCAAATGAACGACCAAGTTGAGTAAATATCACCTCTCTATGATCAGAACCAGCAGAGATGTTTGTTGTATTTGCAAAACCAGCAAAACGACTGTTATAAGGATCCACTTCCAATGGCACTTCTATCAGTAAATTCTGACCCCACCATCTTGATGGAATACCCAAGTCTGGAAAATCAGAAACAGGTATATCAGATACATATAGATCAGCAGTACCCATAGACGCCCAGTTATCTGCTGTGAGTCTTTGTAATAAATGATTACCTAGATAGTATGCACTATCTATAATATTCTGTGAGGGTATACCTTTTTCAAAATTACCATTACAAATGTAATTGTAAGGGTTTTCACAGAACCACAATACAATACGGCCATCCTGACTTATTCTACGTTCCGAAGTTTCTGGTAAATAATTTGAATCTGTGTGCATTACTGCATATCGAGCCCCTTTAGAACTGGCAACGCTGTCGTTAAAGAAGAAAGAAACTGTTCTTCTTGAGAAATCAGAAATAAAACCACCAATAAAAGGGTTCGTTAAGGTGACTGGGCAATTTATAGCACCAAGTTGAACACCTGCAATATCAGTATCCGTATTATCAAATAAAATTTTCTTTATAATAGGAGAACCCGCGCCAGGATTTATTCCCTGCGAATTAGTAAGGAGTCTTAACCCAAGCCAGAAATCATTTAACCCCGGAACAAGACACAAATAGGAACTTTGATTACTAAAAGTCGCAAAATCAGTAACAGGTACAGGGACATGCTGCTCACAAATTTCAGAAGCACCCTCTACAGCAAAACCAAGGTGACACAACACTTCTTTTTCATGCGGATGAATACTCTTTTGCTCACCAATCTCTAGAAAAGGATATGTTAAATACACTTCATCTGTTCGTGAATTATCAAAACCAGCTAGTGATCTTTGTGTAAATTGAGCCGGTGACAAAACAGGGATAGGTTCAAGCTCATAAGTGGCAAGATTAGATTGTACAAAGCCTTTATACCAAACATTGTCTGAAGTAAATGACGGTGACGGGTTAGGGTAATTAATCACCCCGTTAAACTCACCAGTCGGGTATTGAACCAAAGGAACAAACTCTTCAGTCTCTTCATTGTATTCATGCAAAAATCTATTGAAATATGACTTGGGTGCAAAACCATACCCTTGTGATGTCTCTGGAGAGCTTGGCATTATTGAGTCAAAACCCAAGATACGAGTAATAGACATTCTTAATGCAGTTTTATAATCATACTGAATAAAAGAAATTTGATTTCTATCTTCCACAGTAACACCATCAAACTCTGTTACAACTCGAAGGGTGTAATTTCCAAGTGGATAGGATGTTGCATCCCATACATACAACACATCGTCAGTAACCTCTTGATTAACAACGGTAAGTAACTCGAAATCAGAATCTGATACAGAGTGACCTTGAGCAAATTCAATTCTAATCTGATCAGGAACAAAAGATCCTGAAACATAAGCCGAACCTTTAATTGTTACAACCCCAGCCTCAGAAGGAGAATAACAATTTTGCGGTTCATACATTTGAGCAACAGGAATGGTTTCCGGCAAATCAAGAATTTTTGACATATCCAAAAGACCATAACCAAAACCTTGATTATATACGGAACTAGCAGGTTCCTGCGATATAAACTTTAGACCAGCCCACACCTCTTCAACATTCCAATTAGGACGAAGTTGACGGATGATTGCAGCTGCTGCGGCAACATGAGGAGTCGCCATAGAAGTACCATTTATTGCCGTATATGGTTCACCTTGTGAAGACACAACAGGGCTCCCTATACCATTCGGAGACTTTGTCGCTGTTGACAATATTCTATGTTGAGACCCAGGCCCAGTAAATCCACCACCAGGAGCAGCAACATCAATCCCTGTACCAATATTTGAAAATGAAGAAATGTTTGCATTTTTATCAACAGAACTTACCGCAACAGCATACTCTGAACCACCTGGTGATTTTTTACATACATTAGTACCGTAATCATTACCAGCAGCTGCAACAAACAAAACATCATTATCAAAGGCATATTTTACAGCATCATCAGTCATTGAATTCCTAACTCCACCAAAGCTGGCATTAATGATAGAGGCCCCATTATCAACAGCATATATAATTCCCGCCGCACTTGTGCTGCTCAACCACCCTCCGCCATTTGAAAGCTTATAAGCCATTATGGTTGAATCAAAAGCAATCCCAGGAATTCCAAAGTCATTAGCTCTAGCACCAATAGTTCCTGCAACATGAGTACCATGACCATTATAATCTTCCCAAACAGGAGCAATAGCAGAAGGTGAAGAACCGAGCACTGTACCATCAGAGCCAACCCACTCAGAACCCAAAAGATCGAGATGAGTCCATTCATTGTTGGGGTCACCCGCATTTGAAACACCGGTATCAATGACAGCAACAATCACGCCTTCACCAGGATTTTCCACGACATTCCAAAGATCTTGTACGTTAATCAAATCGTGACCCCAAAGAGATTCAGGAGATCCTTCTTGAAAAAATTCATCCTGAGGTACAATTTGAGTACTCTGAATCACATCCCTCTCAACAGATTGCACCCAGGGATTCAACCGAGACGAAGCAATAAAACGCTCTGCCTCTTCAGCTGTTTTAAAATCAAAGGTAAACCAACGAGACACTTCGTGATTTTCAATATTTCTTGCATCAAAAACCTTGCGAATCTCTTGAGGTCTTTGTAGAGACCTATCCCTAAAAACAGTACGTGAAATAGAACGAACAGTTTCTTTTTCCCTTGCTCTTATTGCGGGCTCTGGAGCAAGTTTAACAAGTACTTGGACAGGATTATAACCTAAATCAGGATCAATAACAGAGTTTGTGTTTTGAGATGAGCCAGCAATATTACGAGATTCTCGCTGTTGCGCACCTGCTGGAGAAATAAAAACCAGCAAAGAAAAAATAGCTAGTATAACTCCTATTAAAATAAACAGGATTATTTTTTGTTTATCATGTATTTGTTTGTAAATTTTTTTCATATAATCAATAAGTATTATCTAAATTAAAAGCTCCAAGGGATCGCGTGGTTAATATCAATGTACCCATCAAAATTCCAAATACCCGGTATATTAGGAATACCTTTTGTTATATGTTGCTGTAAAAAGGTGTGACTAAAGTTATCTTCAAAATCTAAATAAAAAGAAGATGCATTACCTAGAGCTTGTGGTGGAAGATGATTTTCAAAACGATAAAATACAATAGAAGGATTCACCGGAACGTTCATGTCATTTATTTTAAGCATTTGGTCATACTCAACAAAGACATCACATGTTGCTTGTATTTTATCAATTCCATTTGAAAGACTTGCGAAACCAACAGGAGGAGCCTCCCCTGCCTCGTATAAAGCAACATCTTCAAAATAGAGCAAGAAGTAACTTTCATCTTCCTCAGACTCTTTACAGTGATACAAACCAGGGAAATCAGCATCGTGCATATACGATGTGCCAGGAATAACAGTTCCCACAGACGCCTGTACAGCTTGAGGGCTCAAAAGTTTTGCAATTTTTTGTTGACCAGAGAGTGTTTGTTTTTCTTGCTCTACTTGAGTGTGTAGAAATGTTTTTCGTACTGGATATCCAAAGGCGTCAACAGCACCTGAAACCGCACTGTACGATGAGGGTAAATCATTTGTGTAGGACTCTAAACCAAAACCAAAAAAAGCAGAAGTGTCGCTGAGACCGAACACTTCTCTGTATTGAGTAAAATCACCATGATACGGGAAACGAAAATCAACAGCCTCACCACCAAAGGCAAGTTGACTATTTGTTGCTTGGGACAAATCTAAGCCAGAGACGGTTCCATCCGAAGAAATAATTGGCTTGTCTTGAGAGATGTCTTTGTAATTAAATATAATTAAAAATATAGTAAATATGATTACCCCCATAATCAAAGGAATAGTGTATTTTTTATTCATACATCTATTATAAAGCAAAAAAGATAGATTATATTAGTTTTCCACACTCGCCGTACTCATATTACAAAAACCATCCAAACGGATGGTTTTTGTAATATGAGTTTATGTTTTATTTTTTCTTGAAAGGCAGTCCTATAAAATCAAAATAATGCTCTGCTTCTTCTCGCGATTTTGCCGTTGTGACAAAGGTAATAGCAAAAGAAAATACATCTTTGAGTTCTTCATTTCCTGTTTCTGGAAATATAGTATGTTCTTTAATACCAAGTGTTAGATTGCCCATTGCATCAATAGCTTCACGTTTAAATCCTCGAAAGTCTTTTGTTCGAGGAACGGCGATGTGAATAAATTTATCCAAAAAACTATACATGCGACTTCCACGAAGAGTTACAGCAAGACCAATTGGCTCACCTTCTCGTAATTTAAATCCAGCATTAGATTTTTTTGCTTGTCGCACAGATGGCTTTTGTCCAGTTATTTTTGCAAGGCGATCCGCAATGAATTCATTAATCTTTTTATCTACTTTAACTTTTTTACCAGTACCTACTGAAATTACAATTTTTTCAAGTGCTGGTGCTTGTGCTTTATTTTTGTATCCGTAGATTTCCTTTAAAGCATCAAAACTTTTTTTATCTTTTTGTTTTACTGATTCCATATTATGTATTAACTCAACCTAAACGTATTATTTAAGTTGTGTTTCGCTTTTCTTGGTAATACGGACATTTTTACCATCGACCTTCTTAACTCCAATTCGTGTTGGTTTTTTTGCCTTGGCATCGAAAAACATAACATTTGAAGCATGAACAGGTGCACTAAATTCAATGATGTTTTCAGCACCTTCCTGTCGAGCTTTTCGATGTTTTTTCATAACATTAACACCCTCAACAACAACACGATTTTCTTCTCGCATAACTTTTGTGATTACCCCTTTCTTTCCTTTATCTTTTCCAGCAACCACTATTACATTGTCTCCTACTTTTAATCGCATAGTATTACAACACCTCAGGTGCTAATGAAATAATTTTTTGATATCCCGCATCACCGATTTCTCGAGGAATAGGTCCAAAAATTCGACCAGCTTTTGGTTCTTTCTTTACCTTGTCGATAATAACAACAGCATTATCATCAAATGAAATATATGAACCGTCTTTTCTTCGAAAAGGTTTTCTTTGACGTACCACAACAGCAGTGTGAACATCTTTTTTCTTAATAGCTTTTCGAGGTTGTGCTTTTTTTACAGAAATCACAACAAGATCTCCGATTTGAGCATACCGTCGCTTTGAACCACCAAGAACTTTGAAAACTTTTCCGTCAATACCACCACCGTTATCGGTTATTTTTACTCGTGTTCCATCTTGAATCATAAGCCTTAATTATTATTTGGATAAAGAACAACAAATGATTTATCTTTTGAGATTGGTCGACATTCTTGGATTTTTACAGTATCCCCAATCTTAAATGTATTTTGTTCGTCGTGAGCTTTATATTTTTTGTTGATTTTGTAAAACTTTTTGTACTTTGGATGTTTTACAAAACGAGGCACAGAGACAATAATAGTTTTATCTGCCCCGTCCCCCACGACAACACCTTGAAAGGTTTTTTTGTATTTAGTTGTTTGTGTAGTTTCTTGTGACATATAAATTATTTACTATCTCGCACTCTACGTTCTGTAAGTGCACGAGCAATTGTTTTCTTTAAATTGCTAATTTTTTTAGCATCTTTTGAGCCAGCTCCCGCTATATTAAATCGTTCTTTTCGCAACTCCTCTTGAGAGTCTTGTAAAAGCTCAAGCAGTTCAACATCTTTCATTTTTGTGATATCTTTTTTAGCCATACAATACGAATTAATTAACTTTAGCAACCTGCTCTTTGCTCACGACCTTTGTAGTACATGGAAGTTTTGTGCCAGCCTTTCGAAGTGCTTCTCGCATTCGTTTTTCATCAACACCAGAAACTTCAAATATGATTCGGCGAGGGCGAACTTCGAAACAGTAATATTTCAAATCCCCCTTACCCTTACCCATACCAACCTCTGCAGGTTTTGCGGTGATAGGCTTATCTGGAAAAATACGAATCCAATATCTTCCAACCTTTGTAAGTTCTCGAACCAGAGCTTTTCGAGCAGATTCAATTTGAGCAGATGTTACTCGTGAGGGACTTGTTGCTTGTAAACCAAATTCACCAAACGCAACGGTTGTTCCTCGAGAGTCTGGACGCATTCTTTTTTCAAGAGTTTTTCGTCCAACCTGCCATTTTCGATATTTTGTTTTTTTAGGAAATAGCATAGGTATAAATAAATAGAATTAGTACATATTATTTTTGATCTATGTAACAAAACTATATAATGCTTTAAATTAAATAATTATGATGTGTAAACAAATTACTTTGAATCGTTATCAAAAACTTCTCCTCGATAAATCCAAACCTTGATCCCAAGAGTACCGTACGGAAGTCGTGCTCGCTCTCTTGCAAAATCAATGTCAGCTCGAAATGTTTGAAGTGGAATAGATCCACGCTTCACCTCTTCGGTTCGAGCCATTTCTGCACCATTAAGTCGACCACCTATTACGATTC
>SKGB01000051.1 GCA_007117675.1 Candidatus Nomurabacteria bacterium | reverse complement strand
CACAGTAGCGTTTTCACGTGCAGGTTGCGCTTGAGCAACAACCTGAGACTCACCAAAACCAAAACCGGAAGGGCTTCTTTGATATACATTTTCTTCCCCCGCAAGGTCTGAGAATGAAATAGAAGAAGATCTTCCTCCACCATCATTTGGTGGCAAAACAGGTCCGCCGCCAGGATTATTATCGACATCAGGATTACCTGGGTCGTTTGGTGGCAAAACAGGTCCGCCACCATCGTTTGGTGGCAAAACAGGTCCGCCACCAGTATCAGGAGTTGGTTCGGTTACAACAACATCAACAACAACTTCATTGTTATTGATGTTTTCGTTAACAATAGTAATATTATCACCTTCGTTAACGATGTTGATGGTATTTCCACCGTGTGAACCCCCTCCCCAGCCAGGCTGGTTGCAAAACGCAACACCAGCGGGACGCCAAGCATACCACTGGTTACAGTTCCAGCACCCCCAAGGGTTGAAACCGTAAAACCATCCAACATGCACACCCCAGCCAAATTGAAAGGCGGGAGGTGCAGGTTGCACCATTTGTTGATAGTAGTGATTGTGTGTTTCGTACACAACCCAACCAGTACCTTCAACAGGTACGGTTTGTGGGGTTGTACGTTTTTGCACAAACACATTCTCAGGTGTTGGAGCAAACTCAATCGCTTCCCGCAAAGGAAATAATGGGTTTGCACATCCCGTGGAGTACCACGGGAATCGAACACCTACCATTTCTGGCACGTCTGGAAACAGAAGCCCCATTTCAAGAAAGAGAACTTTTTCCCTTTCCAAAACGTAACCCATTTCACCATCCACATAGAGAGATCTTTGAAAATATTTCCAAGACTTCTCTTTTTTGTTGAAGCCATAAGACCAAAGAGATCCTGAGTATTCACCAACCGTGAAAAGGTTGGGGTTGTTAAGGTTAATTCCATCAACAACCAGAGGTAGACCTGTCGCTTCTTCAAAAGAAGCAGATACCATCAGCAGACGATATTCATCAATCTGCCTAAGGTGCTTTACAGGTACCAGTGACCCTTCCCCAGACCGATAAATCTCAAGAACTTGATTTTTGGTGAGGTTCCCAGTATGGGCTTTCTCATACACAGGGAGGATAACCTCGCCTTGTGCTTTTTCTGCCGGCTCAGCCATTTGGCCGGTAGTGGTAATGTTTATTGTGACAAAGAGCATTACCAAAGAAAAAAACTTTTTCATTTGACTTAGTTTTTAGACGAATACTCGTCTGGTTTGTTCTCCAGACGATTTTCGCCGAGAGAGAGTTCGCTATATGTATAGCACACTTACATACCTTTTGTCAAGTCTTTTTAGTGATTTTTATTGAAGTAAAGCTTTCACTAATAAACAAAAAAGCCTTAATTATAAAGGCTTTTTTGTTTATTAGTTATCTTTATGATACGTTAACATACACATCTTGAACATCTTCTTGCTCTTCTAAAAGTTCAACGATTCTTTCTAAAGTCTCAAAATCTGATTCCTCGATCTCTATGGTAGTGTTTGGAACCCACTCTCTTTCTTTATTTTGTGTAAAATTCCAAGATACAGAACCGGGCGACCCAAGATTTCCTCCATTCTTTGAAAGAATATATTTAACCTCTTGATTTGTTCGATTATTATTGTCTGTAAGACCTGTAATTATAATACCAACACCTCCTGGACCATACGCTTCAAACAAAACCTCTTGCTGATCATTACTTTCGGATGCTTTTTTAATAGCTCGCTCAATATTATCCTTTGGCATATTTGCTTTATTTGCTTTTTCAATAGCAAGTTTAAGTCCGGGAGAATCAACATTCCCCCCACTTTTTTTAGCTTCAACTTGAATAAGCCGCACAAGTTTTCCAAAAATCTTTGATTTTTGCGCATCTGTTGCCGCCTTTTTGTGTTTAATTTTACTCCATTTATTATGTCCTGCCATATCAACTATAATAATTAATCTTGTAAAATATTCAAATGACTATACGCTTTTTCTGTTGCCATCCTTCCGCGTGTAGTTCTTTCAAGAAAGCCAAGCTGGATAAGATATGGCTCCATCACATCTTCAATCGTTGACTCTTCGTCACCTGTTGCAGCGGCAAGTGTTTTAAGCCCCACTGGCCCACCCCCAAATTTCTCTATAAGGATTCGTAGTAAATTTCTATCACTTTCAAAAAGACCAACCTCATCAACACCGAGTAGCTGTAATGCTTTTTTAACATTTTCCGTATCAAGACTTCCCTTATGAACCTGTGCATAATCACGACACCGCTTTAAGAAATAGTTTGCAGTTCGAGGAGTACTTCGTGCCCGGCGAGCAATTTCTTCGATAGCAAACCGTTCTGTATCTACACCTAAAATTTGAGACGATCGATGTATAATTCGTTCCATTTCATCTTGAGAATACATTTCTAAACGATGAACACCCCCAGAAAAACGACTTCGAAGTGGGGCAGATAAAAGTGATATTCGAGTGGTTGCTGCAACAAGAGTAAAGGGGGGTAAATCAAGCTGAATAGTTCGAGCACTCGGCCCTTTTCCAATAATAATATCAAGGACTCCTGACTCCATCGCAGGATACAGTACTTCTTCGACAGATTTGTTGAGTCGGTGAATTTCATCAATAAAAAGAATATCCCCTTCAGAAAGATTAGTTAGAATAGAAGCCAAATCACCAACCTTTTCTATCGCAGGTCCCGAGGTTATTTTAATCTGTCTTCCCGTTTCTTTTGCGATAAGGTTCGCAAGTGTTGTTTTTCCAAGTCCTGGAGGACCATAAAACAAAATATGTTCCGCAGGGTGTCCGCGCTCTTGTGCCGCTTGAAGTAAAATAAGTAGATTTTTTTTTATATTTTCTTGCCCAATATATTCATCCCATGTGTTTGGTCGAAGTGTTTGGTCGAGATAATGTTGTGAAGAATTTTCAATACTCATGTTTTGTATTATAACACTTAAACCTTTTTGAAACATAAACTTGACAAAATATTTCATATATGATACATTAATAAATATAGGCACCAAAAAAGAAAAAAGCTTGACATTATACCTCAAGTTTTTTATATTTCTTTTTGTCGTGGTTTTTCCACAGTTTATTGTAAAAGTTTATAATCTCTAAGCATTCTGGGTACGCCCACTACGTTTTAGCACAGGACGTCATGGCTTCGGCTGCGGCTATCCTTCCCGCTCCTTCGTTACTATTTTCGTTTAGCGTTAATAGGAATGTTTCGAGATTATAGATTTTTACTCCATACAATATATAAAAAAACACTCAATACTATTGAGTGTTTTTTTATATTTCATATTCCATATCCTCATATATATCTACAACATGCTCAACTTCTTGAAGTGTTGTAACACCCTTTAAAGCTTTTATAATTCCATCCTCTTTCATATCAAGAATACCTTGAGTTCGAGCAACCTTTCGTATTTGAGCTTCACTTGGTTTTTCGGGGATAAGATTTTGAATTGTGTCGTCTACCAACACAGCTTCAAAGATACCAATACGACCCTTATACCCAATCCCGTTACACTCGACACAACCCTGTGAATCATATAAAACAAATGATTCTTTTTTCTGTATATCAATATCGTAAGCTTCTATATTTTTACCCGCCTTTTGGGCGTTTTCCAAAACAGTCTCCACAACCTTTCTTTCTTCGTCAGTGAGTTCTCTTTTTTGTTTACAATGCGGACACAGCTTTCTCACCAAACGCTGACCTATAGCCATAGAAAGTGCTGAGGTGAGTATTTTAGGGTTCACCTTAAGGTCGATCAAACGAGGTATTACCCCTGCCGCATTGTTAGTGTGAAGTGTTGAAAACACCATGTGACCAGTAAGCGACGATTCAACTGCAATAGTTGCTGTTTCAGCATCACGAATTTCTCCAACCATCATAATATCAGGGTCATGACGAAGTGCTGCACGCAACCCCGCAGCAAAGGTATATTCTCTCTCGGAATTTGTTTGTGTTTGGGTAATGCCGTCCAAATGATATTCTACCGGATCTTCAATAGTGATTATTTTATTTGACTCTGACTTTACTCTTCGTAAAAAAGAATACAGAGTTGTTGTTTTACCAGAACCTGTAGGACCTGTCACCAAAATCATTCCATTTGGTTTTTTTATCTCTCTCCCCACAATCGCAAAAAGCCTATCTTCAATACCTAAATCTTCTAGCTCTACCTGAATTGATTTAGGATTAAGAATACGCATTACAATCCCTTCACCAAAGGCACTGGGCATAATCGAGGTACGCATAGATATTTCAGCACCATCTAAAAAAATAGAAAATCTTCCGTCTTGAGCTCTACCACGACTTAGTTTCATTCCCGACAAGAGTTTAATACGGGAATTAATAAGCCAATAGGTTTGTTCTTCAAGAGAGGTCACTGTATGAAGTACACCATCCAAACGAAAACGTATTTTTGCAAGAGTATCTTCTGACTCAATATGAATATCAGAAACCCCAAGAGAAATTGCACCAGCAAAAATAGTTTCTAATATTTTTGTAATTCGATGTGTATTGTTTTCATGTTTTGTTTTTTCTATTTGCGATTCAACATCTTGAATAACTTTAATTTGTTGTATTTTTTGTTTAAGTGTTTCTGGGGAAATATCCAAACTACCCGCCTTTACACGTTCCGCTAAAGAAACTTCTTCATATCTATCCCAAACTTTTTTTAGACTTGTACTTGAAACCATATACAAATCAAGAGTGAGTCCCCTCTTTCTTAAATCTTCAAGATATTTTGAAACCTCTGTACGAAAAGGAGATTGTACACCCATAGATAGTTCTTTTCCTGAAAGTTTAAAAGGACCCAAACCAAGAGTTTTTGACAAAGCTTGTGGAACAATAGCTAAAGCTGAGTTGTCGATCATAACCTTTGTTAGATCAATATACGGAAGATTATATTTTGTTTGAGCAAGTGTTTTCACTAACTCTTCCTCTTCTTGCTCAAGAAGACTTGATGTGAGTTTTAATTGATTATCTTCATCAAAGTTTGACATGACTAAATTATACACTAACTGGTATAATTATTATGTATGAAAACATTAGGAATAGATCCTGGGTATGATCGCATAGGTATCGCAGTACTCGAAAAAAAACAAAACGGTAAAGAGGTTCGTTTATTTTCAGAATGTTTTATGACAGACAGAGTAAAAAATATTCATGAAAGAATATTTTCAATAGCAGAACGTCTTGATACTATTATTGAAAAATACAAACCAAACCGTTTTGCAATAGAAACCATATTCCACACAAAAAACACAAAAACTGTTATCGGTGTATCTGAAGCACGAGGGGTTATTATTTACATAGCATCAAAACACAAGCTCTCTATTCAAGAATACACACCAAACCAAATTAAAAATGCAACAACAGGGTACGGAAAAGCAACAAAAGAACAAGTGTATTCCATGGTAACAAGACTTGTCACACTCCCTAAAAATCTCAAACAAGATGATGAAATTGACGCTATTGCTATTGCTATTACAGATTTAGCACATGTGAAAAACTTATAGTTGCAAACAAAAAATCTTTTTGCTAAAACTATACATAATTAAAAATTATTAATATGTTTTTTTGTTTGTAATTATGTCAAATATTCTTACACCAGATGAAAATTTTTTAGATTCAGAAGAAGAACTTTATTCACAACCTTATGATGAATTTAATGAATATGAAAATTCTTTCGATAATGATTTTGATAATGGATATAATTTTGAAGAATGGAATTAAAATTTAAAAGACCCTTCCGTTGAAGGGTCTTTTAAATTTACTGTACAACAAGAAACTGATATTCTTTTTCAATTCTATTGTACACAGAATCAATTAGAACAATTCTTAATGTGTTTTGTGATTGAATCGAACTAATATTAGACGGGGTAAATGAAAATTCAAGATTGTTATTATTGAGAGTTTCAACATAACTATTGTTAATAAATATATCAATTTGTTGAACAGGATAAAACGAATCAGGGTTAATATTTATTGTAATCAAATCATTTTCTTGAAAAATAGCAGACTGATCAAAACCTTGTATCGTAAAATCTGGTTGAGTTTCAAGCGTGTGGACATCATCAAAATCAAGAGGTATATCGTCTTCTGACACTGAATTATAATTAAATTGATTTTGTTCCCACCACTGATGTACAGGATATTGCCAGTTTTCATATTGATTACCACTCCTTGTCGGACTTCCTGTAAAAGGATTATTTCTATTTACCCAGTGAAGTATTGAATTTACATTTGTTACTACAATCTCTTGTTTTGTTTCAGGTGGTGTTAATTCAGTTGCTCTTTTACCAGAAATAGTATCAATTACAACAAAATCTCCACCCAACCAATTACCGCTTATTATAGGGGCAGTGTTATCTGGAAAAGAATATACAGGCGGATTAAAACTTTGATTAGGAATAACAGTAAGGGCTTTATTCATAAAATCTCTCCACAACAAACCTGAAATAGTTGATCCTCGAGTCATTGGAGTATTATCATTATTACCTGACCAAACACCAACAACAAGATTTGGCGTATATCCAACCATCCAAGCATCTCTATTATTATTAGTTGTACCTGTTTTCCCAGCAACATCACGTGAACCGAAGTACATAAAATTATTAATAGAAGAAAATAAACCAATACGAGCCTCTGGATCAGATAACACACTATTAAGCTTCTGTAATGGTAAAGCATTAAAAACTCTTCTACCTTGAGAGCCATCAAAAGACTCTAAAACATTACCATTACTATCTCTAACCTCTAATATTGAAACAACCTCATTATAAATCCCTTCTGTAGCAAAGACACCATAAGCAGAAGTCATATCAAGAAGTCTCACTTCTCCACCCCCAAGAACTAATGTTAAACCATATTGATTAGCATCACCAAGTGTTCTAATACCAAAATCTCTTGCTGTTTTAATAGAGTCTGATATACCAGCAAGATAGAGAAGTTTTACCGCTGGAATGTTTCTTGATTGAGCTAAAGCATTTCGAAGATTAATAGGACCATTAAATAAACCATCATAATTTTGAGGCATATAACAATCATTTTGACTTCGACCAGGAAGCGCTCTACCTAGAGGATCACATGTTGATTGAAATTCTGTAGGAACATCAAATAAAACAGTTTCTGGTACATACCCCTTATTAAAAGCAGTTGCATAAATGAAAGGTTTAAAAGCAGAACCTGGTTGTCTTCGTGCTGTTGTAATATTAAATTTTCCATCTATTTCAGAATCAAAATAATCTCGAGAACCAACCATAGATAAAAGTTCTCCGGTTTGAGGGTTTATAGCAATTAAACCAGCATTAGATGCATTATACAAATCTTTATTTTTTAATGCGTTTTCTAAAACAACAGATTCTGCATGGCTCTGCAAATCGAAATCAAGAGTTGTAATAACTTGTAATCCTCCATTCTCTACAACGTTTCTTCCATACTGTTGTTCTAAATATTCTCTTACAAAAAAAACAAAGTGAGGTGCTTTAATACCAAGCCTATTAAGGGGAAGAAATTCAACCTCCTCTGCTAATGCTTCTTGATATTCTTCTTCACTTATCATCCCTAAATTTCTCATATTAAGAAGTACTCTCCTTTGTCGAGAATTAAGCAAATCTATGTTTTGACCATATGGAGAATATCTTGTAGGAGCTTGTGGTAAAGCTGCTAAATATGCAGCTTCAGCAATCGTAATCTCTTTTGCAGGTTTACCAAAAAAACTAAGAGAAGCTTCTTGTACACCATAAATATTACCACCAAAAGGGGCTTCATTTAAATAAACCTCAAGAATTTGTTCTTTCGTCATTTCTTTTTCAATACGTAAAGAAATAGCAATTTCTTTTATTTTTCTTGAAATTCTTCTTTCTGAGGTTAAAAGTGTGTTTTTAACAATTTGTTGTGTAATAGTAGATCCCCCTTGAGTACCTGAACCAGGTTGAATGTTATTAACAAGTGCTCGTATAATAGAACGAACTCGTACACCCTTATGCTGATAAAAGGCATCATCTTCGATTGCTATCATTGCATTTTGGATATTACTACCCATCTCCTCAAAAGATATCACTGTTCTTTTTATATCTTGGTTTACATCAAAAAGAAGTATTTCTCCCGTTCTGTCATAAATTTTAGTAGATTGTGCAACCTTTCTATCTTCAAACGCAGAAAAATCAGGAACACGAAAACTAGAAACCCAAAGAAAGAAAATCCCCGCACTTACAACAAAAAACAAAATTAATAGCGCTATAACATTATAGGTATTAACTTTTATAAATTGTGTTATTTTTTTAAAAACACTTTTTCCGTATTCAACTTGTTTTTTTGTTTTTGATGCGATTTGTGTTATTTTTTTATTATTTTTTTTCATATATATTACATTTTATTCAAACAGTAATAGAGATATTACAATACTATCATATTGACGAATTAAAATCTTTATGATTACAAGATGTTGATTTACTACTTATATAAAGAGTGATATAGTTTTTTTATGATATATTCAACTCAACAAAAAATCCAAAACACTTTAACAAGAGGTGTTGATGAAATAATCGGAAAAGAAGAACTTGAAAAAGCTCTTAATTCAGAAAAAAAACTGAGAATTAAGCTAGGAATAGATCCCACAAGCTCAAACATTCATCTTGGAAGATCAATACCACTACTAAAACTTCGTGATTTTCAAGATTTGGGACATAAAGCTATCCTTATAGTAGGAGATTTTACAGGAACAATTGGAGACACTTCAGATAAAGACTCTGAAAGACCAATGCTTTCAAACAAACAAATTAAAGAAAATCTCAAAACATATAAAAAACAAATCGCAAAAATTATAGATATTTCAAAGGCTGAGTTTTATTTTAATTCAAAATGGCTTAAAAAACTTAATTTTTCTGAAATAGGAGAACTTGCAAGTTTTTTTTCTATCAATCAATTTATTTCTCGAGAACTTATATCAAAAAGACTCAAAGAAGGAAAACGTGTATCTCTACATGAGACACTCTACCCTCTTATGCAAGGATATGACAGTCTTAAAATAAAAGCTGATGTTGAGCTTGGTGGCACAGATCAAAGATTCAATATGCTTTCTGGACGAGATATACAAAAACACTTTAAAACAAAAGAACAGTCAATTATAACAACCCCTATCATAGAAGGTCTTGATGGGCGAAAAATGTCATCAAGTTGGGGAAACACTATTAATTTCAACGATTCACCTGACGAAATGTTTGGAAAAGTAATGTCAATGAAAGACGAACTTATTATCAAATATTTTGAACTACTCACAAGAGTTTCCTATGAAGCTATAGAAATATACAAGAAAAATATACTTAAAAACCCTAGAGATGTGAAACTGGATCTTGCTGAAACAATAACAAAACAATATCACAATGAAACAAAGGCTTACGAAGCAAGAGAAACATGGAAAAGAGTATTCTCAGAAAAAAAAACACCTCTAGAAATACCTAAAACACACATCAAGGTTGAGGAATCACTCGTAACTATATTACAAAAAAACCAAGTAATATCATCTAAAACAGAATTTTCAAGACTGATAGATCAGGGCGCCATTAAAATATTAGAAAACGATACAGAAATTAAAGTAACAGACAAAAACTTTATAGTGAGACAGACAACTATATTTAAAATAGGAAAGAAAAAATTCTTTCGCATAATTAAATAATAAAAAAGACTTATAAATACAAGTCTTTTTTATTATTTAATGTCTTTTACATAAAATTCTTTTTGGGAATTATTAATTTTACTTAAAATACTTTGTTTATGTAATATAATATGTTGTTTCACAAACAAATCAGAACGTATATATAAAATGTCTTTTACAACCTTTATATCTTGTTTCTTAAACTCTTTTTTTGTTGCATTAAACAAAACTTCACAGATTTGTTTTTTTGAAAACTGCTTATTGTGTAACAAAACTGAAAATTGTTTCAAAAAATTTTCAATTTTCATACTTATCTATTCATAGGCATAATCAAATAAAGAAAACTTTTATCTCCAACCCCTTGAATAACAACAGGTTTATTCTCTTCATTAAACTGCAACACAACAGAATCGGTTGAAATAGACTGAAACCCTTCTTGAAAATATTTATAGTTAAAATTCATTTCAATAGACTCGCCGTTAATAGTTGTATCTATATTAGAGACATTTTCACCCTTTTGAGAATTTTTTGCTTTCATTAAACAAGAAGAAAGTTGAGAATCAACAGAAAGTGATATTTGATTGAATTTATCAGAAAAAATAGTAGAAAGTTTTAAAGCATCAAGCATATCATTCTTAAGTGAAACAACTTCTGTTTTAAATTCCTTAGGAATAATAGCTTGATATTTTGGATACATCCCATCAACAATACGAGATGTTATAAACAAACCAGGTAAAGAAATATTGATTTGGTTTTCATTAAAGGTAAATAATGCCATATCTTCTGTGTCTGAAATATCAGAAAGAAGACGGATAATTTCTATAATATTTTTATATGGAAGTAGAATTCCAGAAATATCAGGTAAACCATCAACAGTAACCTTTTTCTCTGCCAGACGAAAAGAATCGGTTGAAACGAAGACTAACTCGTTTGAGTCAGAATAAACGAATACAGAGGATATTTCAGGCTTTATATCGGATATTGAAGCACAGTAGTATACAGACTTTATTCCATCCAAAAAAACAGACAAA
The DNA here is from genome assembly GCA_007117675.1 of Candidatus Nomurabacteria bacterium. GTDB lineage: Bacteria > Patescibacteriota > Minisyncoccia > Phycocordibacterales > CSBR16-119 > CSBR16-119. Next base: position 595 of record SKGB01000051.1, on the reverse strand, counting down.
GGTAAGGAGAAACTAGAACCCTCAACAACAGGTAGACTAGGGAAATCAGATATATCACCAGAAGAATTCACAGAAACAACGTTTTTTTCAGTTCTGATTGTCATCATATTTTCAACAACATCAATAGAAACAGTCCCTTTTTCAGGTATTGTAGTAAAAATTTTAGAAAAAATTTCACCAGAAACAATAAACTCTCCTTCTTTTTCTATGTTTGCTGGTATTTCAACCTCAATTCCAATATGAAGGTTTGTTGATCGCAATACTAAACTTTTACCCAAAGCTTTAATAAAGATAGTATTCAAAATAGGTAAACTAGAATTTTTAACAACTAACTTGTTTGTTTTTTGAACTGCTTCTTTGAGATTTTTAGTTTGGCATTCTAATTTCATATAGTTATGTACTTAGTTGTATAATATTTCTTATATAAAACCTATTATTACTATTAGCACTGTGGAAAAGTGGATAAAGTATATTATTTTGTTATAAATAAAGTACTTTTTCTTGTTTTTTTGTTTAGAATAAACTGTGTATAAAAATAAATTTTGTTAATAACTTTTAATTTTTTGAGTATATCTAAAAAGTTATTAATTTAAAT
>SKGB01000025.1 GCA_007117675.1 Candidatus Nomurabacteria bacterium | reverse complement strand
CCCGCATACCTCTTAGCCAAGGCCTTAATCTCTTCAAGTTCGTTCTTTGTAACCCGAAAGTTAACAAGCACCTTGTTTGAGTCTTTTTTAATCTTTAACTTTTTAAGCATGACTGATTTCCTTTTTCCAATATTTGTCGCTCTCTTCTTGATTCGCATTTTTTACATTTCACGTCCTACCTCACCATCTTTTAATGTTTTTACTCGCACTCTCTCATTAACTCTAGAAGTTTCTCAGCGAATTTCTCATAGGCAGCAGTTTCAGCAGTATAGTCAGTAGTATAGCCAGCAACTTCAGCAGCATAAGCAGTAGTATAGCCAGCAGAGCCAGTATATCCAGCAGCATAAGCAACAACAACAGCCTTTTCCCATTCCCGAGCACCAACTTTGTCTTTTCTTTTGTAGAGATTTATAACTTCTTTAATGACTTCTTTCTGCTTGTGGTGATTTTCACCTTGTACATATTCAAGACATGACTCAAGCACGAATATTAAAAAAGGTACTTTTACTTTATCAAGATCAGCTCCAACCTTAACTGCCTTAGCGAATTCTAGCGGCCAGTTTTTTGACTTTTCCAATGGTAAATCTTCAAAAACTTTGTCTTCTACATGGGCCAGCCATCGGGGTATTCCTAAATATTTCTCATACAAAGAGTGATCTTTAGTGCTAATCTCTATTCCTAATTCAAGAGCGACTGACCTCAATGAGCAACCAACTGCGCAGCCTTTAAATTTCTCGTCGCCCATTTCAAATCCTTGACCATAATGACCTTTTTCAAAGGCATCCATTTCTTGATGTTTTTTTAAATGTTGAATGAATTTTTCTTTTGTGATCGGTGTGTTTGTAAATGCTTTCATTTTCTTGTTGCCTTTTTTTGCTCTACGCTCCATCGATTGTGACGAGCAAGTTCATTTCTTCGTTTTGTGCCACGATAGGGCCTGATTCTAATACTTCAAATAAATTCATTGCTCTCTCCAAGGTTTAAAACGGTGTTAATAATTCATCATTGCTCTTTCATGATCTACGTATTGCTGATACTGCTCACGAGTTGAGGCTTTTGAAGTAATTAATTCTCTCTCGGCTTGTGATACCTCTAGTTGGTCACAAAATTTCTTAGCGTCATCTATTGAGATAGGGAAGTCTTGCTCATCCATCTTTTCAGCTAAATACTTTATAAAACTCCTGACTTGCTCGTCTTCAGGCTTGAAATATTCTTTAAAGAGTATGTCAAAACATCTATCTTTATTATGCTTACATCTTAGCAAGAACATAATCGTATCTAAGTCAACTTTAAGTGAATCAGGAGCAACTAGATCGATAATGTCTTCTATTTTTCTTTTCTCGTTGTTTAACTCAACGGCTTTTTGTCTTATAACGTTTGCTTGCTTAAAAATGTTCATAATCTCTCCAAGGTTTAATTGGTTTATTGCTTCTTCACTAAATACATTATTGCACGTAAAGACTTTTTTGTAAAGCTTTTTTCGGTTCTTATGTGTTATTTCTTTAGACCCCTCAAGATATGAGCAATAGTATCCATTTGCCAGCCTAGCCCGATCTGCTTATAGGCGACTGCATCGCTTTGGGGAAAACAAAAACTGCTTGGCAAGCCTTGTAATCTTTTGGCTTCACCCACTCTTAGTAGTCTTGTTTCTCCGCCCCTTATCTTTACGATGTTTTTAGTGGAAGGGCCGGTGCAACCTTCTCCCGTCACAAGCGTATTGGCCTTATTGTCTGCCCTAAACCTTTCTTCAATCCTTGGCACCCTGCTTGCGTGAGGCTTTGAGTGGACTTTTCCGCATTGATCTACATATCTTGTTGACTTGCTCCAAGCTTTAAGGGCAAGTGCGTCTTTATAGAGATAGGACAAGGCAGAAATATTGCTTTTTTCATAGGGTAGAATTTTTATATTAGTCCAGTAATAACGAACTCTCGCCTGACCAGAGAAGTCGGCAGAGTTTATTTTTATGTGCTCACAGCCTATAATCTTATCAAGTGCATCCCTGTCTTTGTTTGACATACTGGCCACGTTTTCGATTAGAAATTTAATATTCGGATTTACTTCTCTTAAAAAGTTTAGCTTTGCCATGCAAGTGAAAATTATCTTGCTTGCGCCATCAAGGCCCTGTCTGCGCCCCTGACTTGTTAAGCTAGAACAAGTGAAGCCGCACAAGAAAAGATCATAATGCTTACTTGGGTTAAAATACAGAACATCGTCACAAGGTCTTTGTAGTCCGTAACAATTGAGATCCGCAGTCTTTCTTGCTTTTTCGTCAATCTCAACGGCATCGTATTCGAAGTTGAAAAATCCAGCCTTTTTAAGAGCGTGATAGCCTGTTCCAATACCGTCACAGAAGCTGATTGCTTTCATGATTTAGCCTTTGTTATAAATTTTCTTGAGAGACAAGTATAGGTCGGTAAAAACGTAATGTAAAGCAATTGTGTAAAATATAATCTAAAGCTATGTGTCACAAAGTAAAAAGCTATTGACTCCATTTTTTGAAGTTGCTAAAACCGTTGAACACAAAAAATTTTGAGCTGGCACTCAAATAAAATTCTTATGGCGAAAGCCTATAGCGCCCTCCTCGGGTATCAAATGCCAGCTCGATAACTCGGGGAGGGTGCTTCATATTGGGGGTTCCGTGGAAACAATAATAAAAACACTGTTTAGTTGCAATGAGTTTTACGATATCGAACAAGTTGAAAAGATTTTAGATCAAGCAAAATTAATGGGCCTAAATAGCGTTGACTTCGAGTATAGAGAGCAGTCTTGTACGGTAGAAATGATTTGCTCATTTTACGAAGAGTGTTAAGAGTGAAGAAAAAAAATACCCGAGCAAACAAAGGCTAATTTGAGAAAGCTCGGGTATTCGTGATCGCCAATGATAAATTGACTTGTGAATAATAATATAACTTTACGAATATGTCTAGTTGCTTGCCCTTATTCTCTTCTTTGCTATCTCCAAGATAAATAATTTGTTGTGTTATTTATAATGCTTTTGAACATAGGAGTGTCCATCGGACAGCAAATTACCCCTTTAAAATCGGTAGCAAAAAGCTTTTACTTGTCCGTTATTCCTCGCACT
>SKGB01000012.1 GCA_007117675.1 Candidatus Nomurabacteria bacterium | reverse complement strand
CCCTTCTTTGATCATTTTTTCTGGTCGCTTGTTCACTATTCCCTTCACTTCCACCACAAATTCTGGTCGCAAAGTTTTTGCAACTTCGAGAACTTCTGGCTTTCCAAAGACAATTCCTTGGGCCATTCCCGACATATCTCTAAAATCAAAGAAAGCCATCTTTCCCTGATCTCGCGCAATATGTACCCATCCTGCAATCGTCACCTCACTTCCAATATGTTGTTGTAAATTTTTAATTAATGTTCTCATGTTAGTTTTTAGTTATTAGTTTTTAGGGGTTAGTAAAACTATTTGAATAAACTTTTTGATAAGAATCTTTTGGATTATCTTCATTTTTTAGTGAAGAAATCAGCCTTTCTAATATTTTATAATTAACGTCTTGTTTATTTTCTATTTTCATTAAGACTGCTTTTAGTTTTTCCAAATTTCTTTCAAAATAAAGTTTGGTTCCCAGCACATAATAATACCAATCGTTTTTCTCTATATCTCTTAATATTTCTTCTGCTTTACTAAATGATTCACCATCATTTATACCTTGTCCTTTATGAAAATAAGATAAAGCAAGAAGTAAATAATATGATTCTAAAATTTCAGGGTCTTCGATACTCAAATTTTGTATTTTTTCTACAATTTCTTTATCTTCAAGAAGTTTGATATTTTCTTCAGCATTGTCTGTATGAGCTCCTTCTTGGTCCAGATTAAAAATCTCATCACGAAAATTTTCAAGATTAATTCGTCCACTTAAAAAATCCTTCTTCAGAATTGATTGTTTATTTTCTTGATTATGTTTGAATTCTTCCATAAAACCCGATAAAATATATTCGCGAGGCTCATTATTTTCCTGGATACGTAGAACATAGTCGCTATACAACTCCTTGTTACTACTAAAAAATCCTCGCAAAGACTAATAATTTAATTTCTTCTTCAACTCCTCTGCCCTTTGAAATACATACCGACCAATTTGTTTCCAATCAAAGTATTTCGAGTGGTCTTTAGGTTCAATAATTGCTACTTGGTCTACTGTTCCTGCTGGGTCCCCATCAAAACCTCCTTCATCTTGCCGACCCACAACAACACATCGAAGTTGATACGAATATTCCCCAGTATCAAGATTTACTACTTTTTGATAACCTATAGGCAACCAATCTACAACATTCACATTTCCTTCTTCATGGAGTTCACGCCTGAGAGTTTCTTCATAAGATTCTCCCTTTTCTATCGAACCACCAATCAAACCCCACGTGTCTTTTTTACTATTGTGAACAACAATAATCTTTCCTGGATTTTCAATCAGATAACACACAGCATAAATTTGAGTAACTTTCTCTCGAAGAAGAATTGAGAAATCATCACAATCATCGTATTCAAATTGATAATTCCCATTTATTCCGTCGTATGATTCTATAAATTTTGCCATATAAATAAAAATCCTCACAAAGACTAATAATCCTTGCGAGGACGCCCCCTTCGACAAGCTCAGGGTAAACGCGGTGCCACCTCACTTCCCCAGACTGTAGTAGTCCAGAGCACTCTTTTAATTTTTGAGTCTCCACCCTTGTCATCAGGTTTCTTTGACCTTTGTATTATACCAAAACCAAGAAAAAAAGCCACCGCGCATGCAGTGACTTTTTTAAGATCACCCTCTTTTATGAAAGCTTTTTCAGAGCAAGCTGAATTGCCCTAAGTTTATCTACCACAAAAGGCTTTGAAAAGGCTTCATGGTAGAATTCCGGTAACGTCATATCTCTTGACGCAAAGCCACTAAACCTTGAGGGTTTTCCAGGATTAGAGATAAGCTCCGCCACCGTTTTGGTGTAAAAAAACTCATCAAAGTGACCCTTCGGTGCAACATAAGTGTTGTACTGATCAGCCAATCTCCCTTCTTCAGCGCGAAACATCCCATACGGAGTACGGGCAGTGGTTTTCTCGACAGCCAGAAGCGGTGCAGGCATCTGTTCACGCTCTTTCTTGGAGAGATTTTTGAAAAAATCTTCACAAAGATTGAAAAAATCCGGAAGATCTTTCAACTCAAGCCGGTTTTGGAGTGATCTGTGAAGATCTTCAAGCTTGTTGCGAAGAGATGTCTTCGTTTTTTTGTTAGACTTAAAAATAAGTGAAATCATGGTACATTGTTTTTTGTTTATTTGTATAATAGCATATTATATAAATTTGTCAATATACAAAAAACCATCGCGCATGCGATGGCTTTTAATTTCTTGGGTGGAGAAATTAGACTTCTAGAGTTTGATATGCTTTCACAATCAAATCAAACTGTGTTTTCAAAAAAGGTTCAATGATCTTGTCTCGATAAAATTCATAATCGGACATGACACCAAAAGAAGACCCTTGGTCTTTGCGTTCTCTTGATAATTTCATAATGAGACCAACTTGCAACACAGGTGTATTGTTCAAGCCACCAAAATAAAGATTGTCAGGCGTAGCCTTTTCACCTTCCTTTGCTTGCCACACACCATCGGTGCGACGCACGGTGTTGAGCCGGACCAGGCGCAAAGACTCTGGAATGATTAATTTTTCCTTTTTCGGCATTTGTGTAAAGAACACATCCAAAGTGTTAAAAAAATCACAAACCATGTGTAAGGAGCAATCCTTCTCCCTCATTTTCCCAACCCAATGAAGGTCTTCATCGATAAGGTAATCTAGTTTTTCGGCAAGCTGTGCCCTACCTTGTTTTTTTGATCTCTCAGAAGTAATTCTTGAGACTTTTGTAGAAAGTGCTGTAAACATATAATACGTTTTAAAAGTTCAAAGGAAATACTATAACAAAACAATATTTTGTCAAATATACCTTTACTTTTTTGTGGAATATAGTAAAGTTTAGATAAATAATTCTTTTTAATGTTTCATTTAAAACTTAATACCGATGGGAAAAATTAAAGATGTCCCCGTACACATTTTGATTGATCTTGAAAATATCGAGCTCTCAATCCACAACAGTAAAGAATCAGAGAGTACTCTACTTCATGTTGATATTAAAAAACTTGTAAATAACTTAATCCAAAACAAACAGATTGGAGAACACCAAGTCCATGTATTTATGCCTCTTGGAGAAGATTCTTGGGTAATTCCTAAACGTGACAAACTCCAACACTTTGGATACAACGTCATTACTGCAAAAAAAACATTTAATGGTGGATATTCAAAGGCTGACATGGACGCATCAATGGGAACAGTTCTCGGGATAGCTTGCTCTCAAACTCAAACACAAGAAGTGTGGCTGTTTACAGGAGATGGAGATTTTATACCAGCAATCCGCGTTATCAGAAATCAATATAAAGATGTAAAGATAAAATTAGGATGCGTACCAAATAGCACTAAAGCATCTCTTTTCAAGGCAGTAGAAGATGTTTATGTAATCACTCACGAAAACGAAGGTGTAGTTAAAAAAAACTAAAAATAGAAATACACTACCATACTGTAAAGTAGTTAGCCCGCGACATTCGTCGCGGGCTTTTTTTATTGTTTTTTATATTCAACACGTACCTATGCGTCAAGCTTGAGTGTTTGATTAATGTGAATCTGTTCTAAAAATTCTGGAACGTGAGACACAATAACCATCGCCCCCTCATAAGCATCAAGCGCTTTTGCTATTACAGGAAGATGTCTAAAGTTGATATGGTTGGTAGGCTCGTCAAGAATTAAAAGCCCAGGCTTTTGTAATACAAGCCGTGCAAAAGCCACGAGCCCTTTTTGCCCTTCTGACAAATCACCAATCTTGTTGTAAATCACCGAACCATCAATCAAAAAACCTGCAGCGACACTCCGAAGATGTTGCTCGTCGATACGGTCAAGCACTTGCGCAAGCGAATCAAAGACAGTGTCTTCAAAATTGAGTGTAGAAAAGTCTTGGCGATAGTACCCAACTTTTACGTCTTTTGCAATATGTGCACCTTCAGCTGTTCCACTTGCCAAAGACTCAAGCAAGGTACTTTTCCCAATACCGTTTGGGCCAGACAAGAGGAGTCTTGTACCTTTATACAAACCAACATTTGCCTTTCTTGTTTGAGGAACAACTCGTACAACACGAGTAAAAGAGTCTATTCGCAAAAGTTCACCCGAAAGATTTTCTTGCATTTGTATGGTAAAAGGTCTGATCGTTTTGTCATCTCGACGTACATCAACCTTGTTTGCTTCTGCTTCTGCTGCTACTTCACGCATTTGTTTTGCAACCGCACGAAGTCGTCCTCCTTTGTTTGCAAAAAAGTTCGCCTTGTCTTTTTTTTCTTGAATCAGTTTTTCCATTCGAGCATTTTTACTCTGCTCTTTTTCAATACGTGCACCAATATTTTCAAGTACGTTAAAATAGTTTCCTACATAATATTCAACTTTTTTAGTAAACACATCAAGATACAACACCCCTTCAGTAAAAGAATTCAAAAAGTCAGCGTCATGGGAAATCACAATAACAGTCTTGTCGTAGTTTTTAAGAAAGGAGGTAAGGTGCTCGATACCTGCCGTATCAAGATTGTTTGTTGGCTCATCCAAAAGTAATAAATCAGGTTTTTGAATAAGCGCAGAAGCAAGAAGAAGTCGAGCTTGTTGTCCGCCAGAAAATTCAGAAAGTGTTCGAGTATAATCTTCAAGTGGTAAATCTACCACCTCAAGAATAGATTTGATTCGAGGCTCAATATCGTATACCTTGTCTAGAAACATAGACTGGAAAAATTCCAAGACCGTACAAGACAACTGGTCGCGAGGAATTGTTTGACGAGACAAAGCAACAGAAATATTAGGATCAACCAAAATCCTCCCCTCTTCTGGCACAAGCTCTTTGGTAAGGAGTTTAAACAAGGTACTTTTACCAGCACCGTTTTGCCCCATGAGAGTTAATTTTGAACCCTTTCGCAAAGAAAAAGAAACCTCATCAAGAATAGGTTTTTTGATACCGAAATCAAAACTGACTTCGTCAAATTTTACAATAGTATTTTGAGACGACATAAAAATAAGAGTATCTTATTGAGCTCAGTAAGTAAAGCAAAAAGACCCTTCTTTGGGTCTTTTTGCTTTATATTACTTTTTCTTTGTAATTTTCTTTGTTGCTTTTTTTGCAGTTGATTTTTTAGCCACCTTCTTAGTTGTGGTTTTTTTAGTTGCTTTTTTAGGAGCTACTTTTTTAGTTGTTTTTTCTTTAAGAGCGTTTACAACAGCTTTTGTAAGTTCTTCAGGTTTTGGTTTTTGAATCTTAGGAACTTTTACAGGTTTCTTTTCCTCACGAATATCAGAAGACTGAACCACCACCTTCTCCTTCTTTTTTGACTCATCACCAAAAACTTCTAGGTTTAAAGATTTCATTATTGCGTCCATTTTTACATGAAGTGCTTTAATTTGATCTTGAAGCGTTCGAATATCTTTTGATTGATCAGGAGCGCTTGGTCGATTGAAAGAACCACCGTCTCTACGATCCCCACCTCGCCCATTATCTCGACGGTCGGAACTTCGTCCACCATCTCGCTTAGAACCAAAACAGTTTGAGCAAAGTACCGGCTTATCACCTGTTGGCTTAAACGGCACCTCTGCCATATTTCCACATGATGAACATGATGTCTTGTGCATTTGAGACACACTAAAATCACGCGAAAAATTGTTTCTATCTCTTGAGAACCCTCCATCTCGACGGTCTCTATTTCCACCTCCAAATCCACCCGATCTTCCTTCACCTCTTGATCCTCCTTCGCTTCGATTTCCTCGAAAGCTCTTTTTAAAATCTTTCATACCCAAGAAGTATATAGATTTATCCATAAAATGCAAACTTTTTTAGAGTTTGTCAAATTTACCCATTGAATCCATTCAAAAAGTACATAGTAATATTATTTCCACAAAACATAAAAAACCGAAGCATATGCTCCGGTTTTTCTGTTTGCAATAACCTACCTAGGCTCATCTCCTAAATACTCCCCTAGTTCTTCCACTGACTCTTTTGAGTTTGAAACAATATACAAGTGCGTATTCAAAAAATAAGAAATAAATTGTTCGGCATCTTGAATGTTCTCATCTGTAAGATTTACAAATGGCATTTTTTTTCGTATTTTTTTCAGACTTAAACCATCTTTGTTTAAGAGGGTTTTTTTGCAATCTTCAAAGTACGAAAGAACGCTTGAACGGTACCAAGAATATTCCACAAAAGGAAACAAAAAACGTTTCAAAAACAAAAAGCAAAACAAAAAAACGAAGGACATAAAAAACAACACAACGGAAGCACAAAAGCAAACCCCTAAAAATATAAGCCCACCTGTTCCTTTGTCGGCTAGATACAAAAATACAGAAACAAAGAAAAAGACAAAAAACAAACTTATTTTGTAAATAAAGTAACGCCAATGAAAAGACTTAGCAAACTCATAATGAAAATGAGGCTTAGAATAAGGTTCCATGAAAGTGATTTTAAGGTTTTTAAAAGAACTTAAAGTTGAAATAAAATGATACTACTTTTTTATAAAAAGTAAATAGTTTGTATGCTATATCCAATATAATAAAATTTTAAATTCATGGTATTGTATATACAATATGAATCACGATGAACACACAGACCCGCTACTTGATGAGGTTTTTCCATCCAAATTAACCCTGAAAGAAAAACTTATCCGAGCGACACATTCAAAAAATGGCTTGAGGGTGTTGTATTTTATTACATTTATTGAGTCTGCATTTTTCCCTATACCACCAGACTTTCTTGTGGTTCCTATGGTTGTGGCTAAACCAAAAAGCTGGAAGAAAATAGGACTATGGGTGAGTTTTTGGTCTATTATGGGTTCCTTTCTTGGGTACTTTATTGGTGCATTTCTTTTTGCAAGTATAGGAGAGTTGATTGTAAACACATACAATTTACAAGAATCAATGATAAAAGTAGGAGAATTTTACAACAACAATGCCTTCTGGAGTCTTGTTGTCGCAGCTTTCACACCTCTACCATACAAAGTATTCACTCTTGCTGCAGGTGTTTTTCAAGTAAATCTATTTGTCTTTGCGGCGGCATCTATTGTAGGGCGAGGAGCTCGCTACATGACCGTGTCTTATATAGCACATGTTGGTGGAAACAAAGCATTTTGGGACTATCTTAAAAAACTCAAACGGACAACATGGATCACGCTTATTGCTTTCATACTCTCTCTTGTTGTTTTATTTTTTGTAAAATAAAAAAAGCCACACAAACAGTACGGCTTTTTAAGTCTTTAGGTTTTTTGTTAAGGATTATGTGAAGGTACGACCGCTCCAGGTTTTTGCGGTTCGCGAACCCTCTTGGTATCCTCAATTGACCTTGAGTTAGGGTCTTTATGTGAGTAGTAGTACTCACGCTGTTGAAGAACCTCCTCGAGAACATTAAACAGGTGTGTAGGCATTTTCTGCAAGAATTTTTCATCAAAGATAGAAATCTCTTCGAGATCAAAATCATCCGGACCCTTGAAACGTGAATCAAGTTTTTTAGTTTTGGTAGAAAAATCTTTTAATGGCATAAGTGTACCATCATACTTTGAGTACGGGCGATTCATCATCGCAATATTCAAAGCATACACAAGTGCGTGCATCCGGTCAGTAAGTCCTTCGACGCGTTCAAAGTAGCATTGAAAAACTTTCGACAAGCCTTTTCCTTGGACAGAATACTTGATCAACACACCAACGTATCCGGTTTCATTGAATTTTTCAGACGACTTATTAAAGGTGGTATGAACTTCAATGAAATAGTCCTCCCGGAAATACTTACGAAAAGAGACACCGTTCTCGGCTTCTTCCTGACGATAATTTTCAGTAGATGCGAGACCCATAGCACGATGCTCGAGTTGGCGACGTTCCGGTGGAAACTCTTCAAAATGAAGTTCTGATAAAAAACAAGCCATAGCGTTAAAATTCCCAAGCTGAGCTTTGGAATGCAAAGAAAGCAAAGATTTTTTTGACATAAAAGAACAATTTAAAAGGTGAATATTAAATTTTAAAATAACACACAAAATTAAAAAAGGCAACCGATCACTCGGCTGCCAATGCTTTTTGGGTGGTAAAGTTAAGGTGTCAAAGACGGTGCAAACTCCCCGTTTTGAGCTTGAACAGCCCTCTGCTGTTGAAGCTCTTGATAATGCTCATGATCTTTTTTCTGCCTTCGTTTATTAACTTTTTTACGTACCACTTCAGGTGCAAGATCCAACATCGAAGAACCTGCTTTTTGTTTTTTTGATCTGCTTTCCATTTTTGTAAAGATTTAAAGGTTTAACAATTCAAAAATACTTTAGCACACCATTTAAAATATGTAAAGAAACACTGGGTTTTACAACCCAGCTGCTTCTCGTACCATCTTCATTTTTGCTTCTGTTTTTTTTCGAATTTGCTTTGCCCCCTTTTTCAAAATAGATTCTACTTTTCGTGGATTTTTTTGAAAATATTCATACCGTTCTCGCATTGGTTTGAAATATTCCAAAATCTTTCGGAGAAGTTCTTTTTTTGCTTCACCATACCCTAAGCCCCCTTTTTCCAAAGACTGACGCATTTTCTCTCTTTCATCTTCACTTGCAACAAGTTTATACATTTGATACACCAAAACCTCGTCTGGATTTTTAGAATCTTCAGGGCTTTTTGAGTCAGTCACAATAGACATTATAGCTTTTACCACCTCCTCATCTGTCCCAAAAAGTGGAATTACATTGTTGTAACTTTTTGACATTTTTTGTCCGTCAATTCCTGGAACTGTTTCAACATCTTCGACAATATACTCCTGAGGATCTTTAAAAACATCAACGCCGTAGATTCTGTTGAATTTTTGTCCAATTTCTCGTGCCATTTCAACATGTTGCTTTTGGTCCTTTCCCACCGGCACAATATCAGCATCGTACATCAAAATATCCGCAGCCATAAGAATTGGATAGTTAAAAGTCCCTACAGAAATCTCCTTACTCTTGGCTTCCGCATCTTTAAAAGCATGTGCGCGCATAAGGTAAGGCATGGTTGTTTGTGTATTAAAGATCCAAGTCAACTCCGCAAACTCTGGGATATCCGACTGTTTGTAGAGTGTTACTTTTTTAGGATCAAGACCAATAGCAAGATAAGCGCAGATTAAATCAAAAGAATATTTTTTCATACCCTCCCTATCTTGCATACTGTTGAGGGCATGATAATTTGCTAAAAAGATATAGATTTCAAACTCTCCCGTATTTTGCAAATCAACAAACTGCTTCATTGCACCAAAATAATTTCCAATATGTAGTTGCCCTGTTGGTTTAATACCAGAAACAAGTATTTTCTTTTTCATATGTATAGTATACCAGTTTGACCCCAATAAAAAAACAGGTTCACCGTTGCAAACCTGTTTTCACCTCCATGGGGTGAAATTAGATATCAAACCCCATAAGCTAGACTATCCATTCTATATATATCACACATCTATTAAATACTCCATCTTTTCCCCACTTTCCCCAACAAAAAAGTGTAGTGCGTCCAGCAAGAGGGCTGTGCTACAATACAAACACGATGACAGAAAAACGAAGTATGAGAATACCACCACAAAACCTTGATGCTGAAAAGGCTTTACTTGGTGCTTTAATGATACGAAAAGAAGCAATGTTTGATATCGACGATATCATAACACCTGATACTTTTTATAGTGAAAAACACCGGATTATTTTTCAAGCCATTCTCAAACTTCACACAAGGTCAGAACCCGTTGATTTACTTTCACTTTCAACAAAACTAGAAGAACTCGGACAACTCGAACAAATTGGAGGAAGAATATATCTCACTGACATTGTAGAGTCAGTACCCGCATCGAGCAATGCTCAACACTACGCAAAACTTATTGAAAAAAAATCAATGCAAAGAAAGCTCATTGAGGCTGGAGAATATGTAGCAGAGCTTGGCTTCAGTGAAGGTGACACAGAAATCGAAGACGTTTTAGATACTGCTGAAAAAAAGATTTTTAGTGTAACGAATGTTTCTCGAGGTCAAAAATTTATCAGCATCAAACACTCCCTTAAAGAAACATGGGATCAACTGGAAAAACTACAGGAAAGTGATGGAGAACTGCGTGGAGTTCCAAGTGGCTACCCAGCCCTCGACAACCTTCTTGCAGGATTTCAACCGTCTGACCTTATTATTCTTGCAGCTCGTCCCTCGGTCGGAAAAACAACGCTCGCCCTTGACATAGCCCGAAATGCGGCGGTAAAGCACGGTGTGGCCGTAGGTGTCTTTTCTCTTGAGATGAGCGCAAATCAGCTTACCCAAAGAATGCTTTCTGCTCATTCAAAAGTCGATGCATGGAAACTCCGTACCGGAAAACTTTCTACAGAACAAGAATTCCAAGCCTTGAGCGAATCCTTAAGTGAACTATCTCAAGCACCTATTTATATTGATGACCAAGCGGGAAACTCTATCACTAAAATGAAAGCAGCGGCACGACGACTCAAAAGTGAGCACGGCCTTGGACTTATCATGATCGACTATTTGCAACTTATGACTACAAGCAAAAACTATGATTCTATGGTGAACCAAGTGACTGAAATTTCAAGGTCTCTCAAAGGTCTTGCGCGTGAACTTGATGTTCCTGTAATCGCTCTTTCTCAGCTTTCTCGAGCAGTAGAAAGCCGTGGAGGAAAACCACGACTTTCAGACCTTCGAGACTCGGGTTCTATCGAGCAAGATGCCGATGTCGTGATGTTTATTCACCGAGAAGACAGAACCGGAAACCGAGCAGAAAATGACAGTACTGGAATTGCTGAAATTCTTATTGAAAAACACCGAAATGGACCTGTGGGGAAAGTTGACCTCTACTTTGATGAAAAAACAAGTTCATTTTTGTCGATAGACAAAAATACCCAAATTAGCGGACCTCAAACAAGCGATGATGGTTTTGGAGGATTTTAAAAAATCTAGCTTTACAGCTAGATTTTTAACTAATGACTATTTTTTACTATAATTCTTCTCCCTTGCTTGTCTTTAAAAGATCCTACAATAATCATAATAAGATCTATAAGGGTCCATATACCAAAACCCCCTAAAGTAATCAACATCAAAATACCTGTTCCCACCTTACCAACATAAAAACGATGAACACCAAGATATCCTAAAAAAATACACAAAAGTAGTGTTGCAACAAAGCTCTTGTCACTTACACCAACCGACGTCATCATATTATCTTCTTTCATATTTATTCAAATTATGTTTATAATTGTATTTATATAATAACATACATACATGTCAGACATTGAAAAACTTACAGATTTATTTAAACAATTTCCCGGTATTGGTGAACGACAGGCTCGGCGTTTTGTGTATTTTCTTTTACGAAAAAACCCAAACTACACCAAACTACTTTCAGATGCCATCCAAAGTATCCATACACAGGTACGGCTCTGCCCTGAAAGTTTTCATTATTTTTCCCCCAAGTTTCCAGAACAGCAAGTCTCTCCAATTTTATTGGACAAGAATCGAGACAGAACAAAACTTGTAGTTGTTGAGCGGGATACAGATCTT
>SKGB01000002.1 GCA_007117675.1 Candidatus Nomurabacteria bacterium | reverse complement strand
AATGCTCGAGTGTGTAAATCCAATCTTCCTCATCTTGCTCTGATTGACGCTTAGTATTGAGAAGCCATTCAAGGTATCCTCGGTCTGAAAGTGCCACATCCGAAACCTTGGATCCATTGTGTTTTCCAAAGGTGAATTTTGTAATAAGACTTGGGGCTTTACTTATCTCAATCATCCTCTCAAGCACTTCTTCATCTGTTAGTTTTTCTACTTCTTTAAGTTTTGTAAAAAGTCGTGCAAAAAGTTTTTCAAGAACAAGTACGTCTCCTTTGGCATCATGTGCTTGTATCTTTTCTTGAATGTCATTATCAAGTTCAAGAAGATAGCGTAAAAATTGCAGATTGTAGCGTTCGATTTTTGTGTCTGGGTCAAGGTGTCGAGCAATCTTGAGTGTGTCGATTGTGTTTGCACACTCTATGTTTTCTTTTTTCATCATCTCTACATCAAATTTTGCATTGTGCGCCACCATGATGGTGTTTGGGTCTTCGAAAAGTTTTTTAACTGTTTCGTAGTGGGGACTTTCAGTGAAAAGTGGTTTGTTTTGTACCATTTTGGGTGTGATGTGGTGCACCGCTTGTGAGGCAATACTTATGGGAACCGGCGGGAGATAGAGCTCGTCAAACATATCTGCAATAGCTTGGTTTGTTGTTTTGTAAGCAAGCTGGCACAATCTGTCCTTTTCTTCATTTCCTGTTGTTTCAGTATCAAAATATATAAGATTTTTTGTTGTTTGTATTTCCATATAATAGTTAGTGTACTATAAAATTATTTTTTATATAATATAGTCTGTATCTTAAATTTTTTTGATTTTACTGCTATACTATTTACATTATGACAATAGAACAAGAAATCAATGAAAAGTTAAAACATGCTATGAAAGCGAAAGATTCTGTCGCCATGACGGTGATGAGGTCTATTAAAACAGCTTTTACAAACGAACTTGTTGCAAATGGAAAAACACCACAAGATTCAATCAACGACGCGTCCGCACTTGTGGTGATAAAACGTTTAGCAAAACAAAGAAAAGATTCTATCAATCAGTTTACTCAAGGGGGGCGTCAAGATTTGGCTGAGATAGAACAAGCTGAGCTTGTAGTGCTTGAGACACTTCTTCCAGAAACAATGTCCCAAGAAGATATTCTACCCATAGCTCGGGCAAAACAAAAAGAACTTGATATTTTTGATGTAAGTAAAAAAGGCGTGCTCATTGGTGCTATCGTAAAAGAACTGAAAGACAAGGCAGATGGTTCCGATATAAAGGTTGTTGTTGATTCTTTGTTTAGTTAAAATTTTTAATTATCAAATTTTATTTTTTATTACTATGAAATTATTATTTCGAATTGTTATATTTACACTTTCTGTTATAGCCGCTGCATATTTTGTGGGTGGTGTGTTTTTGCAGGGTATTGTGCCAGCATTGATTGCAGGGTTAGTCTTGTCAATTATACATATCACCATCAAGCCTATCTTGCTTGTGGTTACCTTACCGATCAACATCCTTACTTTTGGTTTGTTTTCTATTTTAATCAACGCAGTGTTCTTTTGGTTTGTCTCAACCCTTATCAATGGATTTTCTGTTGTTGACTTTATGTCTGCCTTTTGGGGTGCTGTTGTTGTTTCTATTGTTAATGCACTCTCTCGATTTATTATTGACTAATATATAATGTTTTTATTTTCTCAAAAGAAAAAAATAGTAACTCATCCTGGTGGATTTCATACCGATGATGTTTTTGCGGCGGCAACTGTCATACTTTTCTATGGAAAAAACAATACCGCATGGTCTCTTGAAAGAACAGATACTCAAGCGGTGATAGACAAGGCTGATGTTGTGTTTGATATTGGCGGAGTGTATGATGAGTCTTCTTTACGTTTTGATCATCATCAAAAAGGTGGAGCGGGTGCTCGACCGAACGGTATTCCGTATGCTTCGTTTGGTTTGGTTTGGAAATATTATGGACCTCAGTTGTGTGAAAAACCAGAAGATGTTCTCTGGATTGATTCAAAGCTTGTACAGCCCATAGACGCTTCTGATAACGGAGTAAATATTATGAAGTCACTTCATAGCGAAATAAGCCCTATTGCGATTGAATATATTATAGGTTCTTTCAATACTGTTTTTGGTGAAGATGGTGTTACTAATGACACACAGTTTCTTGAAGCTGTGTATATCGCTCAAAAAATAATTGAACGTTTTATTTTAAGTGCGAAAGAATATCGCACTATCAATAAAAAAGTATCGGACTATTTTTATCAATCCGTCGACAAAAGAGTTGTGTTGGTTGAAGAGCCTTTGGGTCGTTTTCAGATTGGACGAGCCTTGCAGGATTATAAAGAGGTTTTTTATTATGTGTATCCAAGCAACCGAGGTGATCAATGGAATGTTTGTGCAATGCGCGCCTCTGCTGATGGTTTTGAAACAAGAAAACCTTTCCCTGAAAGTTGGAGAGGTCTACGAGATGAAGACTTGGTTCGAGTAAGTCAAATAAAAGACGCTATTTTTTGTCATAATTCAGGATTTTTGGCTGGAGCTCAAAGTAAAGAATCAGCGCTTTTACTTGCTAAAATTGCCTTAGAAGCGTAATCTGTAGACTGTATGGCATTTGTAGATGAATTAACAATATATGCAAAATCAGGCGACGGTGGAGACGGCGTTGTGAGATGGCGTCAGGAGAAGTTTGTACCCAAAGGTGGGCCGTCTGGTGGTAACGGTGGTGCGGGAGGGGATGTGTATCTTGAATCTGTAAAGGATATTTCTCTTTTGGCTCATTATTCTCATAATCCAAAATTTATAGCTCAAAATGGTCAATCTGGCTCGATAAAAAGTATGCAAGGTGAATCAGGGGACGATTTAGTGATTGCTATACCTGTGGGTTCTATTGTGACAGACAAAGACCGTGGACTGGTCTATGATTTTACTTCTGCGGGACAAAAGATAAAAATTCTATCGGGTGGTAAGGGTGGTTACGGAAATGAACATTTCAAAGCATCAACAAACACAACTCCGTATGAATGGACTCCGGGTAAAGCAGGCGAAGACGCAAATCTTCATATTGAATTACGCTTGTTCGCAGATATTGGACTTGTTGGTTTTCCTAATGCAGGTAAGTCAACACTCATTCAATCTTTAACAAAATCAAAATCAAAAATTGGTGCCTATTCTTTTACAACACTCGATCCTCATTTGGGTGCCTTTCATGATTATATTATCGCTGATATTCCTGGTATTATCGAAGGTGCGTCTGAGGGCAAGGGTCTTGGTTATAAATTTCTAAAACATATTTCTCGTACAAAAACTATCGCTCATCTTGTTTCTTTTGAAAATGAACTTGAAAAAGAAGGTGGTATGGTTGACGCATATGCAACAATCCGAAAAGAGCTTAAAACCTATGATTCAAAATTATTAGAAAAAAAAGAATGTGTGATTTTAACAAAAACAGACTTAGTTTCTCCTGAGGTTGTTGAAAAAGTTGAAGCTGATTTCAAAAATAAAAATATAGAAGTTCTGAGTGTGAGTATGTTTGATGATGTTGATATTAAAAAAGTATCTCAAACTATTTTAGATATCGTGAAAGAGTTGTAATTTTTTGTCTTTAAATTGATTTTAAAATGAATAAAGAAAATAGACCTGTTTATAATAATAAATATTATCTCACTATAGGGCTTGAGATTCATGCTGAATTGAAAACAAAAACAAAAATGTTTTCACGCGCTTTGAATAATCCTGATGAAGAAAAGCCTAATCAAAATATTGACCCTGTGTCTATGGCGCATCCGGGGACTCTACCTGTTATCAACAAAAAAGCACTGGAACATATGGTGCGAATAGGGCTTGCGGTTGGTGGTACTGTTGCAAATTTTACCGAGTTTGATAGAAAAAATTATTTTTATCCAGATATTCCAAAAGGCTATCAGATTTCACAATACAAACACCCTATAGTTTCGGGTGGTTCTTTAGCCGGTGTTGATATTACTCGTATTCATCTTGAGGAAGATACGGGAACAAACAAACATGAAGACACATATTCTCTTGTTGATTTTAATCGAGCAGGTGTTCCATTGGCTGAGCTTGTAACTGAGCCTGTGATTTATTCTCCTGAAAAGGTTGCAGAATTTGCAAAAGAGTTTCAGTTACTTTTGAGAACGCTTGGTGCAGGTGATGCAAATTTACAAAAAGGGGAGATGCGGGTTGAGGTAAACCTTTCTGTTTCTGCAGATCCAAATGTTTTTGGTACAAAAGTCGAGGTAAAAAATATTGGTTCTTTCAAAGCTGCAGAAGCTGCTGCTCGGTACGAGCTCGAGAGACATATTTCTTTACTTGAGGCAAATAAGGGTGACGAAATTGTTCAAGAGACACGAGGATGGGACGAAGAAAAAAAGATTACTGTTCGTCAGCGTTTGAAAGAAAACTCTGAAGAGTATCGCTATTTTCCAGAGCCAGATTTACCAAAGTTGTATCTCCACGAAATGTTTGACCTAGAAAAAATGAAGTCACAACTACCTGAAATGCCTTGGGAAAAAAGAGTGCGACTTTCAAATCTTGGAATTAAAAATGCTGATATCGAAATTCTTATCAGTGACTTTGAAATTGCAGATATTTTTAATTTTGTCGCACAAAGTGATGTGGATAATATAGAACTATTAACCAAAACTTCAAACTATCTTTGTTCTGACATGATAGGGTATCGAAGTAATGAAAAAGATTTTATATATCCAGATAAGTCTAGTTTTTTGAAACTCATGAATATGGTGATTTCAAATGAAGTGAATTCTCGTGCAGCAAAAGATATTCTTTTGATTTTGTGTACACAAGGTGGTGACCCGCAAGATATTGCACAAGAGAAGGGGATGTTGCAACAAAGTGATGAGGGTGTAATACGAGCTATGGTTCAGATTGTTCTTGATTTGCATCCTGGACCTGTGAAAGATTTTCAAGAAGGAAATGAAAATGCACTCAAATTTTTAATGGGGCAGGTGATGAAAGAGTCAAAAGGCACTGTTAACCCACAAATCGCAACAAAAATAATCAAAGATTTACTTTAGAAAAACCCTCACAGTATGTGAGGATTTTTCAATTCACATTAGTTTTCTTATCTTTTTGTTATACTAGTACTATATTCTTATTAATTAAAACTATGGTACACACATGAAAAAAACACGAGTAGCTATTAACGGGCTTGGGCGAATCGGAAGAGCCTTTCTGAAGGTTGCTTTGAAGCGTTCAGAATTACAAATTATTGCAGTTAATGATTTGGGTGACCTTGAAAACCTTGCCTACCTTTTAAAATATGACACAGCCTACGGTATCTCTCCTTTTTCTGTGGATATTGTTGATGGAAAGCTTGTGGTAGATGGACATATTATTTCTTGCTATTCAGAAAAAGACCCGACACAGCTTCCATGGGGAGAGCTTGATATTGACGTGGTGATTGAATCAACCGGAGTGTTTACCGAGTACTCAAAGGCAAACATACATCGAGAAGCTGGTGCAAAACGTGTGGTTATTTCAGCGCCCGGAAAAGGAGATGCTTTTTCAGGTGTTGATTCCGCAACTGTTTTGATGGCTATCAATGACGAAAAACTAGAAACTTGCCAGATATCATCAAATGGTTCGTGTACCACAAATGCAACAAGTCCTATTGTTGGAATTCTTGGTGATAGTGTTGGTATCGAAAAAGCTGTATTGAACACGATTCATGCCTATACCGCAAGTCAGCCTATTGTTGATGGTCCTAATAAAAAAGACTGGAGGCAGGGGCGTGCGGGTGCGCAAAATATGATACCAACAAGTACAGGAGCTGCGATTGCTGTAACACAAGCCTTGCCAGAGCTTGAAGGTAAGTTTGATGGGATTGCGGTACGTGTTCCTGTAATTGCAGGTTCTTTGGCAGATATTACCTTTATTTCAAAACGAAACACTACAGTAGAGGAAATAAATACTCTTTTAAAGGAGGCATCAATAGATGCACGATGGTCGCGAGTGTTTTCAGTGACGGAAGATAGTCTTGTTTCGAGTGATATTTTAGGAAGTCCGTACGCTGCTATTGCAGACCTTGGGATGACACGAGTAGTGGATGGGAACTTGGTGAAAGTCCTTGCGTGGTACGACAATGAAATGGGGTATACGCACACGCTGGTGGATCACGTTATTAGAATTGGTGATTTTTTGTAGTCCATATATGAAACAAACAAAAGGAACAATTGTAATAGCCTCTGACCATGCTGGTTTTGAAATGAAAAAAGAGTTGGTTAATTTTTTGAAAAACCATGACTATGAAGTAATAGATCATGGACCCCTGTCTTTGGATGCTCATGATGACTATCCTGATTTTGTTAAGTTTGTAGCTCGAGATGTTTCCCGTAATTCTGAGTCTCTGAAAGGAATTGTGTTAGGGGGTTCTGGCACAGGAGAAGCAATTGTCTGCAACAGATTTCCTTCGGTACGGACTGTCTCTTACTATGGAGGTAATACAGAAATAATTACTCTTTCTCGCACACACAACAATGCAAATGTTTTAAGTCTTGGTGCGCGTTTTATGAGTGTAGAAGAAGCATGTTCTATTGTATCTCACTGGCTTACCACTCCTTTTTCAGAAGAAGACCGCCATGTTCGTCGTATAGAAAAAATAGATTCTTTACATGATTTTTTAACATAACATAATGACACGTTTATGACACAAGATACTAAAAACAAACTCACCGATATTGTTTCAAAGCTTATGCATCCTCATAAGGGTATTTTAGCGGCTGATGAAAGTAATAGTTCTGCAAACAAGCGTTTTGAGAATTTTAATATTCCACAAACTGAAGAATCTCGAAGAAAATATCGTCAAACACTTTTCACTGCTCCTAATATGGAACAATATGTTTCGGGTGTTATTTTGTATGACGAAACAATACGTCAAATGAGTGATGATGGTTTGTTGTTTAGAGATATCTTGCAGGACAAAGATGTGTTAGTGGGTATTAAGGTTGATCAGGGTCTTGTTCCTTTTTTGTCTAATTCACCAGAGAAAAACACACAAGGTTTGAGTGGTCTGAATGAGAGGCTTGTAGAATATAAAAAAATGGGAGCAACTTTTACAAAATGGAGGTCTGTATTTTTGATTGGTAAAACAACACCTTCTCAAGCTCTTATCAAAAAGAACTGTGAGGATTTGGTTGCCTATGCTCGTACTGTCCAAAAAAATGAAATGGTTCCAATTCTAGAGCCGGAAATTTTGATAGAGGGCTCTCATGATATAGAACAATCAAAACATGTCATGGAAAAAGTTTTTGATATCTTGGTTGCAGAGCTTCATAAAGCATCTGATGTGTATCAAGGTGGAATTATTTTAAAAACAAGCATGGTCATAGCAGGGAAAGACGCCAAAGTTCAATCTTCTCACGACATGGTTGCACGTCACACGGTGCATGTTTTAAGAAAAAAAATACCTCCACAGGTGGGTGGGGTAGTCTTTCTTTCTGGTGGTCAGTCGCCAGACTATGCTTTGCATAATCTTGATGCAATAGCAAAAATGGGACCGCACCCTTGGCCTGTAACCTTTTCTTTTTCTCGAGCGATCCAGCAACCCGCCTTGGATGTTTGGGGTTCTTCTGAGGGGAAAGATGTTGAAGGTACTCAAAAAGTTTTTCTTGAAAGACTTTCTTTAAACTCGCTCGCAAGGCAGGGTCGACTTGAACATCACAATGGAAAAATAAATCGTAATCATGTTATTTCCTTACGAATATTTTTTTGGATTACCGTGTTGTTGTTTTTTATATTTGTTCTTATCTTAAAGTAGATTTATATGATTGAGATTATTCCAGCGCTCATGCCAAAGTCAGTAGAGGATATTGAGTCTTTTATGAATCGATACAAAGATATCGAGTCTGTGTCTTTTGTGCAACTTGATATTATGGATGGTGTTTTAACACCTTATCATACATGGCCTTTTGGTATCAAAGAACAAAAGCAAGAGCAAGACAAGCTCATGTCTTTATTAGAAGTGCACACTCATAAAAATTTAGAACTTGATTTAATGATTTTTAATCCTTTTGATTCTTTGTCTGCTTTTATGAAATGGAAACCTCGAAGGGTTATTATTCATGCTAAGGCAATTTCAGAAGATGAATATCTGAAATTCTTGGAAGGTGCTCATTTTAAAAATACAGAATTCGGAATCGCTTTTACTGTAGATGACTCTATTGATGATTTTAAAAAACTTATACAAGAAATTGATTTTGTGCAGTGTATGGGTATTTCACAGATCGGTGTGCAGGGTTCTTTGTTTAATGAAAAAACCTACGCCATGATACAGCATATCAAACAACAACACCCTCAAGTTCCGATAAGTGTTGATGGTGGTGTTTCTATGGATAATTGTAAGGCTCTTAAAGAGAGTGGCGTAGACCGTCTTGTGTCTGGTAGCTTATTGCGTGACGCTGAAAAACCAGAAGATATGATACAATTAGTACAATCTTAACCAATCACATATGGCTTTTGTTCACCCAGAAAAAATTAAAAAATTAGAACTTATTGCAAACGATATTCGTATGTCTATTATTGACATGCTCGAAGATGCTGGTTCTGGACACACTGCGGGCCCTTTGGGGATGGCTGATGTGTTTACTGCTTTGTATTTTCATAGTGCGTCACATAAACCAGATGATCCTTTATGGGAAGATAGAGATAGAATTATTTTATCAAATGGACACATTGTTCCCGTGCGATATGCTTCTATGGCGCATGCAGGATATTTTCCTGTAGAAGAATTAAAAACACTACGAAAATTTGGAGGTCGTCTACAAGGTCATCCAGAAAGAATAAAACTAGCATCTCTTGAAACAACCTCGGGTCCTTTGGGTTCTGGTTTGTCTCAGGCCTCAGGTATTGCGCTTGCGGGAAAGATGGATAAAAAGAAATTCATGACTTTTTGCCTTATGTCAGATGGGGAAATGCAGGCAGGAAATATTTGGGAAGCTGCAATGTTTGCTTCAGCGCACAAACTTTCAAACCTTATTGGAATAATTGATAGAAATAATATTCAGATTAATGGAATGACCGAAGATGTGATGCCTCTTGAGTCGCTTCGTTTGAAATGGGAAGCCTTTAACTGGCACGTAATAGAAGTGAATGGGCATAATATTGAAGAAATTATTTATGCGATTGATACTGCTCGAGCTATTGTTGAAAAACCAATCATGATCATTGCACACACTATTCCAGGGAAGGGAATTAAAGAAATTGAATTTGATTATACCTGGCATGGAAAACCACCAACAAAGGAGCAGGAGAAAAAGTTTCTCGAAGAATTAAGAACATTACGAGGTAAAATAATTTCAACACATCATGAGTAAAAAAAATATCATTATAGGTATATTGGTTCTAGTATTAGCTTTGTTTCTTTTTTTGAGAAACAACAAGTCTGAAAAAGAGATACTACCCAACCGTGATTTTGACGGTGTCACAATACTTACTGACCCTGTCGAAATATGTACTGAGTTTACAGACGCTCAAGAGTTTGATGATCAGGAACGATATACGCAGTTTTTTGAACAATGTTTGCGTGACGTTAACGAATTATAAACCATGATACCTACCAACTTATTACATCCACATATACTCAAAAAAGATTCACTTGAGCAGAAAGCAACAAGGGATGGTTTTGGAGATGGGTTAGTTGAGCTTGGTGAAAACAACTCTCAGGTTGTGGTTTTGTGTGCAGACTTGGCTGAGTCAACTCGTGCTCACTTGTTTCGGGAACGTTTTCCTGACCGCTATGTCGAGCTTGGTGTGGCAGAGCAAAATCTTGCAGCAGTTGGTTCTGGTATGGCTGTGTATGGCAAAATTCCTTTCATTCTTTCCTACGCTGCCTTTTCTCCAGGTAGAAACAATGAACAAATCAGAACAACTATTTCACTCAATAATGTTCCGGTAAAAATTGTTGGTTGTCATGCGGGCCTCTCTGTTGGTCCTGATGGTGCAACCCATCAAGCTTTGGAAGATATTGCGCTCATGAGAGCACAGCCTAACATGACCGTTATTGTGCCTTGTGACAGCGAAGAGGCGAGAAAGGTGACTATTGCTTCTGCTTCGTATGATCATCCGGTGTATATACGACTTGCTCGTGACAAAAGTCCAGTTTTTACCACAAAAGATACCCCCTTTGAAATCGGAAAAAGTCAGGTTTTTTTTGATGTTACAAAAAGAAATAAAAATCCACACGTGGGTATTATTGCCTGTGGTGCGATGGTCTACCACGCTGTGATTGCCGCGGAAGAACTATTCCATGAAGGTATCTTTGTTTCGGTTCTCAATCTTTCAACAATAAAGCCTTTGGATAAAGAAGGGGTTTTGTCATTTGCTCGAGACTGTGAGGCTGTTGTGAGTGTGGAAGAACACCAAGTCGCAGGCGGTATGGGTAGCGCACTTGCTGAGCTTTTTTCACAAGAATCTCCAAAGAAAATGAAAATACTTGGGGTTCAAGACAGATTTGGTCAGTCGGGAAATACACAAGAGCTGTATGAGGAATATGGTTTAACAGTGAGTGATATTAAAATTGCAGTTAAAAAGATGTATTCAAAAAAATAATATGAATCCACAAAAAGGAGAAATCTGGAAACATTTTAAACACGACCCTCAAGGGGAAGAGCACAATTATACCTATGAAATTATCGGTGTGTCACTTCACACAGAAACACAAGAGATGATGGTGTGTTATAAACCTTTGTATAAGTCAGAGTTTTTAGAAGAAAAAAATGCTGATATGTTTTGTCGACCACTTACTATGTTGAGTGATTTGGTTGAAAAAGAAAACTATCAAGGTCCACGATTTATTCGAGTTATATAAAAAGCTGGTATTAGAACCAGCTTTTTTACTTGATAGTTTAAAAAGTACAAGGCTCAATGAGTTTTTTTAACATTGAGGTCACGATAGCATTTCTTTTCCTTCTGTCAGAAACAAGGTCTTGGGTTTCTTTATGTGTTTCTGGAGAGATATCTTCTCTGTTCCCACCTTCAAGAATAGTAATAATAGATTCAGAAATAAAGTCTATTATTTCAATCTGCGTATTGATGTGTTCACTGTAATCACAGACAGATTCTCCTTTGATATGTATTTCGTCAAGGAAAAGAATTACTTCTACTAGTATGGAGTCTCTTTGAAGGTTTAAATCAAGATATCTTTCAAGCGCTTCTTGAAAATTGTTGGGTTGAGCCTGTGAGAATACACTCCAAATGAGTAGTATGCAAACGTGAAGTGTTTTCATGATCTAAGTATTATTGGTTTCTTTGAGTATATCAAAAAAAGACCAGAGAGTTCTTATAACAATATTGACACTATAAATATTTTGTGATATTGTTTCGAAAAAGTACCAATATGGATTTAAAATTAAATATACAACCACAAGATAAACTTGTGTATCTGATTTCCTTTCCCGTCTGTCATCAAGTCAAGTCTTCTTGGTTAATTGCTTACTACGAGGATTTAACTGGAGCTGCTAGAAGTAAAGCTAGAAAGCAAGCTAATGCTGGTAAATTCATT
>SKGB01000047.1 GCA_007117675.1 Candidatus Nomurabacteria bacterium | reverse complement strand
GTTAGAGATACTTCAAGATAAAGATATCATTATTCATTTAAAAGAACCTAAGAAAACTCTTCTGGTAAATAAAAACACACCCATCAATCCACAAGGTAGTTTTTTGTTTATTAACAAAAGAAGAATGAATGGAAATTATTCAAGGACACACTACACAGCTTTAATTGGTGAAGTTTTTTTACAAGAAAAAAATAAAATATCAAATAAAAGCTTTACCTTCACTAAAGAATACACTGAAAAAATACACCAAATGATAAGGTTCAACAATGCTGGCGTGGCTATTCCGGAAACAATTATAGCCAATCAGGAAACATTTAAAAAAAATATCAAATACTTGAGTAAGAACATTTCTTATCCATGTGTGTTGAAAACAAATGGAGCAAATGGTAAATCAGTATGGAAGATAGAAAGTAAAGAAAAGTTATTAAAAAAGATAGAAGAAGAAAATAAAATCTTCATGATTCAAGAATTTGTTCCAAATAACTTTGATGTCCGAGTTATTGTTTTTGGAGATAAAATATTAGCAGCAATAAAACGAGAGTCCACGGACGGATTTAAAAATAATCTATCTCAAGGAGCTGTAGGTAGTGAGTTTACATTATCAAAAAAAGAAGAAAACTTTGCAAAAAAAGCAGTCAAAGTAAATAACTCATTATTTGGTGGTGTTGATATTATATTCAAAAAAAATAAACAGCCTATTATTTTAGAAGTAAATCGAAGACCCGCAGGAATGCACCCCGAAAGTGGCTTTATGAAAAAAGCAGGACTTTCTATCAATACTGAAAAATTAATTATTGAAGAAATATTAAAAAACTATCTGTAAATAAAAATCCCTATTAATAGGGATTTTTATTTACAGAGAAACGCTTTTGTCAAGCCCTCAATGTCTTCATAAGAAGTACAGTCCATAAGTTTAACGCGTAATTCTTTAGCACCGTCAAAACCATTTACATAGGCCTTATAATGTTTTTTCATAATATTGAAGTTTTTCATCGGTAAAAGCTCTGTATAGAGTTTTGTATGTTCAAGCATGACCTCTAGTTTTTCAGAAATAGAAACCTCTTTTTTGTTTTCATCGAAAAGCCATGGATTTCCAAATATTCCCCGCCCAATCATTACACCGTCAGCGCCATACTTTGTTGCCAATTCTCTCCCCTTTTCCAAAGTTTCAACATCGCCATTTCCAATCAAAAGCGTATCAGGGCTGATTATATCTCGAAGTTCTTTAATACGAGACATTCGCTCCCATCGAGCTGGGACCTTTGACATTTCTTTTCGAGTTCGAAAATGCATAGTGAGAACCGCAACACCAGTCTCTAAAATTGTCGGAACCCAAGTTTCCACCTCATCACGATTAAACCCAAGACGAGTTTTCACCGAAACAGGAATCTTTCCATCAACACCTCTCTGCACAGCACGAATAACCTCCACAGCTTGTGAAGGATGTACTATTGCTCCTGCGCCACCGCCGGACTTTACAATATTTTTCTCTGGACAACCGAAATTAATATCAACACCATCAAACCCAAGCTCAACACACAAGCGAGCACAGTCTTCAAGTTTTTGAAGATTGGTTCCAAAAATTTGAGCAACAATAGGGTGCTCACCTTTGTTTATCATAAGATCAACAATAAGCGCGTCCCTACCTTCCGACATCAGTCCGTCAGCCGAAACAAACTCTGTCCAAAAAACATCAGGACCGCCAGCCTCTTCACCGAACCGAGAATACTTTGCGATAATCGAACGAAAAACCCTATCCGTCACATCAGCCATAGGAGCAAGAACAAAAAAGGGTTTTTTCTTTTGAGACAAACCGCGCCAAAAACCCAAGTGAATACTATTCTTCGGGACTATGTTCACCCGCTTCTTCAGAAACAGACTCTTCAGTATTTTCATTATGTTCTTCATACACTTCTTGAATATTAGCTTCTAAATCACCCTCAAATTGTTCAGAAAAACCATCGAGAGGTTTGTTGAAGGTGTTCTCATCTTTAAATTTATAAATAAACTGATTTTCAAAACGAAGATCAATATATTCAAGTTGCTCATACTGGGATGTAATATCTCTTAATATAATCTCATCCATGAATGCTGTTTTTAAAATATCAATAGTTTCCATAATTGAATTGGAAGTATGCACAGCTATAAATGGCGACTTTGACAAACCATGAACAGAGTCCAACATAATACGAACCTGACCATCTTCAAGAACAAACACAGCACGGATAAATATACCAAAATCATTCAAAATATCAACAAAAGAATCGTAGTAATTTAAAATACTCGAATCAAAATATTGCCCTATAATATCAGCGCGAGCGTCAATACCGCCATACAATCTCAAGAAGCTAGAACCTGTAAAAAATGGCGCTTTGTCAAAAATAAAACCATGCGTGTCAACAAACCAACAAGTAATATCTTCTGTTACATCAAGCAAGACCTCCCCACACCACAAATAAGACGCAGTTCTTTCTGACACGATAAGAGATATAGAGTCTTTTTGCTTTAACACAGACACAACTTCAAGTCGTGGAAATGTGTTTTGCATTTCTTGAGAAAACTTTTGACGTGAAAAGATAATTTTATTTGTTAAAGGAAAGAAAAATCTCTTTTTTCCATACTGGTTAAAAAAGATGTGTATTTCATCCTCAGAAACAGTGGAATTACCTTCTATATTTTGAATACCTTTCAATTGAAGTGAAGGAATACGAGAAATAAAGAAAACACTTCCTAAAAAAACAACTAAGACTATCCATAAGAAAAATATTTTATACGATGTTTTTTTTCTCTTACTTGCCTTGTTTTTTTTATATGTATTTTTATTTTTCACAGACATTCTTAAAGAGTGTGTTTAGTGTTTTTTGATATAGTTTCTTTTCCTAGGTATGGAACCAAAACACTTGGTATTTGTATGGTTCCGTCTGCTTGCTGAAAATTCTCAACAAGAGAAACCAAGATACGTGGAGTTGGAATAGCGGTTGAATTTAAAGAGTGGACAAATCTTTTCTTTCCTTCCTTGTCTTTATATGAAATATTAAAACGTCTTGCCTGAAAGTCGTGGAAATAAGAAGCCGAAGATATCTCTCGGTATTTTTCTTCCCCCGGAACCCAAAGTTCAATATCATATTTTTTAACCTGACCAAGCCCTAAATCACCACCACAGTTTAATACTGTTCGATATGGAATATTAAGACTCTCGATAAACTCTTCTGTATTCCTATTTAAAGTTTCGTGCCAATGAACAGACTCTTCGTGAGAAGCTTCACACAACACAACCTGTTCAAGTTTATAAAACTCATGCACACGAATAAGACCTTTCGTGTCTTTTCCATAACTACCAGCCTCTCTTCGATAACACGGAGAAAAAGATAGGTACTTTTTAGGAAGCTCGGAAGCATCGAGAGTTTCATTACTGTGATACCCCATAGTTGGAACCTCGGCAGTTCCCGCAAGATAATCATTGTCTTGTGTTATATACAAATCATCTGCATCATTTGGCAAATGCCCCGTACCAAAAAAGTGCTCAGGACGTGCAATAATCGGTGCAATCATGTGCTGAAAGTTTTTCTTTCCAAAAAAATCACGCGCATAATTCCAAATAGCCCACGACAACAATGCGCCATCGTTTTTAAGAAAATACCCACGAAAACCATGTACCTTGGAACCTCGCTCAAAATCAACCATGTCCAAATCAAGCATCAATTCAACATGGTCTTTAGGTTCAAAATCAAAATGAGGCTTTTCTCCCCAAGATTTAATTTCTTGGTTACTTGCGTCACTCTTACCATCAGGTACTGACACATCTGGAATATTAGGGACCTGCAACATTAAATTTCTCCATTTCTCCATTACCTCGCGCAGATCTTGCTCAAGATTTTTCAAATCATTTTTATAATATCCAATAGATTTAATAAGCTCTGCTTTTTCGGCATCTGTTTTGAGATCTGGAATACGCTTAGAAACCAAGTTTTGCTTGGCTCTGATTTCGTCAATATGTTGCTGGAGTGTTATACGTTCATTATCAAGAGAAATGAGAGCGTCTATATCAACCGACACATTCTTTTTTCCCGCCGCTTTTTTAACGATATCACTGTTTTCTCGAATAAATTTAATATCTAACATGTAAGTATTTATGATTTATTTTATACAATAATATGTATTATAGCTAAAGATGGAAAAAAAGACAGTTTTATTTTCACAAGACATGCTACAATATTTTTTATGAAAATCAAGTTACGTAAAATAACTCATGATAATCTTCCTCAGAAACTCCAAGAAATCGATGACTGCCCTGAACATCTTTATATTGAAGGGAATCTCCCAGACCCAGACACTCATATTTATCTCGGAATTGTTGGCCCAAGAAAATATAGCGAATACGGAAAAATAACATGCGAGAAAATTATTTCAGGACTCGCAGGTCAACCTTTTGTTATAGTCTCTGGACTCGCTCTTGGAATTGACTCCATAGCACACACCACAGCTCTTGAAACAGGACTACCAACCATTGCTGTTCCAGGCTCAGGACTCTCCCCTTCTGTTTTGTATCCTAAAACAAATTTTCATCTTGCAAGAAACATTGTCGATGCAGGAGGCGCTCTTCTTTCAGAATTTGAACCAGAATTCAAAGCAGCCCCCTGGAGTTTTCCAAAAAGAAACAGAATCGTAGCAGGTTTATGTGACGCAGTATTGGTTATTGAAGCAAGTGAAAAATCAGGAGCTCTTATCACTGCAAAATTTGCAATACAGTACAATAGAGATGTGTTAAGTGTTCCTGGTTCAATATACTCTGACACCTCAGCAGGGTCGAACAACCTCATTGCAAAAGGCGCCTATGTTATCACGTCAGCCCAAGATATAATTCAACATTTCAATCTAGACAAACACAGTAAACCCGAACAAAGTCAATTATTTGAATCTTTCACCGAAAAAGAAATAGCAGTACTCAGGCTTCTCGTTGAACCAAAAACAAAATCATACATCTATGAAAATAGCGGGCTAGAAATAGCAGACTGCAGTATCACCCTAAGCACACTTGAACTTAAGGGTGTAATCAAAGAACAAGGTGGCAGAATATACCGATATTAATATTGTGTATTTGCAAAATAAACACATTCATAGTATTACTAATTGCATATAGCAGTAGTTATTAATTAAAATACTCAATATATTTCATGAAAACATTGGTTATTGTAGAGTCTCCAGCAAAAGCAAAAACAATTGAAAAATATCTTGGTAAGGATTTTGTTGTAAGAGCGTCTGTTGGACACATAAGAGATCTTCCAAAATCAAATAAAGATGCGGTTGATATTGAACATGGATTTATTCCTAAGTATGAAATCTCTCCCACAAAAAAGAAAGTTGTTTCAGAGCTCGCAAAACTCGCGTCTCAATCTCAAGAAGTTATTTTAGCAACGGACCTCGACCGCGAGGGAGAAGCTATTGCTTGGCATCTTGCAGAAGCGCTCAAGCTCAAAAATCCTAAAAGAATTACCTTCAATGAAATTACAAAAGAAGCAATCGCTCAGGCTATGCAAAAACCACGAACGATTGACCTTAAACTAAAAGAAGCGCAAGAAGCGAGACGGGTACTCGATAGACTTTTTGGATATGATCTATCGGGGCTTATTTGGAAAAAGGTTCGCTACGGACTTTCAGCGGGGCGTGTACAGTCACCAGCACTTCGAATTCTCATGGAACGTGAACGAGAGATTCGTGCATTTAAACCCGATGATTATTGGGTTCTTTCTGGTGACTTTAGTCAAAAAAACAACATATTTCGTTTGGTGTGTGACAAGGAAATTTGGGACAAGGACGAAGCAGAAGATATTGAGAAAAAAGCAAAAGAAGGCGCATGGAAGGTTGTGTCAGTAAAAGAAACAGAAGGGTCTCGCCAACCACGAGCACCTTTTACAACCTCAACACTTCAACAAACAGCATCAACACGATTTGGTTTCGCGCCAAGTAAAACTATGGGAGTTGCACAAAAACTGTATGAAAAAGGATACATAACCTACATGCGTACGGATTCTCGAAACCTTTCAAAAGACGCGCAAACAAAAATGCTTTCTGTGGTAGAAAAAAAATTTGGAAAGAAGTATGTGCAATCAAACGTATATGCTAAAACATCTAAAAATGCACAAGAAGCTCATGAAGCTATTCGACCAACGGACCCTTACAAAGAATTTGCGGGAACCACCGAAGATGAGAAACGTCTCTACAAACTTATCTGGGAGCGCGCAATTTCTTCTCAAATGAAAGCTGCCAAAATCATGAAAACAAAAGTTTCTGCAAATATTGAAAAAGGTGATATTCCAAACTTTTCTATGAACGGCTCTCGACTACTCTTCCCTGGATGGCTTGCAGTTGATACTGCGTCTCGAGGTGAAGATGTAGAACTTCCAAAACTATCACAAGGAGACTCTATTAACTTAAAAGAGTTGTTTAACGAAGCGAAACAAACCACACCACCAAACAGATACACAGAAGCTGGACTTATTAAAGAACTCGAAAAACGTGAAATCGGTCGACCAAGTACTTATGCGTCCACCATTAAAACAATACTCGACAGAGATTACGTACACAAGGAAGGACGAACGCTTACACCAACAGACACAGGAGATGTTGTTTCAAGTTTTGTTGAAGAAAATTTTGGAGAGTACATATCTGATAACTTTACCGCAACCATGGAGCAGTCGCTCGATGAGATAGCTGAAGGAAAAAACACCTATGAAAAAACTCTCTCAGAATTTTATACTGTTTTTTCAAAAGCTGTAGAAGCAAAAGAAGATATTCCGAAACTTACCAACCTAGGTCCTGTCCCACAGGAGTTTACCTGTCCTAAATGTGGAAGCAAAATGGTATATAAACTTGGGAAAACAGGTAAATTTATGTCCTGCGCAACCTATCCAGATTGTGATGGTGCAAGAACCTTTGATGGAAATGTTATCGACGAGGAGACACCTCGCTGGACTCACCCTAAAACAAAACAACCTATTTTTGTTTTGGATGGACCATACGGACCATATGTTCAAGAAGGCATAACCCCGCCCAAAATCACCAAGGAGATGACCAAAGAACAAAAGACTGAAATTAAAGCGATGGAAAAACCACGGAGAGCAAGTCTCCCTCCTCATATGAATTTTAACACCATCACTCTCGAAGAAGCACTTAAACTTCTTGCACTTCCTCGAGAATTAGGAGCACACCCAGAAGATAGTGTTCCCGTTATTGCAAACATAGGACGATTTGGTCCTTATGTGGGACACGGAAAAGACTTTAGGTCTATCAAAAAAACATCTGGTCTTGATCCTTATACAATAACTCTTGAGGAAGCACTCAAACTTCTTGCGACTCCAAAATCACTACCTAAAGGAAGCGAGCTTGTAAAAAAACTTGGGAAACACCCCAAAACAGGAAAAGACATCTTACTTCTTAAAAGTAAAAGCGGTTTGTATATCCAAAAAGGATTAAAACGTCTGTACCTCAACGACAAACAAACAGTCGAAACATTTACTATTGATGACGCCCTACAAATTATAAACACATAAAATGCCCACCTCGGGCGTTTTTATGTGTGTGTTTGAAAATCTGTACAAAAATAAAAAGTGACGTATACTAAACATATGTCAAAACAACTATTAAGCGTTGAAGATATTTTTTCTTTAACCAAGCAAAAATTAGAACCAAAAGATAGAGAACTTATTACTCATGCCTATGTATTTGCTCAAAAAAACCACGAGGGACAAACAAGAAAAGAAGGTGTTCCTTATTTTAACCATTGTGTTGAAGTTGCTAAGAACCTGGCGCAATTTGGGCTCGACACCCAAACAATCGCAGCAGGGCTTTTGCATGACGTTGTTGAAGACACACCAGTTACACGTAAGGAACTAAAAGAAGAGTTTGGTGAAGAAATAGAACACTTAGTTTCAGGAGTTACAAAAATTGGTCGTGTAAAATACAAAGGAAGAGAACGCTATATTGAAAACTGGAGAAAGTTTATCCTCACGATGGCTGACGATGTTCGTATTATCTTGATTAAACTAGCAGATCGATTACACAATATTCAGACACTCGAATATCTACGTCCCGATAAGGCAAAAAGAATAGCTATTGAAACCATAGAGATTCATGCAAATATTGCTAACAGACTTGGTATGTGGAAACTCAAAAAAGAACTAGAAGACAATGCATTTCCTTTTGCTTACCCCAAAGAATACGAAGATACCCAGAAACTTCTCAAGCAACGTGCAAAAAATGCAGAAAAAGACTTAGAAACTATTTACAAAAAAATACGTACAGAACTAGTCAAACATAATATCTCGGTAGTAAAATCAAGCCACAGGATTAAAGGAATCTATAGTCTACACAAAAAACTCAAGAAAAAAAATATGAATATTGAAAATATTTATGACATTGTTGCGCTTCGTTTGATTGTTCCAAGTATTGAAATATGTTACCAAGCACTCGGAATAATACACAGCAATTGGAAACCTTTTCCCGGCAGAATCAAAGACTATATAGCACTCCCTAAACCAAACGGATACCAAAGTTTACACACCACAATATTCACAGGCTCTGGCGGAATAGCAGAAATACAAATAAGAACACCTTTCATGCATGAACATGCAGAATACGGAATTGCCACTCATCTTTTGTACAAAGATGATAATAAAAAAAATAAAGAATACAATCTTGGATGGTTGTCAGAAATGAAAAAACTCAACGAAAAAGATACCGAGAAAGCAAAAGATTTTTTTGATATTGTAAAGGCTGATTTTTTCCAAAAGAGAATATTTGTATTCACCCCCGAAGGAGACGTCTTAGACCTTCCAGAAGGATCAAGCGTTATTGACTTTGCATTTACTATACATACCCATATTGGAAAACATGTTACTTCAGGAGAAATAAATGGAAAACATTCTTCTATTTTTACCCAACTAAAAGATGGAGATATTGTAAAAGTTTCGACACAAAAAAACACAACCCCCTCATCAAAATGGCTTGACCATACAAAAACCTCTCTTGCCCGAAAACAAATCAAAAAATATCTTGAAGAAAACAGTATTGTTAATAAAATAATAAAACGATTTACAAAGTAAAAAACACCTCTACATAAAGGTGTTTTTTGCATACATCTTACAAAGAGAAATGTTTTATGTTATATAAATCTTCTTCAGAATCTTCAGACATATCTTCATTTTCAAATGCTTTTGTTTCTTCGAGAGATGAATCATCTAAAAACTCACTGTTTTCATCAAGATCTTGCCCTGCTTCTTTAATAGTGTCAATATCATCACCATTATCTTTTTCATCAATAATAACTGGATTGGGGTTGTAATTAGCAAAACCTTCAGTAACCTCCTCTTGAGGCAAGCTTGATTCAAATTTTTCCATAAGAGCATGGGGATTTTGCATAGCATCTTTTTCACCTTTCAAAATTTTCATAATAATATCAAGATCATCGTTTGAAAAGAAATCAATTGAGATACTTCCTCCCTTATCTTTTCTCACAATTCTCACTCGCGTACCAAGCGCGTCTTGTAATTTATTTTCAATTTCTTCTGTTTCAGGGTCTGGCAATAATTCTTTTTTCCTAGCTTTATCTTTTGCGATATTTCTAGCTAAACGCTCAGCCTCACGTACTGTAATTTTTTTATATAAAATCTCTTTAAATAAAACAAGTTGCTCTTCAGGCTTATCATTAAGCATAAGAAGTGGTCTTGTGTGACCTTCTGATACACGTTTTTGCTCCACAGCCTCTAGTATCTCTTGTGGCATTTGCAAAATACGTAAAGAATTTGAAACATACACCCTACTTTTACCAACTTTCTTACCAATTTCTTTATGAGAAAAACCAAACTCTTGAGCGAGACGCATGAAAGCACGCGCCCTATCTACCGGATTCAAATCTTCCCGTTGAAGATTTTCAATAATAGCAAGCTCAAGTTTCATCATTGGGTCATGCTCTTTTCGAATTACAGCAGGAACTTGTGTTAACCCAGCTAAACGAGAAGCTCTCAAACGACGCTCTCCGGCGATTAGCTCGTATCTAACCCTTACACCACCATACTCATCATTCTCTTCAATTCGAGACACCACAAGAGGTTGCAACACCCCATACTGTCTAATAGAATCAGAAAGTTCCCTTAATCTGTCTTGATCAAACTCACGTCTAGGCTGGTAAGGATTTGGGTCAATTTTATCAACTTCTATAAAATATACCGATTCGGTAAACAGTTCATTTTTCATGGCTTCAGTATTCATATGTGTGCATTATATCATAAATAATACAATAAAAATGATGAGAAACTTGCGTTTTTTCAACATTGTCGTACACTGTATACTATACATATTTGCCGGAGTGGCGGAATTGGTAGACGCGCACGACTCAAAATCGTGTTCCATAAGGAGTGGGAGTTCGATTCTCCCCTCCGGCACAAAAAAAGCCCCGTATTAAACATAGCGGGGCTTTTCCGTTAAGCGCACGTGTTCCCAGTCTAATTAAACAGTCCTTTACACATTACAAATTCACTCACACTAAATCAGCAACATCTTTTGTATTTATGCAATTTTTACATGGATAGACCAGTAGTACGGAACGGATTTTTTTACTATACTAAATTTTTCCAACTAAGTCCATCCCAGGCTTGAGAGCGTCATTACCAGGCTCCCAAGAAGCTGGACAAACATTACCTCCATTTTCACGTACAAACTTTGCTGCTTTTATTTTTCGAAGAAGTTCTTTTGCTGAGCGACCAATAGAATTATCATTAACTTCCATTGCCTTAATAACACCATCAGGATCTATAATAAACGTAGCACGCAAGGTAACGCCCTCTTCAAAAATATTAACACCAAAAGTTTCGCTTATTTCTCCTGTAGGGTCAGAACCCATAGGAAAAGTTATCTTGCCAATCGCGCTCGACTGATCATGCCATGCCTTATGTACAAACACAGTATCTCGAGACATTGACACAATCTTAACACCTTCTTTTTCAAAATCATTTTTCATATCTGCAAGCTCTTCAAGTTCTGTTGGGCAAACAAAAGTAAAGTCTGCAGGATAAAAAAACAATACAGTCCAAGAACCTCGTAAGTCTTTAAAAGATTTTTTTGACTGATCGCCATTTTCAAATACGTCAAATGACATATCCTCAGGCACAATATCACCAATAAACAAAGTTTCAAAAAAAGCTACATCATCCATAAATTTATATATACTTACTAAACGAATAAACTAACTTATACTACCATATTTATTGCTCTAATAAAAAACCACCCTCTCAGGGGTGGTTTTTTATTAAAAGTTTTGGTTAACGAACATTCTAGTAAATAATCCGAAGTAACCTGTTGCTTGTGTTATTCCAGCAGGTTTAAGAATGGAGTCAGAGTAAAATGTTTGGAATTTTTTAAGAGCTTGCAATGTTCTTTGTCCAAAGTATGGGGTCTCAAAACCAGGAGAACCTGGACCTTGAACCGCCACAGTAAAGCCTTGTTCATTCAAGAATTTTTGCAATTCAATAACATCAGTAGATAAGATACCTATCCAAAGATTATTTGGAAATCGTAGATCTTGATCAGGTAATTCATTAAGTGTTGGAGATTGGTCTTGAGT
>SKGB01000024.1 GCA_007117675.1 Candidatus Nomurabacteria bacterium | reverse complement strand
TTGCTCAAGTTTGTAGAAAAAATCAACCAAATGATTTGCACATGAAAGCGTAACTGGTGCTTTTTTATAATTCTCATCTTCTAAATCACGCGAAAGATACTTTCGAGTAACCTCACTCCCTCGCCAACCATGTGGCTCTATAATATTTTTATTTATCGATTCCCTTGTAACTAAATCAATCAAAACGTTTGATGCTGTGTTATCGCTTCGAGTAAGAACAAGATTAATTAAATATTCGAGCTCAACCGTATCGCCCGCTTTGAGAAAAGGCCTGTGATCATTTCCTATCTCATCTTTGACCTTGTCTACATCATTTGGTGATTGTATTTTTATTTCTTGACGCAAATCAAGCACACCAGATTCAACCTGACGTAAAACCTCAGCAACAATATAGACTTTGTAAATACTTGCAGGATATATAAAATGATCACCATTGTATTCAATCTTTTCTGCTGTTTGATTATCTATAATAGCAACAGATATTTCATAATCACCGTCAATCTGTAGAGAGTTTATAATTTTAAAAATGTCTATATTTTGCATTATGTTTATATTATATTGATTTTATAGACATAAAGAAAGGGCCCACACATGTGAACCCTTTTAAAAGCTACTGACACAAATTTATCTTGGAAAGAACCCGAGACAACTCTGTGTATTTTGCAAAAAAGAAATGGTCAGGTGAGCTCGCCAAACGTTCAAGATACTCTCTTGAATAATCTTTGCTCGAACCCATTGAAATCGTGTAGAAAACAATTCCGCTATCTTTCATAAGCTGAGCATACAAAAGACTTGGATATGCAAACGAATTACCTTCCAAACGAAGCACAGGATCAACGGATTCTGTGGGATGTCCGTCGGTTATCACAATACAAATCTTTACCACTTCAGAGTGTTGCCACCGCTCACTCTCCTGAAATAAATCAAAGGTGACACCAAGTGCACTCGAAAGATTTGTGGTGCCTGAAGCAGTGTCTTCGGAGATTATTTTTGTAGACTGAACAAGACTTGCCTTTTCACCACTTATGATATGGATAACAAAAGGATAGGTATTAAAAGTCACAAGACCTGCATGCGCAGCATGAGAATCAATCGAAAGAGACTGAAAAAAATCGGCAACCTCAAGACAAGCTACAGAAAAATCTTCTGAGACGCTTCTAGACTGGTCAAGTACAACAACAAGTTCATAGATATTACATGGATCTGTGTCGTTTTGAGCGTGAATCTCCACAGAGACCAAAAACAGAAAAAGAACAGACAGTATTTTCATGGCGGTATGTATTTTGATTTATTTGAGTCTATGCTTTTGAGCACTTTTTTGCAAGAAAAAACACCCTGAAGAGGTGTTTTTAACGTTAGGGATACACGAAGTTTTTCTGGAGCGAAGCATGGAAGGAAAAGCGCAATGTTATGTGACACCTTGTAATTAATGATAGTTTCTTTAATTATCTCCGAATATTGCCATTGCCCCACCACTAATAATAATACCGACAATTAAACCTCCCCAGGCAAATAATAAAAATAGAAATACTAAAGCACCTATCCATATTAAGAAACCAATAAATTTTAGTAATTTTATAAAAAAATCATCCATATTTAAAAAATAAAAGTTAAAATTATTATAGCATTATACTCAAAAAAATTTTATACAACGTTTAAGCATACCTGAAGTTGTGATAGTGATTTGGATAAAGTATGATGGAACTGCATATCTAGTTTTGAGCGACCTGAGACGAAAGCGAAAACATCAGTTATTTATTGTTAAGTGGCATATTTTCATTAATCTTCTTCACAATATGCCTTCTTAATTCCATTAAGGATTGTCTGATTTGAGTAATTCTCTCAAATTCCAAAGTAAGACTAAATTCAACTTTTAATTCTTTTTGATCTTTCATTTCTTTGAATTTTACTAATTGCACTTTATCACTTTTATTAATTTCAGCTGTAATACCATGCGCCATTGCATCTCTTAATTGAATAAGTTCCTGCGGGACAGCGATTTCAGGAAACCTTTTATTGAACTTATTTGTCACCATTTCAAAACTTAAGTGCTTAAAAGCTTTAGGGTATTCTTTATAAGACCTACCTTTTTCATATGGCGGTTGAGGAAATCTTACCTCTTCTCCATCATTTTTAGCTATTGCACACCGCATGAGAAATTCCATAGCTGTTATATCACGCCAAATTTCTCCTAAGTTTTGAAAGAATTGCGATGTTTCTTTTTCATTCATATTGATGAAAATTTTTCAGTTAACACGAGGATATACAAAATTCGACTATATTTCGTAAAATATCTATATATTAATTATATCAAAAACCCTTTATTTTTTATAATACCTCTCCATAAACTCCTTTTTAAATTCATGAAATGTGTCGTCGAAAAGTGATTGGCGGATTTTTTGTACCAAGCTCACGATAAAATGCAGATTATGAACCGACGCAAGTGTTCCGCCGAGTGTTTCGCCAGAACGAAAGAGGTGGCACAAATATGCCTTTGTGTAATGTTTTGAAGTATATGAAGGGACTTCCGGGTCTATGGGAGAAAAGTCATTTTTGTATTTTGCATTGGTGATGTGAATTGGTCCGTCCATAGTGTAAAGCACTCCGTGTCGAGCGACACGTGTTGGCGAAACACAGTCAAAAAGGTCGCATCCGTTTTCAACTCCGTTGAACAAGTCCATCGGCTCCCCTATCCCAAGCAAGTGTCGAGGTTTGTCTTCTGGTAAATTTTCATTCACCCATTTCACCGCTGTTGCCATGTCGTCCTTATCAAAGGATCCGCCAATTCCAAAACCGTCAAACTCGTTACCTTCGGGAGTTTTCATGTGTGCCAAAACCTTCGCAGATTCTTTTCGCAGGTCTTCATGTCGCCCACCTTGCACCACACCAAACAAAGCTTGCTTGTTTTGTGGGTCGAGTTCCCAATGTTTTTGGAGACTTCGAAGTGCCCAGCGGTGAGTTCTGTCCATTGCTTCTTTTTGATATTCATAGCTTGCCTGCGGACTTGTACATTCATCAAAGGCAAAAATCATATCAGCTCCCAAGTTCCACTGAATTTCCATGGAAGTTTCTGGGGTAAAGCGGTGCATAGAACCGTCGAGGTGTGACTTGAACGTCACTCCGTCTTCGTCGATTTGTGCGAGCTTTTTTTTGTTTCCTGTTCCA
>SKGB01000001.1 GCA_007117675.1 Candidatus Nomurabacteria bacterium | reverse complement strand
CAAAACTAAAAGATGAGAAAATTGCTCAACAGGAACCAGGGAATATGTAATTTCAGTAATAATACCTGTTGTCCCTTGTGCGCCAACAAATAATTTTGTCATATCAAAAACTTGCTTTTCCTCATCCCACACATCCCAAATATAATATCCTGAAGAATTTTTTGTGGTCTTGGGTTTAGCTTTTACAATATCATCTTTATTACGTTGTATAAGATTCCACACAGATTTATATAAACGACCCTCAAAAGTATCTTCAAGAATTTTGACATCTAATTGTGTTTTTGTAAGTGGTTTTATTAGATATTCCTCCCCATCGTACAAAACAACTTTAAGTTCACGTACAAAATCTTTATTCTGACCGTATTTTAAAGTTTTTTCACCAGCACCATTGTTTCCAACCATCCCACCAACAGCGCAGAGATTTTTTGACGCAGGATAACATGGCAGAATCATATTTTGAGAAAGTGTCTTTTTTTCAAAATCACGGTAATAGGTACCAGGTAAAACACGCGCAAAACCAACCAAAGGATATGAATGTCCCGTAGGACCAGATTGCATACCTAAATCTTGTTTTTTCACCTCTAAAACACCAGATACATACCGAGTCATGTCTAGAATAATAGATGTGTTGAGAGGTCCCCCCGTCATATCTGTCCCCGCTGCACGCACAGTTATAGAAAGATCACCATACCCACCGGATTCTTTCTTTTGACGAACCCAAGAAACAAGTTTTTTTATATCTTCACTATCTTTAGGAAAAAGAACTATCTGAGGAATAATCCTAAAAACACTCCAGTCAGTACTGTTTTTTTCTAAGGATTCTTGAGAAGTTTCAATATCACCCTTAAAAAAGGATTCAATTTCTTGTACGAGATTTTTATCAAACATATGATTACATAATACCATAAAAAATATGATATTATTAAAAATGTGAATTACGTATTATTAAATAATATTACAGTCAAATTTTAACATATGAAAAATAATTCTATTGATTTTCTCGCTGTTGGAGACATTGTTATTGATGCATTTATTGAACTTCAAGACGCAAAAGTACATTGTGATATAGATGACAATAATTGTACCATTTCAATGAATTTTGGAGATAAGATTCCCTACAAAAAACTCAATGTTGTTTCAGGTGTAGGAAACGCACCAAACGCATCTGTTTGCGCTTCGCGACTAGGACTCACCTCAGCTTGTGTCACACATGTTGGCGAT
Organism: Candidatus Nomurabacteria bacterium; assembly: GCA_007117675.1. Classification (GTDB taxonomy): domain Bacteria; phylum Patescibacteriota; class Minisyncoccia; order Phycocordibacterales; family CSBR16-119; genus CSBR16-119. The sequence goes on along the minus strand of SKGB01000001.1, from coordinate 2,106 downwards.
GATCAGCATGGAAAAGACTGCATTGATAATCTTCAGAAAAACAGTGTTGACACTTCACTTATTCAAATTCAGAAAGGCTTTGATACAAACTATCACTTTGTGATGTCTTTTGATGCAGAGCGAACCATTCTTATCAAGCATGCAGAATTCAACTATGACTTTCCTTCTATTGTTGAGAACATAAGAGCACCTAAATGGATATATTTTTCTTCTGTTGCATCAAACTCACTACACTACCATGAACAAATTGTGGACTATCTTCAAAAAAACCCCACAACCAAACTTGCATTTCAGCCAGGAACCTTTCAAATTAGCCTTGGTTCAGAAAAGCTCAAAGAGCTCTATAAACAAACTCAGGTATTTTTTTGCAACAAAGAAGAGTCACAAAAAATCCTCAAAACGGATGATTCCGACACCCTTACTCTTTTGCAAAAAATGCATAAACTTGGACCAAATATTGTTTGCATTACCGATGGCCCAAAAGGTGCATACGCCTACGACGGAACAAATGCCTGGTTTCAGCCTATCTACCCAGACCCAGCCCCCCCAGTAGAACGCACCGGTGCCGGTGACTCATTTTCAAGCACCTTTACTGCAGCGCTCGCTCTTGGTAAATCTGTCCCAGAAGCACTGTCTTGGGGGCCTATCAACTCCATGAATGTTGTGCAACATATTGGCGCTCAAGAAGGTCTCCTAAGTAAAAAAGAACTGGAAGAATACCTAGAAAACGCACCACAAGATTACAAAACACAAAAGATACAGTAACCTATGTCAGAGACAACAAAACAAATTGAAAATATAAGCAAGGAAACAAAGCAACAGACCGACACCTGGATGGAATCTGTGTTTCAAGAGTTTGACTGGATAAGTCGCAACAAACAAAAAATCTCAGATGCTCTCAAAGAAATTCAAGAAAAACTTCGACCCTACGAAGATGAATACCGCTCTCTTGTAGAAAATCACCAAAAAGACAGTCCGAGAGCACTTGAACTCAAAGAAAAAATAACACTACTCCATGGAAAATTAAAAGATGTTTACAAGATATATAAGCAATAAAACATTATGGAACAACCCGACCTTAAAAAAACAATAGCACAGCAAAAACTCGAAGAAGAAAACAACATACAAGATACGAACAAATCTATTCAATTTCTTCTTGAAGATAAAGTAGAGCTAGAACAAGAAATCAAAGAGCTTAAAGCACAAGAAATTGATGACAGCAACGGAACTTCAATTGAAGTAGAGATTGAAAGAAAGGAGCAAGAACTTTTTAGGTTAAACAATACAATTAGTGAAATGTTGGGGGAAAACAACGAACCCTTAGATGCTTCCACTACCAAAGAAATAAATCTAAACTAATATGAAAAATAAAATTCAAGAACTTCAGGAAGAGATCGCAACAAAAGCAATGTTAGGTGAGGACACCACAAAACTAGAACAAGAACTCAAAGAGATACTTCGAAAAAAACGCACGTAGCGTTTTTTTTTGCTATACTAAACAAAACACTTCATATTGAGGATAAAATTAAAAAACTGACTGTAAGAAGAAATTGCCGTTAAGGCAATGTTGGGTGAAAACACAAACGGACTTAAAAAACAGCTTACATAATTAGAAAAAGAGGCTTCTTATAGCCTCTTTTTTATTACCACTCCTTAACCACAATCTTTGAAAGTGTTTTATGATCTCCAAACACTGTTGTTATCTTCAAACCATCTATTTTATTTACTTTTTTAATTACTTCTGTCGAAGACCAAATTCCATCTATACAAGCGTTGGAAATAAAAGCAATTAAATGAGAGTAACCTTCTTTCGAAAGAAATCCAAGTAATGATTCCCAAGCGATCGCGCACCTGCCATCAAAACATGAATTCGAGTTTATGTTTAAAGCACGCTGCTCACTAAACATAACTCGATTACCCTGGAACTCCTTTGGAGTACCAATAATTTTAATGGTTTGATTGAAGATTTTTTCTTTACAGGATTTTGGTAACTCTACTTTCTTGTAAAAGTTTTGGAAATCCGACTCTGGAATATTCCAATCATCAACAAGAAAGAGGAGATTTCCACCATACTCTAAATGAAGATCGCAGGCTTTTTTAAAAGAT
>SKGB01000028.1 GCA_007117675.1 Candidatus Nomurabacteria bacterium | reverse complement strand
CTTTTTCCTTTTGGAGAGCCAATCAAATATCTTTTGAGTGTCTGACTCAAATCTATAAAATCATCCGCTTTTTCTTTGAGAGCACTTGAGGTTGTTTTATCAAAAGAAACAATTTCAACCTGAATACCAGAATGAACCTGTAGATATTCAACCAAGGGAATAAAGTCTCCGTCCCCTGTCACCAAAATAACAGCATCAAGTTTTGGCGACATAGTAATAGCATCAACCGCCATTCCCACGTCCCAGTCTGCTTTTTTTGCTCCACCCGCAAATATTTGCAAGTCTTTGACCTTTGTTTCTATCCCAAGAGTTGTAAGCGCATCAAAAAATGCATCTTCGTCTCCAGATTCACTTGCGATAACATAAGCAAGTGCTCGAATAAGTTTCCGGTCTGCAACCGCATCTTGTACGATATTTCCAAAATTTACCTTTTTACCATACATGTTTTTTGCACTATGGTATAAATTTTGCGCGTCGATAAAAACAGCGACACGCTGATCTTTGTGTTTAATGATTGCCATATATTGTGTATAGGTGCTCGTATATAAAAAATAATATGCACCAAAAATTTAAATATTAAAAAATGTGAATTATATTCACCCTTTCAGTATACACTGAAAATAAAAAACCTCGCACAACTTGCGCGAGGCTTTCAAAAGAGTTTTTATTCAAAACCTTTTGTATTGGCGGTTGACCGCCATACGAAAGGTAATGAACCATCCAACACCCTCATTGGGCGATGGATTGTAAGATAAACCTCCTCGCAACCGAAGCGCGAAAGGTTTAAATTCGTCGGCGCCGCCAAGCCAAAGCTCGGGACCCAACTGGTACTCTGTACCGGTCAGAACGTGCTGGTATACACCAGCGCTCGGACCAATCCCGAAGAATTGATTGGGGGCACTCAAATCAAGCAAATAGCTCAATTGAGCGCTCGAACCCGCGAGGTCGTGAGTTCCGAGATACAAAACCTCAAGACTCAACATACCGGCAGAGCCTTTGGTTTGCATCCGAAACTCCGCTGTTGGGAGATTCTGACGCAAAAGCGGAGTTATTTCATAGAACTCACCACCATCCTCAGTCAATACCCACTGCCCAACATTACGCTGAACAGAAGCAAGACCTCCGGACAGCATCCACACAGTAGAACTGGTCTGACCAGCAAGGCCGAGTTGAAATCGGTTCGCTGTCAGAAATCTCTGCCAATCGAGGATATGTCCGTTTTGACATGTGTTACACATGCCAGCTCCAGACACATCGTACCGCACAATCTCAGACTGCCCCAACACTGAAGCAGTCATAAGGAAGTTGACCGAGCCTTTCCCAAAGAAAAGACCAGCTTCAAATGACCCGTCGGAGACGGTATTGAAGCTTGTGCGACCCGTGAAGGTCGTTGAACCACCGACAAAGAGACCGACCGCCTCAAACTCAGTTTTGTTAGACGACTTCTTGCCATAAGCAGCAAGCGTTTGCCCGTGAACATTCAGTCCAAGAGCAACAAACAATATTGCAAAGAACAACTTTTTCATGACTTTCTGTATTTGATTTTAAATATATTATATCACATATAACTATGTTTTGTCAATACACACCCTCAGGCACTTTATATAGGATACTATTTGATATTTTTTGCTAAAAATGGCATAATTCACAGTACATTTATCAAAATAATCATTACAAAACATGCTTATACCAACAGTTATCGAAAAAAGTCATGACGGAGAACGAGCCTTTGATATTTATTCTCGATTACTCAAAGAACGTATCATCTTCCTCACTGGCGCAATTGACGACCGAGTGGCAAACACTATCATTGCTCAACTTCTTTTTCTTGAGGCAGAAGACCCTAAAAAAGATATTTATTTGTACATCAATTCACCTGGCGGACACGTGTCAGCTGGTCTCGCCATTCTAGACACCATGAATCACATTAAACCAGACGTGGCCACAATGTGTGTAGGAATAGCCGCTTCTATGGGGGCTCTCCTCCTCTCTTCAGGACAAAAAGGCAAAAGATTTGCACTTCCGAACTCTGAAGTTATGATTCACCAACCACTTGGAGGTGTACAGGGACAAGCAACAGATATTGAAATCACCGCTCGAAATATTATAAAAACACGAGACAAACTCAACAAAATACTCGCAGAAAATACAGGACAGAAGATAGATAAGGTTGCAAAAGATGTTGATAGAGACTACTGGATGGACTCAGAAGAGGCAAAAAAATACGGTATCATTGATACCATCATGAAACCAAATGGTGGAAAAAATAAAAAATAAAAAACCAGCATATGCTGGTTTTTTATTATCTTAAATCAAGTGCCCACAAACTCAGATCGTGTTTATTCATGAACATGAGTATGTTATTTTGAAGCACAAGATTAAAAGCATCCATAGAACCAGAAAGATTTTCGTTTGACAGCGAGGAGACTATTCTTTCGATTCCTGTTTGAGTATTCACCTCCCATATTCGGTCATTGAATAATATTGAACCCTGATACCAATCTTCAGGGTATTGAGCAGGAAGTACAGTACGCGGAACCGCACACAACACAATATCCAGATCTTCCCATACACACTTTTCTGCAAGAGTCGCTATCCCAAGCCGTATAGTTGTACCATCTCTTAAATCGGTTACATAGCTTTCTATAAAACGCCCATTGTTAATACTATAAAGTACTTTTGTTGCATTTTCGTTGTAGTTTGTAGTAAGCCCCGGAAGTCCACCCACTCCTTTTTCAAAAGAATTTACATTATCAGCATCATACACATAACTATATCCCAAAATATCTGACGCAGCTCGAGTAGTGAGGGTAAACAAAGATGTTCCATTAAACTGAGGTAGCCATTCTGTAAAAGAAGAATTAAATACTTGACGCGACTGACCGGAAACAAAATCAAAAACCTGCCCAATAGACCTCCTATTTAAAACTTCAAAATAAAGAAATGAAAGCCCGTCACGAGAAATAGATACAAAGGGTATGTTTGATGCAAAAAATTCACCCTCAACAAAGAAAAACCCTTCTTCATTTGATAAAATACTACCAACATAAGTCTGAATTGACTCTCCACTTAGATAGCGAGAAACGAAAGAATTTCCACCGTTTGCAAAAAATGACTCATACACACCCGCAAACACAAGATCTGTAATCTGTTCCACCTCTTGAGTATTCAGATTATAGTCAGAAATAATACCGTTAGCACGAGACTGAAAACGAATCACTGGATGCTTTACAATACGCTCTACTGGTTCAAATTCTTCTGGGTCGGTTGGGATATTTTGAACCTCATTGAGCTTTGCTTGTGTACCCCTGCCGACAATACCGTCTGGAGTGAGATTGTTGTTTGTTTGGAATGAAATCACACGATTTTTGGTATCTGTATTAAACTCACCACCCACCTCAAGAACTTGTTCTGGATTCAGCCTGTTGAGGATAATTTGAAGCGCTTCAACACCTTCACCGGTGTCACCAATACGCAAAGTTCCGAATTCAAAAAAATTGTAGTACTCGACCATAGAGTCAACAAGTGCAACGGGAGGTGGGTCTATCACAACCTCCTCTCTTATAAGAGAAGTAAAGCCCGCAACAGGTGCATCTACTACTTGAAAAAACCGAGAGTCGTTTACACTTGTATTTTGAACACTGACACGAGAAGGAACCGCGCCACCTTGATTACCCAAACCACCATCAGTAGGGACAAAACCTTCTTCACCCGGAATTCTTGTATCTGGAAAAGGCTGAAAACCTTCACTGGGAGATTCCTCGAAATCAATACGTGGAATTTGATTCTGATTGAGCAAAATAAAAAAACCTATTACTCCGAAGAAAACCGCCGCTATTAAGATGATAAGAAATATTTTTTTTGACATACCTTATTGTTAAACAAAATTCCCCAGATTACATACTGTTTCAGTTTACCATATCAAACAATTTTTATTGAAATACAACATGCCAATGTTTTCCACTGGTTTGAGAATATTGCCCCAAATACTCAGCTTTAAAAGTACCTACACCTTGAATAATGTAATTTTTCCCATTATCAGGAAATCCATCCTGGTCAGGAGAAACCTCTCTTGAGGTTGAAGTAGATTGAACTTGACTTGCGTTTTCAACAACCCAAGCATTAAAAGCAGGGTCGCTCGAACGTATATCTACAACCCTTCTACCTGGACCATGACTTGAATGAAGCCAGCACTCACTCCCACCCGTTAAAGTGATATTACAAGTCCCATTATTACTCGCCCCATCACACATTTGCTTCAAATTTAAAACATTCTGCACAACATTATTACCTGAATTAAAATAAAGAGAAGTACAAGAATTTGGGTAGTTGGTTCCCGCGCAGTTTGCAGATGGACTGGTATTAATACCAGCATTTGACAAGGTTGAACGATTCAAGGCATCGTTAGGCCAATGTGTAACACCATATAAAATGTTTTCACCATTCAATTGATGTCCACCTTTTTGACACAGATGGGTTCCCAAAGAAGTTTCAGCGCCCTGAAAGGCAGGGTCTGGCGCGTCTGGGTCAAGAGAAACCTTAGGTATCGTAATTGAAAGATTTGAAGCAAAGTTTGGATTTACAGTATCTAATAAAAGCCAAGAGCCAAGCGCAAGAACCAAACCAATAAGTGCACCAGAAAGTCTTTTTCGAGCATCACCCTTTCCTTGTGGGTTTGCAGATGACGCAACGTATTGAAACCCTGCAATCACAATCATTATCACAGACAAAACCACTGCCACAATCAAAAGCATTCGAAATATTCCCTGAAGATAGGTTGCAAGATTTGGAGTACCACCACCATCAAGACCTGGGAAAGGAAGCGGTGCGAGAGGTTGGTAATTTGTTTCATAATTACTAGGAAGAGAATTCACTGGAACAGGCATGGAATCATCTGGATGATTTGTTGCATAAGGAATTAAACCTTTAAATTGCCAAGAACCCGAACTACAAAAAGTACTTGAGCACTCAAAACGCAATCCAGGAAACGCAGCTCTGTAGTCTCCATCCTCATCAGAAAAATTAAATCCTAAACCATTATAGTATTCACGAAGCCGCTGATCCCAAGAAAATGAATCGAAGGCACTATTATAACCATCAAAGAAATTAAAAAAACCAAGAAAATCCAAAGTTAGACAGCTCAGTTTTTTTTGAAAATAAAAACCTTGATCTGGTGCTTGGGTGGTACACCCTCCACCAGTAACAGAACTAGTACCAGCATTATTTGCATTAAAAAAGTTAAGTGTAGAAGGTGCGTACGTTTGAGCAAACTGCTGAATCTCTGTGAGAGAACGTTTACCAATAAGATTACCGACGAGTTTTAAAATATTGGAACCGCTACCATCTATAATCTTTGCAAACACTAGACAATCAGGATTATTAGCACCGTAACAAATACCTTGACCGGGGAGAAATGCTACAGAAAAATCCCCTCCTTGAGAAATTATTTCTTGACCATTAATCACCACAGAAACATCATTACTTACCTCACCCTTCATCACATAAGAAGCCGTACCAACAGCGCCCCCAAGATTAAACATGTTAGAAATCATTGCAATATCATAAAGCTCACTTTCAACTTGAGGACCCCACAAACCAAAAATTTGTATATTTAAATTTTCATTTTCACAACCGTTTGTTTTAACATCTAAATATACAAAAGTCTTCTCTGCACCATCAGCATCATGATTAATTACTTCTGAATTAGAAAGGTCTAAACTTGGCGATGATTGACCCAACGCCCTAAACACAGCCTCTGTGACAGTACAAGTGTTCTCTTGAGAAAAAACAAGATTAGGAACAATTGCAAAAAACAAAAAGAATATAACTAGTATCGGTTGTAGATATCTATTACTCATTTATTTAATAAGATATTCGTAAATTAATAACACCATCATGATATTTTCTATTTTCATGATCAACACTTACAGATATTATTGACTCGCCAGAGCGTGTAGGAACTGAAAAACGAAGTCTGTTTTGAGGATTTTGTTTTTCAACAGCCACACTACCCACCTTCCAATCCATACTAAACCCTGAATCATTTATAGAATCAATTGACGCATAAAAAGGCACAGCTTCAATACTTTGAGTACTAGACTGAGCAAACCTTGTATTATTTAACAAAGCACGATTAAACAAAGTTCCTAATGAGGAATTATACCTATAAAACAAAACCTTGGGTTGAACATAGTTTATTTGTTTTACTTTTTCTGAAGTGAATACATTATCTATACTTGTAGCACGAACAGAGATCGAGTTAAAATCATCGAAAACCGAAACTCTATACGAAAAATTATCACGGCCTAAACCATTAGCACCCAAACTATTCGTAAAATCTTTTTCCCAAGAAAAAAGTAGTGATTCGGGATTTTTCCCTGGCACAATAGCTGTCACATCTACAGTAGAGTCAATATTAGGCAAAGACTTACCTTTATAAAAAGGGGGTGTGTAAGATGTTGGAGACTCCCACAATAAATCAAGAGTGTCTGTCTGAACAGTGATTGAGTTTTTTAAAATCTGAGTCGAATTAGCTTCCGCCACCTCAACATCAACCTTAACACCACCCTCTACACTTGGAATAGAAAATGAGTTTTTACCTAAACCCTCAAGAACCAATGAGCCATCTTGATACCAGCGAATCAAAGAAGTCTGTGTATTAATAAACGGACTAGAAACCGTAAAAACAACACTCTCTCCCACATCAACAAATCGTGGGTTTTGAGTAATGGATACACTAACAGCAAAAACCCCGCTCGCAGAAACGAAAAACATACATATGCTTATATATAAAATTGTAAAGGTTTTTGAAATATTCATACAATCTTTACCACAACAACTACTGATCTAATTCTTGGCGAGCTTTGTCTTCTATAGAATCAAGCTCTGTATCAATCTGGTGAATGGTTTGAAGTTTTTGCTCTATCTGACTTGCTGTTTGTTCTAATTCTTTGATAGCTTCCAGCTCTTTTCCAAGCATTTCTTTTTCTTTTTTGAGTTGCTCTAGTTTTTGCTTCACTAGGTGTTTTTTGTCTTCTGCTTTTTTCTTGAGCTTTTGGTGGAGGTCTTTGAGTCGACGTTCTTCACTTTCAAGAGAACCAACATGTTCTTCGTGAGATTCAATAGAGGTAAAGGTGTCACTAAAATCTTTTTCTAAATCTTTGGTATCAACAGGATTTTGTATTTCTTCTTTTTTCTTTACATCTTCAGTGGGAGAGTCGGGTGTAGAAGAGTCTTGAGTATTGTTGTTTTCACCGATAACTATAGGTTTGTCAAAAAAGCTTTTTTTGGGAGTCTCTTTTTTTGCAGAAAAAAAGTTAGACTCTGATTGTCTCTTTTCTTCATCCAAAACATCTACACCAAAATTTTTTAACTCTTCAATTTCATTTGCTTTTTCTTTTTGAATATTGTTTTCTGTTGTTTGAGGGTTTTGATCAGAAGATACTTTTTGATTTTCAACAACCGTATTGTCGATTTTATTTTCTTGTGTTTGGTTGAGGTTGAAACTACCAAAAATACCTTCATTTTGTGAAGCGCCTGAGTCAGTAGCAGAAGATGTGTTTAGGCCACCCTGCGCCGGGTTTGTATTGTTTTGCTGAGGACTAGCATTAAACGGTTGTGCGCTTATATTATTTTGTTGTAGATTTGTGTTAGTATCGCTCATTATTTATATTATATCAGGTAATACAATATTGTGAGCTGTGTTTTGCACATAAAAACCACACGAGTGTGGTTTTTATAATTTATTAAACATGTTTTCCAATTCCTCCAATTCAGAATCAAGAGTTTGGTGTTCAACATCAACAGAGTCTGAGCTTTCGTTGATGTTTGTTTTCTGTTCTTTGTTTGTGTCTGGGATAGATTCCTTATCAAAACTCTCTACGGAGCTTGTTTCAGAAACATCTTCTGTTTTTGTTTTTTTATCATCATCTGCATACACCACTTCTTCATCTTTAGAAGAGTCAGCTTGCATCTCTTTTTCTTCTTGCTCTTTTTTCTCGTTTTCGTCACCCATTGCTCGGCCTATCTCTTCTTTTCGCATATCAGTATCAAGTTTTATCTGTTCTTGCAAATCTTTTTTTGCTTGCTGTACCGCAAGCACCTGAGAAGGGTCTGAGGTAATAATCTGGTCTTCGGTATACGACGCAATGATTTTTATAGCAACATGTTTAAGTCCTGCAAAGAAAATACCCTCACCCACACTTGACTCAAGTAGAAGATATTTTTCCTCATCAGTTAGGTTGAAAACTTCCTGCAACACATCTGCGCTCGACACGGACTGCTTGAGCAAAAGTTGCATAGACGAGTTTGTCACAATAGCCGGTCCATATTCTGAATTCATAAAATCATTTACGTCTTGGGTTATAGTGGAAAGACCAAGATAGTATTTTCTTCCTCGCTTGGCAATTCCATACAAAAAGCTTGCTGTGTCAGGAGATTTCATCATCCACCATGCCTCATCAACAACAAGTAGTCTTTTTTTAAGTCTTTTTCGAACAGCATTCCAAATGAAGTGGGTTACAATATACATCGCAACAGGCTTAAGGTCATCTTCCATATCTCTCACAGAAAAAACAACAAGTTTTTTATTGATATCAACATTTGTTGGTTGGTTGATAAAATTTTTCCATGTACCCTGTGTATACTTTCTCAATCGAGACAAAATACTTTCACTTCCTTCCATGCCAGACAATACCAGCTCAAAGTCGGACAATAAAGGAGGTTCTATTGAAGTAAAGTCTGAGTCAGGAGTAATATCTTTCATTGCATATGTTTCAGAAATCGCCCGGTCAATAACAGAATCCTCTTCGGGAGTAAGCCCACCTAACATAATTCGAAACATCCCCACAAGCTCAATAGTGTTTTGACGCAAAACATCAGCTCCTGTTTCATCATCCCCTGGTATTGGCAAGTCAAAAGGATTGATATGGTGGTCTGAAGAAAGCGCAATGTTAAAATATCGCCCACCGACAGCTTCGGCCAAGTATTCATATTCGCGTTCTGGGTCAATCACAATAACATCGGCGTCAAACATCATGGTTCTTAGAATTTCAAGTTTTGTAGCGTACGACTTACCAGAACCTGACTTAGCAAAAGTTACGGAGTTGTAGTTTTCTAGACTAAAACGGTCAAAAAGAATGAGGCTTGAATTTTGACGATTGACACCATACAAAATACCGTTGTTTGAAGAAAGATCAAAAGAAACAAAGGGGAATATACTTGAAAGGGGTTGCGAATTGAGTTTTTGGTGAACCGCAAGAAAATCATTTCCTGTTGGGATAACACTTTTGAAACCTTGCTCTTGTTGAAATAATGCAGGTTTAATATACACCATTTTTGATTCTAAAATTGAAGTTATCTCTGTCTCTGTTTTTGCGAGCTCGTCAAAATTGTCAGCATATATAGTGATATACAAACCAAAATCAAACATTTTTTCTTGCGCTTGCTGTAAATTATCACGCAAACTTTCAAGATCATTATATGCGGCGTCAAGCTTTGGATCTCGAACCAAACCCTTTGCTTCTCTTTCGTTTATCTGACTCTGCACCTCCGCAACCTTTCTTTGAAACTGACGCAAAACCTTTACGGTATCAATAGGGTGAATATGCATTGACACATCAAAAATCTTGTCCAGATTGATAATAGGAGTAAACCAGTTGTCGCTGAGTGTTCGAGGATAGGATATCACAAAATAAGTTCGAGATATTTTATCACCCAAATTTAAGTTTTTGGATGATATCTCTAAGGCCCCTGGAGCAATCACATCCTGAAGTTCAAGTTCAGCAGCTTTGTAAATTTCGGAAGGCAAAACAGGCAAGATTTGTTTGCTTGCGTCAGAACCTTTTTTGAAATTAAGAAAGTCAAATAAACCCATAATTAATTTTGCTCTAATTTATCACTACTCTCACCTTCTCCCGGATTAAATGTTTTAAAGAAAAGCTCAACAACCTGAGGAGTCTCAAGTAACACTGCTCGAACACCTACGCGTTTCAATCCCTGCTGAATAATTGCAATTCTTTGCTCGAGTTGATTTCTTTGTTTTTTAAACTCGTCTTGGTCTGTTTTTTGCGAGCTCTTACCAGATGTTGGCAACACCCTATCTAGAATACCACCAGAATCAACAACCCCACCATCATACGGCACCACCACAAAAAAATGCTTTGTCATAATGTCATTTATTTCCATAAACTTTCGTATAAATTCAATATATTCTCGTGTTTGAATTTTAAGGAGGGGCTCTGTTTGTATTTTCATTTTTTCCTCCAAAAGCGCCAAATAGGGTTTGATATTTCTTTTTCGAGATTGGATGACAATTTGAGTTGAGAAATCCAAAGTATTCAGAAAGTTTTGGAATTGCATCAACACAGCCTCCTGTTCCTCAGCAGATTTAAGACCGAGGTTAATTGAAGACGCCATCAAAACAGCTCTCAGAGAACCGTTTTTTAATACGATAATACCATTTTGTATTTCTTGTATTGGAACAAAATTTTGTGAATTATTAGGCATAGTATTATGTGTCTTTTTGTTTCATATCCAAAATATCCAAACTCCAAGAAAGGTCAGAAAGCTGTGATTCAGACAAGCGAGGTATTGAGCTTTGCATTGTTTCGGCTGGAGCTTTTGTAGTTTCTTTTTTGACTTCTTTTTTGGGTTGTTTTTTCCAAATATATAACTTTGACTGAAACACAAAACTCAAAAAAGATTGAAATGTTGTCACAAAAGGTTTTCCGTTTACTTTGTAAAAAGCGAGCATACCCGCAAGAACAACCACAACCAGCGCAATCGGCACACCGATAATAAGGGGCAGTAAGCGAAAAGCAGAAAAGGCTAAACCTCCCCCACCCGCAAGATAAATAAACTGCTTAAAGGTAAGCGGTCCGATAATTTTATCTTCAACATCAAGAAATTGCGGAATAACAAACTGCATATTGTTTATTATATCAGCTTATCGTCACAAGAAACATTGGAAGATGTGTATTACACTATTCGACAGGCTCCCGATACGGGTCAACACTATAAGAAACATCTTTTTTAGAGGTAGAACCTTGAGTGTTTTGAGGTTCGTAAGGTCCAAGGTGGCTCACGTCTTCTGGTGTATACCCTTCTTGTTCTGTGTATTCAAGTGCTTTCACAGAAGAAGAATCTTCATTCTGAGACTGAAACGAAACATTTGAGTCATCTTCGAGCAAATCAGAAAAAGATTTCACCATCGGTTTCTTTTTTGTTTCTTGAGAGTTTTGTGAAAAACTTTTTTCTTCCACGCCTGTGTTTTTTGTTTCAGAGCTCGTCTCTTGTTTTTCATATTCTCTTTTTTGAAACATTTCAGACTGAGAAAGAGGTCTTGGTTCGTTTGTGTCAAGCTCGATACCGTGTTTTTCAAGAGTTGCCTTTTCTTCGTCATGTAACTCATCTGCGTTGTCATCTATTTCTGAAATGGTGTTTTGTTCTGGTTCAAGATTTTCATGCAAATGAACACGAATGGGCTCAAAGATTTCTGTGTTAATGTCGGACACAAGTTTTACCATGGTCTCACTTGGTATGTGAGCTTCTTTCATTGTTTCTTTCACAAACTCTTCTCGACTTGAAAGGCCAAGCACCGCCAAAGAAAGCTCTGTTTGCAAAACCTCGAGCTGGTCAACATGAAGTCCGTATCGACGACCGATGGTTAGGATCTTTCGTTCCCAGTCTGATGCGTGAATAGCCGACCTTACCCCTTCGGGTAGTTTTTTCATGTGTTCTTGTATTGTGTTATAAAGCGACTCATTAACCATACGCTAACTAAGATTTATTTCTAATATTTTCAGCGGCGGCTCTGTTTGAGGGGATTTGGTGATTAAGAGGGTTTGTAACATCACCAAAAGCATCAAGATGACCTGCATATTTTTTTAAAATTTCCTTATTGTTATCTTCTAGTTTTCGTTTTACCGCAGTGGCAACAGACTGGGCTTGAGAAACGGCATTCTTTTCATTAAGATATTGATTTTCGATATTTTTAATCAAACCATCTATCGTAGCAAGGTCGTTTTTTGCATCCGTAACAGCTTGCTCCGCGTCAGCCATCGTCGCCTGATGTGTTACTACATTATTTTGTGCTGTTTGAAAATCGTTCTCTTTAGTAATCTTTTCAGTTTCTAGTCGATTTTTTGTATTTATCGCATGATCAATTCCTAGTTGTGTAGCATTTTCTTTAGCAATCTGTTCAGTTTCTAGTCGATTTTTTG
>SKGB01000038.1 GCA_007117675.1 Candidatus Nomurabacteria bacterium | reverse complement strand
TTTCTTAAAACAAGTTCTTACTCCTGGAATCAAAATTATCACAATCGAAGATCCTGTCGAATATCATCTTTCTGGAATTGTTCAAACTCAAGTAGAAAGAGATAAGGGATATGATTTTGCCACAGGACTTCGTTCTTCTCTACGGCAAGACCCTGACATTATTATGGTTGGAGAGATTAGAGATGGAGAAACAGCAGAGACGGCTATTCAAGCATCTCTTACAGGACACCTTGTTTTTTCAACTCTTCACACCAACACAGCAGCAGGAGCTTTTACCAGACTTATTGATCTTGGTGCCAATCCAAAGGTTCTTACTTCTGCAATACGAATTGCCATCGCACAAAGACTTGTTCGAAGATTGTGTCCTGATTGTAAAAAAATCACAAAACTATCTGAAGAAAAACTTAATCTTGCAAAAGACATATACAAAGGAATCGACAATCCGATCGTTCCTTGGAGTGAAACATTTTATGAAAAAGGCCCTGGGTGTAAAACTTGTCACAACATAGGATATAAAGGCCGAGTTGCATTATTTGAGGCTGTTCTTTCGGACAAAGCAGTAGAAGAAATCTTACAAATGAATCCGAGCGAAAGAGAGATAAAAGAAGCTGCACGACCACAAGGAATACTCGATATGTCTCAAGATGGAATAATAAAAGCGATAAAAGGAATAACAGACATTGAAGAGCTCGAAAGAGTTATCAATCTTGAAGCACAAACTCCTCGTCCAACAACTCCGTCTGTTGAAAACGATTTTCAAACATTAAGTAATGAAGATTTGTTGAATAAAGATATTTTATAAAATATCTAACAAACCCTAACTCTTATTATCCTCGCGAATACGAAGATGAAAATCTAAAAACACCCCACGGTTTTTGTGGGGGTGTTTTTATAAAATAGATATTCACTAGTGAACAGTTGTGTTTTTGAAAAAAAAGATTATATTGAAAATATAGTTCGTTGTCGTATCAAAAACATAAATCTCTAGACGAGCATTTGACGGTGTCAAAAGTAGACAAAACTCTAAGGATAGCCTCAGCAAGCCTCGGGAGGTACCAAGGCGTCCTCGAAACAAAGCCTATTAAACGCGAGTTCAATCGTCTAGAGATTTATGTTTTTGATAGGATCTACAATAATACAACAAACAGATTGTATCTTGCAAGACCTGTGTGTAGTTGTAAACTTGTCTCATAGTGTATCACCTTTTTAAAATATGTCAAGAATATCACCTAAAACAAAACTTGATCATAACGAGATTGAAAAAGAAGACTCTTTTTTAGACAACACTCTTAGACCACACACTTTTGATGAATATATTGGGCAGTCACACATCAAAAAAAACATTACCATACTTTTAGAGGCCGCCTCTATAAGAAATCACACCCCCGAACACCTTCTTTTTTATGGTCCCCCCGGGCTTGGCAAGACAACCTTGGCTCACTTGGTTGCAAAACATACTGGCAAACAAATAAAAATTACATCAGGTCCTGCAATAGAAAAAGTTGGTGATCTTGCATCAATTTTAACAAATCTATCTGCTGGTGATATTTTATTCATAGATGAAATTCACCGGCTAAATAAATCCATCGAAGAAATCTTATACCCAGCATTAGAGTCTGGTGTTTTGGATATAATAATAGGAAAAGGTCCGTCCGCAAGATCTATTCAACTAGAACTTCCCCCATTTACTCTTATTGCAGCAACAACCCGAATTGCAATGGTGTCCTCCCCTCTTCGCTCTCGTTTTTCTGGAGGAGTTTTTAAACTAGAATTTTATACAGAAGAAGATATAGAAAAAATCATTACACGATCAGCCAAAATTCTTGATGTTGAATTAAACACAGAAGCAGCAAAAACTATCGCTTCTCGAAGTCGGTTTACTCCACGAACAGCAAACTACTTACTTCGAAGATGTAGAGATATTTCACAAATTGAAAACAAACCCCTCACCAAAGACCTTGTAGAAAAAGCGATGTCTATGCTGGATATTGATTCTCTTGGTCTCATGAAATCTGATAGAGACATTCTAAAAACAATTATTGAAAAATATAAAGGTGGCCCCGTAGGATCGAGCACTCTTGCTGTTTCACTCTCAGAAGAGATTGGAACAATAGAAGAATTTCATGAACCATATCTTATTCAGCTCGGCTTACTTGAACGAACACCTCGCGGAAGAGTTGTGACACAAAAAGCACATGAGCATTTGGGGGTATAGTTTCAATATGCTACAATCCACTTATGTCAGGACATAACAAATTTTCAAAAATCAAACACAAAAAAGCAAGCACTGACGCAAAGAAGAGTAGGATTTTTTCAAGATATTCAAAACTTATTACTACCGAATCCAAAAAGTGTAACGGGGACATTAATTCTGCTTCACTTGCACGAGCTATTGAGTTAGCCAAAAAAGAAAATGTTCCAAAAGATGTAATAGACAAAGCGGTTACAAAAGGGACAGACTCATCAACTGTCGCAATGGACACAGTTATATACGAAGCTTATGGTCCAGGAGGGTGTGCAATTATTGTTACAGCACTTACAGATAATAAAAACAGAACCGCGGCCGAGATTCGACATATTTTTTCAAAATCAGGACACGAACTCGGAACTCCAGGATCTGCCATGTGGGCTTTTACAAAAACAGATGAAGGGTTTGTTCCTCAAACTCCAATAAGCCCATCAGAAGAAGATATGCAAAAACTTATTGATTTATACGAAAAACTAGATGAGCAAGACGATACTCAAAATATCTACACAACAGCAACAGAGCTTGAGGAGATTATAAAATCAGAAGAATAACATGAGAGTGCTTGCAATAGACCCAGGATACGAAAGACTTGGTGTAGCAATAGTAGATAAACAAAAACCAGGAGAAAAAAAACCTGTTTTAATATATTCTTCTTGCATTCAAACATCTTCGAAAGATTCGCACAGCAAAAGACTTGCAGATATTCATGTTCAAGTTGAGACTCTTATTAAAAAATACTCTCCGACACACCTCGGGATCGAAACTTTGTTTTTTAGTAAAAACGTAAAAACTGCAATTAAGGTATCAGAGTCTCGTGGAATAATTTTGGCGCTTGCATATTTGTATAAATTAAAAATAACAGAACTTTCTCCTCAGGCAATCAAAATTGCAGTTACTGGGCACGGAGCAAGCGACAAGAAGGCGGTTATCAAAATGGTTCCGCTTTTAATTGAAATAAAAAATCACATCAAATTCGATGATGAATATGATGCGATCGCAACAGGATTATGTGTATTGGCCAACAATTCACTTTTTTCCTAAACTTTTCTTTTTATATGATTTTTTCTATGCTGAACGAGCTGTTTTGACCCTATTTTTTTAGGGGGCAAACC
>SKGB01000046.1 GCA_007117675.1 Candidatus Nomurabacteria bacterium | reverse complement strand
TGAGCAACCAAACCAATTATTTCGATCATTGCTCAACCCCCAATTTTGCAAAGTGCCCGGAAAGGTACTTGCTCCGAACGTACCCGTAAAATGTACGGTCTTTAATATTCCGAAAACCATAAAGAATAAAAGTAGTTGTGTTTTGGGATAACTCATGTCCGGTTAATCTCTCAATAACCTGGTAAAGCTCCCCATTTTTGCGAGACATAAAAACTTCATTCATTTTTACCATTTCGGCCTCCTTTTCGTCCGGTCACCCTTAAGCGCCGCACCTTATTATTTCTTGCACTATCTCATGTATATTATTTTCTGTCAATAAAAAATATTTTAAATTATTATTTTTTTTCGCTACTTCCCGAAAATCTTGACGAACTTCTTCCTGTTTGGCATTCAGTTTGTCATTACCCAATTTCGCTTCGATGAAAACAACGCAACCAGATGAAGGGCTGACCAAACAATAATCGGGGAAGCCGACGGCTCCGGGTGGCATCCGTCTTTCGTAATTGAAACAGAAAGACCGCCATCCGGGAATCGACTTTAAAATTTTTGTAACTTCGGCTTTTTTCATAACTTTCCCAGAAAATCAATCGAATTTCTTAGGACCTCAAAAGCTGTTACTGTTTCTCTTCCCTGTGACTTTAGATCAATAATTGATAAATCGATTGACTTGTCAAATCTCTCGTTGATCTCATTTATTATTTGTCGATCTGTCATTTTGTCCACCTTTTCCTTTTTATTTTATTATCGGTTAAAACCGGAGAAATATTTAAAAAAATCTAAGTTTTCATCGTCTTTTTTTTCTATTTTGTGAAATATTATTTTGGACATGATCTTTCTCTTTGCTGTTTCAATATCAACAGCATAAACTGTTGCTTGCATCTTTTTACCATAAAGAGAAAAATAAACTTGATATTTCATTTTATTTTATTTCCTTTCCGTTAAATTTGCTCTGAACAGATAAAACGTTTCTCTGTCTTTCCACCTGCGTCATCATTTCATCTTTTGTTATCCCGATCATTTCGGCCATTTTGGAAAAGGCTTCATCGAAAAAGTTGTTTGCCTCAACCTGTCGCAAATTGTCAAAGGCTATACTTTTTGTTTTTAAATTCAATTGTTTTTCACCTGTTTTTGTGTTGGTGTAATAGTACCAGGTATCAACAAAACGACAGGCAATCTTTATTTGTTCAGCAACTTTATCTTTTGTGTTAATGTTTTGATCCTCTGTATTATTAGCGACAAGTTGACAACAAGACCAAAACAGCCGGAGCTGTTCGAGACTCCTCTGATCGACAACTTTGATTGTTGCGGGTACATATTCACCGGCCTGGATTGATCTTATATATTCAGCACTTTTTTCATCAGCAGGCGCTAAACCTTCGCCACTCTTAATCAATAGTATGTCCATAATCACCCCACATCCGTTAAAAATTTAAACCGCTTTTTCTTGAAAATAGCGTCAAAAAATCCTGTCTTCCCATTTCTGTTTTTAGCAACTATTATTTCAACTGGTGGCTCATCGTTTTTCGATTCTTTGGCATGGATAAAAATAACCATATCTGAATCGTTCTCAATGTCCCCCGATTCTCTTAAATCTGATAATCTCGGTGGTCGTTCTTCTTTTTCGTATCCTCGACCGACCTGTGCCATAATGATAATGGGCACTTCGAATTCCATCGCAGTTTGCTTCAACTCCTTTGTAATCTTTCCAATTTGGATGTGTCGTGGCTCATTACCTGCGACACGTATGATCTGCACATAATCAATCATAATGCACTTAATCTCTGCCGTCAAACACTTATTACGGATATCAAGCATAATTTCTTTCAATCCGTTTTTGTTGTCGATGAATTCAAGTTTATTATTTTTCAATTCCTTTTCAGCTTCTGCCAATTTATCCGCCTGGATTGGTGTTACATTTCTTGACATTATATATTTGATCTCGACACCTGTCATACTTGATAATAATCTTGCATACATATCACGTGCCTTCATTTCGAGAGAATAAAAAAGACAATTTGTACCTATTTTATTTGCAATCTGAGCGGCAAGCGCACTTTTGCCATTGCCAGGACGTGCGGCGATTGTCACCAATTGCCCACCGGTAAAGCCATTTATAATATCATCAAGCCCGGTTAAACCGGATGAGATATATTTCAAATCATGAAATAAATGCTGGTATCCTATTTCGGCAAACTTGTCTACCGCTTTTACACTTTCTTTTTCAGTTCTCGTCATATCGATATGGACGCTGTAAAGCTTTTCCATGATCTCGGAAACATCTCCATTATTTCGCTTGATTATTTCGACAAGCTCCGATGCTCCGGCTTTCAAAAGATTCTTATGATATTGTTTTTTGATCTGCTTAATACATTGATCAAAATTTATAACCGGAAGCTTAGTGTCTACAAGGTATTCTGTAACGTCACGTTTTAGATCAGTAGGCTGTTCTTCTATAATCGAAAATGTGTTTACTTCTTGGCCTGATTCAACTAATTTTTTTATCGAATTAAAGACTGCCCGTTGCCGGACAGTCAAAAAGTGTTCGGCCTCTAATTGGTTCACCAATATCAAGGATTTTTCTTTGTTTATTACTGCACCATACAAGACTGCGTCATGTAGCATACCAACCCCTTTATTTTATTTGCAGATTTTCTTTCTGTATCAATCTTGCCCCAGGTACGTCAATTCCTTTTTTAATCGCTGCTTTTATTTCTGCTTTTCGGGGTTTATGTTCAATCACTACATCACAGTATTTTTCATCGTTGAACCAATTGTCAACTTCTACTGATTCAGATTTTCTAAATGACAAGCGAAAGGTACCTGCATCCAGTTTGCCGTCATGGTATTCTTTGATAAACGGAGAAACAAAACTTTTTATGTTCTCTATTCTCTTTTCCGCTTTTTTTTGTAAATCGTCAATTCTCTTTTTTTCTTCTTTTGCGTTCGATATAAAATATTCAAGGTGTTTGATATATTTTATAATATCAGAAATTTTCTCCAAACTTTGTGTCTGTGCCTCAATTAGTTCCTTAAGAAGTTCTTCCGGGATTTCGCCTTCATTTTCGAAAGCGATTTTTGAAATTTCTTTTTCTATTTCTAACACTTCGTAAATTCTCATTTTTCACACTCCAGTTTATTATTTTCGCTCATAATCTTAATCGCCCGGCGGAGAACATCTGCCGTAGAAATGTCCCAACCCGTGCGGGATTTCTCCATGGCACGCATAATTTCTATCTTTTCGTATAAATCCTCATCTATTATGACATTAAAAGTCATATTGCCTCCAATCTTACCATATTTTGTTTTCTGGCAAGTTCGATCATTTCTTTTTCTTTTTTATCCCAATCATAGTTCATCGCTCTTTTATATGCTTTTTCAAGTAGTTCTTCTTTTTCTGTTTCGTCCATGACTTTTAGGATCGTATCGACTGACGGTTTGATCTTGACATCATGTTC
>SKGB01000043.1 GCA_007117675.1 Candidatus Nomurabacteria bacterium | reverse complement strand
CTTTCAATGTTCGTGCAGACACGAGCCCCCACGCAAGCGCAAGCGACACACGAGAGGTTTTGTTTTTTTCCAAAGAGTCTCTGTTGTCTTTGTATCCCGCCATGTCATTTTTGAGGTAGGAATCAAAATGCTTTAAAGCAATCTCTTCCGAAACATACCAGCCTTCAAAATTCATATTCCTGTCTATGAGCGCTGCGATATCGTATTCTTTTTTCCCCACCATGAAAGTTTTTTTGTCTGAAAAACATTTCATAATCTCGCTTTCTTTCGGCACAACTGTTTTTGGAAACAAATCCTTTATTTTCTGCGAAGACACAAAAGAAATATCCTTGAAAGATGCTTTTGGCAGTGTTTTTGCTTCAACAAACTCTTTCCATACTGCTTTTTTG
This sequence comes from Candidatus Nomurabacteria bacterium, assembly GCA_007117675.1. Taxonomy (GTDB): domain Bacteria; phylum Patescibacteriota; class Minisyncoccia; order Phycocordibacterales; family CSBR16-119; genus CSBR16-119. The sequence continues at coordinate 3,072 of SKGB01000043.1, read as the reverse complement.
AAAGGAGTAAATACAGAATAGTGGTTTCCTGCACCTGTCTTTGTTTCTTTTGAAACTGTCAGCATGTCAGCAAAAAGCTTAATATCTATTCCAGCGTTTTGTATTGTTTTAATCTGAGTATAAAAATCAGGATAGACATCTTCGTTTACAAACACACAAATCTCAGCTTTTTTTGAAAGTTTCAATATAGTCTCCGCCCCCTTTCCTCGCACAAGTGTAAAATGAGGAAATTCTGAAGCAAACAACGGAAGAGCCTTTGAAAGAAAGACTCTTGAAGGATATCCAAATTGAAACTTTGAATCGCCCGCACACATGTAGTCTTCCAAAATAAAAAGCGGGAGCAACACAGCATTTTCTTTCTTTGTAAAAGCAATCGCAGCAGTAAGTGCCGGATTATCTCGTACACGAAAATCTCTTCGTGACCAATATACAGCTATTTTTTCTTTCATATTACTTCAGTATACCAAACAAAAAACACAGCGCTAGCTGTGTTTTTTTCTTTTGTGTAGCCACACAAGCCAAACAATGAGCACTATCCACATTGGGAAAAATATCCACCATGTCGCCCATGATATTCCAAACGGAAGCGTCCATGAAGAAAGAGGAAATAAAAAAGGCGTCGCAAAATAGTCAGGCGCATGAAGTGGCATATCGACAAGAAAATTGCCCGCCCACCCCAGCATGGGGAGATACCATTTTTTTTTATTCAATCGAACCAAAAGAAATACCGCAAGAAAAATAACTAGACTATGGGTGTATTGATATAGGTTTGCAGAGGTTTCAAGCATTTCTGGATGTTCACCCGACCAAAAAGAAATTCCTCGCATAAGTGAAATAACCACAGGAATAGTAAAAGGAATCAAGTCCGGCAAAGCTCCCCACAAAAAAGCCTCAACCCAAAAGCGTCTTCGTTTTTTGGGTGATTCTTTTTGTATTGTTTTTTGAAGTGCGATATTGCTCACCCCATGAAAGATAAAATCCATATATCAAATATAATAGCATATTACATTCCCCAGACAGTTTGGTTTTTTTGTTGTTATACTATATATATGAACGAAAAAGATATTTTCTCATGGACAGGCTACGACAAACTTGAAAAAGAACGAAGTGTTGACTGGTTTTGGGCTTTGGTGATTATTGGTATCGGCGGTGCGACACTTGCTTTCATCTTCAACAACTATCTTTTTGGTGTTTTTATCGTTATTGCAACCATTGCTATTGTTTTCTTTGCGACACAAAAACCACACAAACTTCAATGCTCTGTCACACAAGAAGGTGTGTCCATAGGAGAACAACACATACCTTTTTCAAAAATAGAATCATTTTGGGTTGAGGAATACGAAGATGTTGCAAAACTCATTCTCCACACAAAAAACAACATATCACCCATTAGCTCCCTGTATTTTTTTGAAAAAGAAAACATTGAAATATTAAGAGAAAACCTTGCCGAGTTTGCAGAGGAAAAACACCTTGTTGAACCTATCTCATATCAAATCTTGGAAAAGCTTGGTTTTTAGAAAACAATATGATTAAATAATAACCATCTCAAGATGGTTATTATTTTGCTCCCGTAGTTTAATGGATAAAACATTGGTTTGCGGTACCGAAACTCCAGGTTCGATTCCTGGCGGGAGCACCCCACAAAGTAGTTGACATAGTAAATATATACTGTAGTATTTAAAACTGAAATTATTTGTTCCACCCTAAAAATTATATTATGGTAGTTATTGATAGTGTTTTCTGGATCAGGCGTTCCAAAACCCCACACACTAAAAAAGAGTTAAGACTTCTAAAAACTCTCGTACGATGTGAAGAAACATTCACACTCCTCGAAAGGGCTGTTACTACAGACAAGTATAAAAAAGATGAAACCTTGCCAGGACTCATAACGTTTTTGTGTTTACAAAAACATATTCTCGATAAACATACTGTGAGACTTAAAAATCTATGTCTTGAGTGGAAAAAATCAAACCATCCACAAACGCGCCATTTACAGATGTTTCTTGAACGAAAAAATTGTTTTTTCAATCCAAAACACGAAAGAGAACTTCCAACAAAACACTCTGTTCGAGTGCGAATGCTTCGTCAAAATAAAACTTTTACTGTACATGAGTGGGAAGACATATTTAGTATCGACACCCACACATACAACACAGCATGTATCTCTCCTAGACTTTTCATTCTTACACAAATTAACATGTTGAGAATTGCACGAGAACACCTTGCTTAACCGTGCAAAACTAAAACCCGCATTAGTCGGGTTTTTTTTCTAGTAATTTTTCTATATCTGAAATAGAGACAAGCCCACATAAAAAGTTTCCGCTTGGCTGGTGATATAAAAAGGGGACACCTTCACAGGAATCAAGAGCAAACTCTTTAAACAATTGCTCAGACTCAGGCGACTCTTCAACATCTATACGCACAGCCTCACCTTCAAATTTTTCTTCTAACACATCCAAATACTGTGCAACCTCTTCGCAATACACGCACTTTTTTGTATAAAAATATAATATTGTTGAGACATTCATATATAGTATTGTATCAATCTTTTCAAAGACCGCAATAAAAAGAATCCAAAAAACCGTGGCCGATTCACCCTCTTAGTTTTGTTTTGCAAGATATAAAAAAATTTAAATGCTATAGTTAGTATGAGATCTAAACTTTGTACTACGGTCGATTTGTAATTTACCCATTACGTTCTACATGCAATCTATGACAACAATAGCAACAATTCTTCTGATCTTGTGGCTTCTAGGATTTCTTGGCTTTCAGGTTCTTGGGGGATTTATTCACATTCTTCTTGTAATAGCAATTATTCTATTTTTGATTCGTATTATTCGTGGAGAAAACCCTCTTAAATAAAATTTTTTCACAAGCTCCAATATACGTCATCCCAAAAGATTTAGAAAAACAACACATGTGAAAAGCGACCCATACGGGTCGCTTTTCACATGTGTTGTTTATGCTTTTGTCATTCGAGATAGGGTTTTTTTTATTAAAAAAGGAGGCTGGGCATGTATCTTTACCTTTTCAAAAGGAATTTTTTAAAACTGTTGTGTTTGACCGTTATAT
>SKGB01000003.1 GCA_007117675.1 Candidatus Nomurabacteria bacterium | reverse complement strand
GAAAGATTGAATGAGCCACTCGGATTGTATTCGTCTTCACCTATATTGAAACCGTTATCAATATAAAAAGCCAACAAGTCCATTTCATCACCTTCGTAATCGACGTGCGCCTCAAATTCTCTTCTTCGAGCAAGGTAATGAATACGTTGTGGCTCAGATTCGAGTATTTCTAAAATAATTTCCAAATCAGTAAAACTGATAGAGGGTGCCAATTCCTCTAATTTTTTGTCAGTGATTTTAGCTCTAATTAGCTTTTTTAAATTACCGCTAATTGTACTTAAATTGGCAAAAGTTACCCCTAAAGGAATGTAATATTTAATCTTCGATGCATCGACAATATTTGTTTGGCCACTTTTTGTTTTTAATAAATGTACTTTAGGGTTCTCTTTCAAATAGTTCACGAACCTCAGGGCTTGTATAGATGGTTCTTCAATTAATTCTTTCAATTCGTTACGTAAACGCTTCGGGGCGCCTCTTTGCCCAGAATCACTTACTTTTCGAGATTTAGCTTCAAGAACTAGGGCGAAACTGTCAATTACCATCAAAATGTCATTTTCATACTTTTCTCCATATAGGCTTCCGCAGAAAATTTGTGCACTAGGAAAGTGTGCAGCTAACATTTTTGCTATTTGATTTTCTAAATAAATAGACTTTTGTTTGTTATATTTTTGCTTCATTTCCTCGTTTCTACCTATCAATGATTCCAAAATATCTAGTGCTGAATCAGGAATGACCCCCATTACACCAGTAAAGTATTTACCATTATCAAGATTAATAAATGGCCGTATCTTCACGGGGTTTCCTAAAATGAAGTGTTCAGTATCCCAATCAGCAAGCTCTCCAAATTTAATGGAAATTAAATCAAACACCTCTCGAATTTTATCTTTATCGATATTGTGTGCAGGTAGACATTGCTGTAAGAACGCTGTATCAAATGAGTACATTTTTTCCAACCATAAATCAGAGTGAGAGAGCAACATTGCTCCGAGCGATTTTCTGTTTTTACCTGAAAACTCCCACATCTTTTCAGCCTCAGAATCAGAAATCGCTTTCATTCCTGGGAAGATTTCATTATAGGTACGAATCATCTCTTTATAATTTTTCTGTCTTACACAGTTACTCAATTTTCTTCTATGCTCGTTTAGTTCATCAGTCTTTTTGTCAATTATGATAAATAGCAACTCTATGAATGTTGTTGCTTTAACCCCATATATTTTAATAAAATCCTGATTGATTAGAGCAGCCATTTCTAAACTAACTCGCTTCATTTGATAGAAATACGCCCAATTCCTTACGGCTGTGGTTAAGCTTTGCTGCTCTAATGAGAGTCTAAACTCTTCTCTCATATCTTCCGCCTCAGGAATATTTCCCGCCCATCGAACTGTGACCGCTGAACCAATCTCTTTCATTTCTTCAAATAGAGTGTACGCATCGTTATTTAACGGTTTTACGTTGTAGCTCCGATTTTGTGTTAATGCAAACGCTTGCAACCATTCTTGATAGTGTGGGTAAAATTCCATTGCACCCGTGGCTTCTGGGTCCACTCCTTCTTCGTGGGAAAGAAAATAGTAAGAGCAGAATGCAAGCAGATAAAGTGCGTCGTGCTTTTTAAACAACTCACCTAGGTTCTTATATTTTTTATCGAATACAGCCTGTGCACTAGTACCTATTTGCTTAAATATTTCCATCCTTTTTTCTATGGGAAAATCAGGAGGAAAAGGATTTGGCACATTAAACATCTTCATTTTCACTGCCTCCCAAGGTTTATGAAGCTCACTCTTTGAAAATAAGTCTCTTCGCTTAGATGTCTTCCGTTGCTCTCTTTTATTTTTTGTTTTGCGCCATTTCCGCCTCTGGGCTTTGTTGCGTCTATTTTTACTCATTACTTTACCCCTTAAAATTCTTTAACCGCTGACCGAATACTGCTTGGAATTTTTCCGTGTTTTGCATCAACCACGCGAAGTAGCTGTCCCATTTTTGCTCGTCATCAATGGTTCCGCTCATTTCGACTTTCACTCGACTGGCTTTCTTGCCTGGTAACTCCATCCATTCAAGCTTCACTCCAATTTCTTGCTCTATTTCACTACGTTGCTCATAGAGGTGCTGGAATAAGTCTTTATTGTTATGGATATACAGCTCAGTACGGATAGCATTTTCAAAGGAGTTCACCGTCAACGAGATGGTGGCGTGACTTGTGCCAGTAGCAATATTGAACCAGTGCTGAGGCGCCGGCTTTTGCGTTTTGAACGACTTACCTTGCTTCTCGGTATACTCCTTGAACGACTGCCAAAATTCCAACTGCTTCGCCTTGGTTTCGGTGATGGCTCCACCACTTGATACCGACTGACGAACGGTCTTCGCCCAATCATTAGGACTAGAGATGATTTCAAACTTAGGGGCAAATGGTGAATCACCAATCTGCCATAGCTCAATCTTCACCAAGAAGAAGTGCAGGTCTTCCACAGTATGCTCGTTGAGCCAGTCAATTGCTTGGCGGTGCTCCTCGCGAGCGTCTTTCACTACCCAAATGACTGTACTGGCTTCAATGCCTGATGCGTAGGTAATGATTTTGCCAAGGTGGTCGTGATTGGTAGTTTCGAGTTGGTTTTCAATCACAATTTTAGCGTTGGTGGTTTCTTCCTCAGCGAGGATGTCTAGGTTGAACCGACCAACAGAAGCTTCGGTCTGGATTAGTTTTATATCAATGCCAATTTCGTCACTGAGGAGTTGGAGATTTTCTTCTTCAGCTAGCCAGCTAGTGAAGTCTGAAGCTTCGTGTTTCCACGCATTACGCAACTCTACTTTTTTGATGTGACCTAGGTTGTGTGCTGGCATATGAAATGATGAATGTATAAAAGAGGATAAAACTCGCATAACTATTATAAGTGATATAGAATATATGTAAATTAAACCAATTTTTATGAAAAAGAAGGATTATTTCACCTCACAAGAACTATCACAGGCTGAGTGGTTCCCGATTAAGTCAGGTCTTACCATTAAAAAGCTTATCGAAAGTGGGGAACTTGATGCGGTTGATGTGAGTACTACTGCAGACCGTAGGCGTTACAGAGTGTCTCGTAAGTCTGCGGAAGATTTTGTAGAGCGTCGTAAAAGTAAAAAGTCAGTAGTATGAAAAAAATTGACATTAGTGATAACGAGAAAAGAGATGCGATAAAGCTTATCGAAGCTGGTAAACCACTACCTGACAAATATCGTTTTCTTTTGTTTGGAGATGACCGTGAAGTCGAATTAGTATGGAATGGTAAGACAAGTGAAATTGAAAACTCAGTATTGCCTTTTCAGGTAATTGAACACATTGACGAGCCTCGAAGCGAAAACAGGAAGCAGACGCAGGAGTCTCTTTTTGACACATCAGGTCGACAGGTAGCTGGCTGGACCAATAAACTAATATGGGGTGACAACAAGCTCATTCTTTCATCACTCAAGAATGGTCCTTTACG
>SKGB01000066.1 GCA_007117675.1 Candidatus Nomurabacteria bacterium | reverse complement strand
TTTAGGCTAAAAAATTACGCTCGCAACAGCTTCATCATTAACTGAATCTCTTGCGCTTGGGTTTCCACAATATCTTCTACCAGATTTGCAATTTCTTGATTTTCTATAAATGGACGAACCATCTCCGCCATCATCACTGCCCCCATGTGGTGCATGATCATGTCTTCTAGAAAAACCCTGTCAAGCTCTGCTCCAGACAAGCCTGACAAATCTCGCATCATCGGTACATAGGCTCCTGTGTCTTGGTACACTTCCCCATACCAAGCCAGATACCACGCCTTCATGTCCGCGATTTCTTTTTCTTGAGCAATAATAATATTTTCTACCAGCTCTTTAACTTCTGGTGTTGCACCACCTCGCTCCACCACCTGCTGTGCAGTGTCTACCGCTTCTTGATGGTGTGGAATCATTTTTTCAATAAAATCTTTTTGGCTCGACACAGACATGTCCATGTGCCCCATGTCTTGGTGGCTCATAGGTGTTCCGCCTGACATCAAGTGTGTATTGTCTGAGTTTCTATTCGAAAAGAAAAAAACAAGCACAATAACAAAAATCAAAGTTCCTAGTACATATGTAGTATTTTTTTTCATAGTTTAAAATAAATTATCGTGAATAAATAGAATATAAGAGCACGATTTTTTTACGAAGGTATTTTCCTATGCAAGACACCTCGAGAAAAAAGTATTTGGAGGTATGAGGGAATATCAACCCTTGTGTTTTTAAGCCCTGCTTTTTTGTACAGAAAAAAGGTAGCAAAGGTCCACGCAAAGCCCAATAATACAAAAGATACAAAAAGATCTAATAGATTTTTTTGTGAACATGAAATTTTGTTTTGGATATCAAAAAATGCAAGACATGTAGTGTGGGTATTTTGTTCTGATGCATGTGTGCGCTGATTGAAAGTAGTAATTCCCGTATGAGCAAAGTGAATAAAACTATACGCAAAAACAAACACCAAGATAAGCGCAACGAGAATAGTATGTACTTTGTGAAAATTTTTGAAAAACATAACCATAACGAACCCTCACTCCTACATACTAAAAAACAACATATACCCCGCCATTCCAGCCATAAGTAAATCTTCACCAAGTGTTACCCAGGTCATAGGAACTTTAAACACAGTCCCCAGACAAGCGCACGGTATTTCTTCTTTTTTTCTGAGTTTCAAATACACACCCAAAGCACTCACAAGCATTACACCCAACACAAGCGTGTTTACCAAGGTCATGTTCCAGTTTGTAAAATACGCAACAGCAAAACCTATCTCCAGAAAAGGATAAAGTTTTGCGTACAGAGGACTCACCATTGCAAGTAAGTCATACTTACGATACGCAATTGCAAAATCTCGTAATTTTATTATCTTTAAAAACCCAAAAACAAGGAAAAAGGATCCCATAAAATACCGCATAAAGGAATAATTCTCACCAGGGATGTACCTATGTAAAACTATTGTTATGAGCACAACAATACAAAACATGACAATAAGTGGCACATACTTAGAGAAACCTTTTGGTTGTGCATTATGTATAACTACATGAGATTTTTTTTGCATACTTTTATTATATCATCAACTTTTTTAACTATTACCCTACATCATGCAAATCATTTGCAAAAAAACATAAAACGTATTACCATGCAATAAACGTTCATTTTAAAATACAACACTATGTGCAACTCGCAATTCAATCCAAACCTTTCACCTGTCACGGCACAGCACGAGAAAGAGCTCTGTTCACTATTTCCAAAACAATCTGATTTCATATCAGATGTATACAAAACACTGAGCAAAAATTTACTTCCTCAAGTAAATCTACTGGTGTTGTTTACATTGTTATATAAACAATATCAGAAACGTGAATTTGGTATTTTTGAAAAGTATCAACTACTCTACGTTCCATTTTCAATTGTTGCTCAAAACAACGAAACAACATGGACTAGATTCAGACCAAAACCTGTAAAGGAGCTACACACTTCGTTTCTTTCATTCATGATGGCTGAAACAAACAGAATTGAATTAAGCCAAGTCTGTCAAAAGTACGGGATGAGTTTTGGTCAAAGCCATTGCTGTGGATTACTTTTTGGTTCGCATCAAGACATTGAAAGCTATCAAAAAACCAAACTGTATGCTGAACGTAATTACTTACGATCAGCAATTGAGTCTTTGGCGATGCCAGTTATAGAAGACATATCTTTCGATGAAATTCCAGAAAACAACATTGACCTTGGGTGTTATGAATATATGTTTTTTCAAGAGTACACACAAACTCTAGAAAATCTCACACTACCTCAAAGTAGAGAAAATATATCCAAGGCAGTTATGGAAAACATTAAGGAAGCATGGAACTCTGTATCCTTACTTTCCCCAACCTTACCAAAGTTGCAGTAACAACACAAAACGCTCGTTACCAAAACGAGCGTTTTATTTTTTGGTATTAAACTTTTTTTGACTACGACTAAAACGCTGACCTACAACACTATCATATCTTTGCTCAAGATGCCTTATTAAGATATCCATATTCGAATCATTAAATAAGGTAAATTTTTGATCAAAATCAAAAACAGCAACAGGGTTTTTACCAAGACTATCTTCAAAATTAACGGAAGAATACTGCTCCATCATTTTATTAATAACAAACTCATAAGGCACATCATAGTAATCAAGTAATTCAGAAATCTGCCGAGCGGTTTTCATACCATGAATCGTTGGCTCGGAAACAATTAACGCAATATCAAAACCAGTAGGAATACCGGTAGAAACCCCATCAGCCCCCGCCTTTTCGTCAATAACCACCCATTCATGTTTTTGTAGCGACAAAAGCGGTAAATAAACTTTTAAAGAGGTAAAAAGTGCGTGACTACAAGCTTTATCTAAAAGAACATCATTTGTTTGAGGACCTGCCGTCATCAGAAAAAAGTTTTCAGCAAGATGTTTTGTATATTTTTGGGTAAAACTATCTTGAGGAGAAAGAGTAAAAAGACCTTGATTGTTGAAACTCAAAGCTTCACGATAGTCTTGATTCACAGATAGTCCTGATTTTCTTTTTACATCCTCAAGAGACGAACCAAGATAATTAAAAGATTCCTCAACCCCAAGATTGAAGGTTAAATCCATATTATGATCTGCATCAATTGCCAAAACTTTATTTTCTTTTTTTGAAGCAAGGCACTTAGCAAGATGTGTACTTATCGTAGACTTGCCACTACCCCCCTTTCCTAAAATACCAATTATCATATTTTTTCAACACAATCATTACAAACACCTCGAACCAAAACATCTTTTGTAAAAGCCTTTCCTTGCAATGAAAGCTTGGGAACTTTTACAGAATCCACATGACCACAATCATCACAAACAAAATGGTCGTGTGGGTTTTCGTGTGTTTTCATTTCGTATAAAGTAGTGTTTTTGTCTACCGTAATTTTTCTCACCACACCTTCTGCGCAAAGTTGTGTAATATTTCTAAAAATAGTTGAAAAGT
>SKGB01000023.1 GCA_007117675.1 Candidatus Nomurabacteria bacterium | reverse complement strand
TATTTTGAAAACCAAGACAGAGAATCTCTATCAAATCGACGGATATCTCGAGTAAATGCTGCAATTATAGGTGGCTCCATAGGTGCATCTGCTGCATTTGTTGGTGCTCTTGCAGTGGATTACTTCAAAGGTGGGGAATTACTTGAGACCATTAAAGAAAAAATAGATTCTGCGATATCGGGTCCTGAGGTGGCTCCACCAAATCCTATGGATCCAGTTTCTCCAATCTCTCCAGGTCCTATTGATTCAAATATTCCTCCTCGAGAAATTGTTGCGCCACCTATGGCGCCACTTGACCCTGAAACATTTACGCCAAAAGACTTTGAGGTGAGTGTAGACGCTTCGTCACGAGGTGCGATTGCAACCTTTGAGGATTTGAAAAACCAACTTCGTGTTGCCTACCCTGATATGTCTCAAGCGCCTGAGCCTGTGCAAGATTTCATGAAAAAAAGCGCAACACAGCTTGCTATGGAGGAAAACATGTTTCGACCGGACCAGGTGGATGAAAGCGCAAAAATATACAAGGGTGGAAAGCTTGGTTTTGCTAAAAATGGACAACTTGTATATCTTGATCCGAGATCTGGCTTCCATAATCTTTCAGAGGGGCAGTTTACAGGAGGTCATTTTGATTATGGCGGAACACGAGAGGCTGCTGGTCAAGTTGATACAGGTCTTGAGTCAAAACCTCAAAGCACATACACTCCCCAAACTGTAGACGAAACAAACTCTCGACCACCATACCTTGAGGGTGTTGATGATAATGGCGTGAAAGTAAAAGACGCCCCAATGTCTCGTGTTGAAGAAATTAATGCACGAAACCAAAGAATTGCATTAGATGGCGGTTTTGAGAAAAAAATGGGTCCTGATAGTAGGGTTGTTCCTCTTATGAAAGGACAGGCGCTTGAGTTTGATATTCTTGATAATGGCAAAGGATCTCTTGAGACATCTGGTTTTGAGATAGATTCAAGAGTGCTTGAGTCTTATCATGAGTCATATCTTAATAATACAGATATTCGATCTTATACAGACAATTTGTTCAGATCAAAAGATTTTGTAAATGCAAATCCAAATGTTTCCAAGGCTGGGGTTGATGGAAGATTGAGGGATTTAGTAAACGCTATGATTGCTCGTGATCTTGCTATACAAAAAGGAGGTTTCCCTCCAGCAAGTGAAGAGTTTCAAGTTTTGAAACACGAACGAGATGTTTTGCGTTCTATTATTAAAAATAAATATGAGTCATTCCTCTCAAATCCTCTGGTGGGAAGTTTTGATGGGGTGAAAAACCCAAATCCAGACATGCTTTTCGAGGTCAATACTTCAAATGAGGCTGTTGTTGAAAATAAAGATGTGTTTCCTTTAAGTGAGCAGAGGGTTCTGTCGTCTCAGTCTAATTCTGATATTTTCTCACCAGCACAAGCTGAGCAAGGGTCTGTTTTTGAACAAGGGTCTCAGTCAGCTCAAGAGGGGGTTCCTCAAAATCAAAACAACTCTGTATTTCCTGGAATTAGAGAAAATACTGCAAACTTAGAGCCTTCAGAGGGTGCGGTTGACACTACTGTGGAAAATGATGCTGTGGTAGAAAATCTTACGGATACTCAGAAAGAAGTAACAAGACTTCCTATTCAATACGGTAAAGATACTGTTGCAGCTCAAAATGTTTCAGTTACTTTTTTTGAAAATCCGCAAGGAGAAATCGTTGAATCTTCTATTGAAACAGCAAACATTAACCCAAATTTCGTAGATTTAGGAGAGTTTGGTTTTGATTTTGATGAGGCAGAAAAATTAAAATCTACTTCTATACCTGATTACAAAAGAACACAAATAGAATTTTCTATGGGGGAAATATATAAAGCAAAAGCGATTAGAGATACGTTTTCTATGGGTTCAAGAGAATATGATTTTTTGAACAAAAAACTAGAAACTCTTATTCGTGTGTTCGATAAATCATACCCCACAGTCTTTAATGTAAAACCTGAATATGTACAGTAAATAAAAAACAGCTTCAAAAGCTGTTTTTTATTTTGTGATACAATATTTCAAGTATGCATTATCTTGAAACACTTAACAGCGCTCAACGAAGAGCCGCAGAAGTAACCGAAGGACCTCTTTTGATTTTGGCTGGCGCGGGAGCAGGAAAAACAAAAACATTAACACATAGAATTGTACATTTGATAAAAAAAGGGGTTGAGCCAGGCGAGATACTTGCGGTTACCTTTACCAATAAAGCTGCGCATGAAATGAAGCAGCGTGTAGAGAAACTTCTGTTTGAGCTACACATGCAAGAACCCTCTTCTCCTTTTATCGCAACTTTTCATTCGCTTGGTGTGTTTATCTTGCGTCAAGAATTTCAGCATCATTCTCGAACAAAATATTTTACAATTTTTGACCAAAAAGATTCAATTGCGCTGGTGAAAGAGTCAGTGATTGAAAAAAATCTTGACCCAAAGGTTCATGAGCCTAAAAAAATAAAACATATTATTTCACAACAAAAAAACCAAGGTGTTACACAAGAAGAATATGCTCGTCGCGTAGAAACATATATGGGAGAGATAATCTCTTCGGTTTGGGAATTATATGAAAAAAAACTTATTGCGGAAAACGGTTTTGACTTTGATGACTTACTTCTCTATACAATGCTGTTGCTTGAGAACAATAAAGAAGTTTCTGAAAAATATACTGAAAAATGGAAGTATGTTCATATCGATGAGTATCAAGACACAAACGAAACTCAATACAGAATCACTAAAGCCCTTTCAAAACATGGAAATATTTGTGTGGTGGGGGACGGGGATCAAACTATTTACACATGGCGTGGTGCAAACGTAACTAATATTTTGGATTTTGAAAAAGACTATTCAGATGCTGTAGTGGTGACCTTAGAGCAAAACTACAGATCAACTCAAAAAATTCTTGAAGTTGCAAATACTGTTATTAAGAAAAACAAAAAACGAAAAGAGAAAAATTTGTTTACTCATAATGACGAAGGGGAAGATATTGTTGTGTTTCAAGCAATAAATGACCGAAAAGAAGCTCAATTTGTTCAAAAAAACATACAGGAACTGCATACAAAACATAATGTTCCTTATGAGGATATGGCGATACTCTATCGAGCAAATTTCCAATCTCGACTACTTGAGGAGGCTCTTTTGTCTTCTCGAATACCACACATTGTGTTGGGTGTGCGTTTTTTTGATAGAAAAGAGGTTAAAGATGTTTTGTCATATATTCGTGGAGCGTTGAGTCCCGATTCACGAACGGATATCAAACGTATTATCAACACACCAAAACGAGGTATTGGAAAGGTGACACTCACCAAGTTATTTTCTGGTCAAAAAGACTCACTTCCTGCCTCAACACTTGCAAAGGTGAATGGTTTTTTTAATCTTCTTAAAGAAATACAAGTATATGCAGAAAAGTCACTTCCAAGTGAGGTTGTGCGTTTTGTTATTGAAAAAAGTGGAGTGAGACAAGAGTATGTTCAATCAAAAAACGAAGAAGATATGAGTCGTATTGAAAACATGGAAGAAATGATTGCTTTTGCGCTTCGGTATGACGGGCAAGAAGATGGACTTTTAACTATGCT
>SKGB01000049.1 GCA_007117675.1 Candidatus Nomurabacteria bacterium | reverse complement strand
TGGCAACTTACTTTTGCAACTTCGGGGAAAAAGTTCATCCATACTTTAGAAACATAACAAAGGTTCGTGCTAGTGATATTCCTGAACACGATATTTTGCTGGCGGGATTTCCTTGCCAAGCCTTCTCTATTGCTGGAGAGAGAAAGGGCTTTCAAGACACCAGAGGTACTTTATTTTTCGATATCGAAAGAATAATTCAAACCAAAAGACCCAAAGCTGTTTTTCTTGAAAATGTCAAAGGCTTGCTAAGTCACAATAATGGCAAAACATTTTCAACCATAATAAAAACCCTTGAGAAAAAATTAAAATATAAAATTTATTACAAAGTTCTCAACACAAAAGATTACGGAAATGTACCTCAAACAAGAGAGCGTGTTTATATTGTGGGCTTTGACAAGCTGCGTTTTGGAAATGTAGCTTTCAGTTTTCCAAAGCCTATGAAGCTAACAAAAACTATTTCCAACCTTCTAGAGAAAAAACAACACGACGAATCCTTGTTTTATGAGAAATTTGATATTCATAAACAAATAGATTCAGAAATAAAAAAGACAGATACAATTTACCAGTGGCGAAGAAAGTACGTTAGAGAGAACAAAAGTAATGCTTGCCCCACCTTAACTGCAAATATGGGAACTGGTGGGCACAACGTTCCTTTGATAAGAGAAGTAGCGTCAGGAAGAATTAGAAAACTCAGCCCTAGAGAGTGTGCAAACTTCCAAGGTTTTCCAAAAAGTTATTATATCCCCTCATTTATGGCAAACTCTCACCTTTATAAACAAATTGGAAACTCAGTAAGCGTTCCTGTGGTTAAAAGAATCGCAAAGGAGATTAAAAATATTATTAAGGTTCAAGACGAGGCTTAATATGATTCACTTTACCAAGACAAAAAAGTATAAAGATGCGGTTCAAGCAAGAGATTGGATGACTTGCGACCTTATTGCCAAAGAGTATGAATTTATCGAGAAGGATGAATTTTATCACGGGCTTTCTTTTGAAATGCGAAGACTCAGGAAGTTGAATGGTCTTACACAAGACCAGGCTTCAAGTCTTTTAAACGTCAAAAGGTCGGCATACGCAATGTGGGAAAATAATTACGCAAACCCTAGGGTTTTTTCAATTTACTTGTTTGCTAAAAAAATAGACGGCAGAATTTTGGAAGTTTTTAAAATAACTAGCGAGGGTTAATATGGAGAAGTTTGAAAGGTTAATCCTTGGCATTTCCTTTGAGCAGGGCCGGCTTAAAGAGCTGCAAGAAAAGAGTGTTAAAAAGGGACTAAAGGGTGACGAGGTTTTCGAGTTTATATATTTGGACAGAAGAGAGCTTTCTGAAAAAGTCGACAAACTAGAGAAAGAAAACAAAGAGCTTGTTAGGGTGCTTAGGTTTTACGCAGACGGTATGAACTACACGCTGGATGATTATCGTGGGGTGTCAGGAGAGATGATGTCAAGAGTTGTTCTATATGGTGATTCTACAGAAATAAACGATATTTCTTCACAGGCCGGAAGGCGTGCCCGTAATGTTTTAGCAAAAATAAAAAAGGAAGGCAGAGGTTGAAAGTGGAAACATTACCCTGCAATTGCGATGCGCCCAACAAGAATATAATGACCTATAGGGACACACGAACCGGCAAAGTTTTTGCGCAGTGCGAGTGGTGTGGAAATCAAGATGGCAAAGAATACAGGTCGAGAAATGAAGCCAGAAAAGGCTGGAACGAGTTGATGAAAAAGGAAGGTGAGGGATGAACGTAATAACAGTAAAAACAGAAATTAATTTAAATGATATTGCTGCACAACTCGCAAGTGAGAGTGATGAAGTTCAAGCAAAGTTTTTAAATTTATTTTTCAAAGCTTTAGATCTGGCTTGCGAGAATGAATACCAAACACAGACGCAGCTTTGCCATATTTGGGAAAAGTTAAGCGATAGAGCTAGGGGTAGGCTCAATTTTATAGTTGATGATGAGGAATAGAAATAAAGGCCAAGAGAAGGGTTAATTTGTTCGCATAATAATTAATTATAGCGCATAAATAAAAAGGAGAATGAAAATGGATAACAAAAACAACTCAGGCGACATGCCGAGCGATCTTCCATGAGCATTTTAGAAGAAATAAAATACACACTCAGAGCACTTAGAATAATATTTTTCTGGAAAGGACGAGGCGTGGGTGATGAATTTCGTGGCGAAATGCTTGTCGATGAGGACTGCCCTAGTTATTATAGGGCCAAAAAAGTAGCTGAATTACTTAGATTATTTGAGAGGGGCAAAAGGTAAAATAATGCAAGTCGTAAGATGCGGCAAAAAATAGGAGAAAGAAATGAAAATTCAAGAAGCGGTCAAAAAGAGCAATAAGATTAGAAGGCTAGAATGGGATGAGGGTGAGTATATTGACTTAAAGTCAGATAACACTTTGCTTGCCAGCGAGATTTTAGAAGAAGACTGGGAACCAGTTGTAGAGACTCTCACTTTTGAAAGAATTAAAAAAGAGTGTGCGGCGGGCAAGAGTTTACTTGTTGATGAGCATGGGGACACTAGGCTTTACTTGGGGTTCACTCGCAAGGGCGATCTTGTTACGGATTTCTGCGATGGCACTTGTGGCATTCACTGGTCTAGGCCCCAGATAAAAAACTGGAAAATATCAGAAGAGAAGTGGAGGGGGTAAAAGATGAGTGAAGAGGTTGCATATTTAAGAGGTCGTACTATTGATAAGGTAATCGGCTTAGAGAAAGATTCTGAGGTTGTTGAAATAATAACTGCTTGCGGTAAGGTGTTTAAATTTTTTCATGACCAAGATTGCTGCGAGGAAGTTAAGCTTGTAGATTTTGACCTAAATCCTGATGAGCTTGTGGGTGCTTATGTTACGTCTGCTTACTTGTCCACTTCTTCAGATCAATCAGGTAAAGAAATAAAACCAAGTGAGGATTCAGAAAGTTGGACGTGGAGTTTTTATAGAATTGTCACTGACAAAGGAACTCTTTCCATGAGATGGCTCGGAGAGAGCAACGGTTGGTATTCTGAAAGCGTGGAGTTGGTAATTATTAACGACGATAAAATCTCCCAGAGGGGGTGAAAAATGACCGAGAAAGAAATTGATAATTTAGAGAATGGCGATATTGTCTTGTACGATGACAAGGAGATGGTTTTTAATAAAATCGAAAGCGATAATGAGGATTTTGTTTTTAATAACTATAAAGATCAAAGGATTTTGTACCAGTTCAGCAAGGGCAAACTTTTAAGCCCGAGAATTCAACCAAGGGAAAATTTGTACAAAAAACCACTCGAACATCAAGAAGGCGGCAACCATTACAAGGACTTTGCAATTCAACCGGCCGAGTATATCCAGAAAAACAATCTCAACTGGTGTCAGGGCAATGCAGTCAAGTACGTCACAAGATATAAAAGTAAAAACGGCCTTGAAGATTTAAAGAAAGCAAAACATTATATTGATATGCTTATCGATTTTGAGTATTGGGGGTGAGCAGTAAGGGCATTGCTTTTGTTGGGGTGTCACGGTGGTTTTAGATATGGCCAATTTGACACTCTCCCCAAGTGAGGGGATAAATTTTATACACTCTCATTTTCTGGAACAAAAACCCGCTTAATTTTAATTTTTATCCCATTATCCATAC
>SKGB01000041.1 GCA_007117675.1 Candidatus Nomurabacteria bacterium | reverse complement strand
GTTCCACTGAATTTCCATGGAAGTTTCTGGGGTAAAGCGGTGCATAGAACCGTCGAGGTGTGACTTGAACGTCACTCCGTCTTCGTCGATTTGTGCGAGCTTTTTTTTGTTTCCTGTTCCACCATCTTTCACCTCTTTTTTCTTGTTTTTTGAAAGCTCTACATCACCCTTTGCAACTTTTGATACATGAGAACCAAAGGCGGCCCCAAGCGAAAACACTTGAAACCCTCCCGAGTCTGTCATGGTGGGACCCTGCCAGTTCATCATCGGCGCAAAACCACCCGCCTCTGCCACAAGCTTGTCCCCTGGTTGAAAATACAAATGATAGGTATTCGCAAGCACAACCTGCGCCTCCATATCGTGAAGCATGTCAGGTGTCACTCCCTTTACATTTGCCTTTGTCCCCACCACCACAAAGGCGGGTGTCTGGATGTCACCATGAGGAGTATGAATAACACCCGCTCGCGCAAGTGTTTTGTCTAGTTTTTTTTCAATGGTAAATTTAAAAGAATTATTCATAGTCGTATCCGTCGACAATATATACAAAGCGAAGTTCTTGCACATTTGTAGCACTCCTTACCAACACAGTCTGCACAGGGTCCGTTGAGTCAAAACGAACATCCTCGACAACACCCACAAGAAAACTTTCGGACCCTGGTAAAGCAAGGGTGTCACCCACCGCAACATCAAGGTCACGCGGTGCCAAAAATCTCATCATAGAACCACCCGAACCTTCAAGGTCAACAAAAACACCCGTCGGAACATGTACCACCTGTGTTTGAATATTGTTTGTAGAAAAAAGCTCAACATGAGAAGAACGAGAACGAACATCCGCCACAAAACCAAGCGCCACAAAACCATGCGCAACAATAACATCCCCAACCTCAATATCATGCTGAGAACCCTGATCGATGATAAGCGTGTTGTAGAGGTTGTGATTTGGCTTTACCAAAATACCCGCAACACGAGGTTCCTCACGTCGTGTTTCCAAAATATCAAACAGTCGAGCAGTGTCTGTTTGAACACGCATATCAGCATGAAGTAAATGAGATTCCAAACGAGAAATTTCGGAACGTAGCTCCTTTATTTCTTTTTGCATGTGTCGCTTGTCGAGAAGCACAAAACGCAAAGAAGCGTCACTGTTGGCAGCGCGCCAAAAGACACGAGACAAAGGACTCACCCCCAAAGAAAGCGCTCGGTATACGCCAGTAAATGCAAGAATACAAAAAAGAAGGAGACCTATAAACATCATCCTTTTTTTTGAATACTCTTTTTTTTCTTTAACGGAGCGGTAGTTGGTCATCGTTTGAAACTAAAATATCTTTATATTTTTCAAAATCTTGTAAAATAATTCCTGTACCTCGAGCAACAGCGGTAAGAGGCTCCTCTGCAACATAGATAGGTATCTTTGTTACCTTTTGCAAAATAATATCAAGCCCTCGTATCAAAGACCCACCACCTGTGACCACAATCCCCCTTTGCATAATGTCGGACAAAATTTCTGGTGGAGTGTTTTCAATAACCTCCCGAACACCTTCAACAAGAATTTTAATTGCGGGAGAAATAGCTTCTCGTATATCAGAATCGGTTACGATCACTTCTCGTGGAAGTCCTGTCACCAAGTCTCTTCCTCGAACAGGTGCTTCGAGTGGCTCTTCGAGAGGAAGTGCAGACCCGATTTTCACCTTCACATCTTCAGCGGTTTTTTCACCCACCAAAAGTTTAAATTCGTCTCGGAAATAAGAAATGATGTCGGCGTTTAGTTTGTCACCTGCAACATTAAGGTTTTTTGACTGAATAACCCCACCAAGTGATATCACAGCAACGTCGGTTGTCCCACCACCTATGTCAATAATCATTGAACCGGACGGGTCGTGTACTGGCATTCGAATACCCACCGCTGCAGCCATAGGCTCCTCGACAATATACACTTCTCGAGCGCCCGCAGAACGAGCTGCATCGTAGACTGCTCTGTTTTCTACATTTGTTATTCCTGACGGAACACCGATAACCACACGAGGGCGGAATAGTTTTTTAGACATTTTATCAGCTTTATTTATGTAGTACGCGAGCATTTCTTCTGTTACCTCAAAATCAGAAACAACACCATCAACAAGAGGTCTCACTGCTTTTATATGTCCTGGTGTTCTGCCTAACATTTTTTTTGCTTCGGCACCCACCGCGACAATCTGTCCTGTTTTTTGGTTTACGGCAACTACTGACGGTTCATCAATCACAATACCCTTACCCTCTAAATATACGAGCGTATTTGCGGTTCCCAAGTCAATTCCGATATCGTTTGAGAATGAGTATTGAATTTTTTTGATAAATTTCATATTTAAAATTGCGACACAAAATCATCTACAGAAATAATTTCTCCTTGCTCTCTATCTCGCTTCTTGTATTCTACACCTCCCTGATCCAAACTTCTCCCCGAAACAACAACTCGATGAGGAATACCAATCAAATCAGCATCTGCAAACTTTGCTCCAGCAGAAGTTTCTCTATCATCAAACAAAACCTCAACACCCTTCGTTGTTAATGTTTCGTACAGCTCTTGTGCTTTGTCATTTTGACCAATGCTAATAAGGTGAACAGTGAATGGAGCGATTGATTCCGGCCAGATGATACCTTTTTCGTCTGAAAGAGTTTCAACAACAGTTCCCATAAGTCTTGAAATACCGATCCCGTATGAACCCATATACACAAGATTATTATCACCTTCTTCATTTTTATAGGTCAAACTAAAAGGCTCAGAAAATTTATATCCCAATGAAAATATATTTCCAACTTCAATGGCTTTTTTTTCTTGTAAAGATTCCCGCGACATATTTAAATCAGCCAACACCTCATCATTGAGAACCTCTTTGTTTACTGCAATTCCTTGCGCCTCATCTACATATATAATATCTTCACCAGCATCAGAAACAGTTTGAAATTCATGAGAATATTTTGAAAATGTTCCACCAGAAGCAAACGTGAGATAGGTTCGACCACCCAGGCCAACTTTGTCAAAAACAGATATATATGATTGCCTTATTTTTTTATAAAACTCATTATGGTCTTTTTCATCTCTCGAAAAAGAATACAGTGCTTTCCAATGAAATTCTCGACCACGCATAATTCCCGACTTTGCACGTGCTTCATTTCTAAAAATTGTCTTAAAATCATAAGGATATGCAGGCAGGTCTTTATAAGAGGTAATAAAACCTTTCATCAAACTTGAAAAAGCTTCTTCATTAGTAAAAGAAAGCCCGAGCTCTGTACCATTTTTGAGTTGTGTTTTAAACCAATTATCAACCACGTCATCACTCCAACGATTTGTTTTAGCCCACACAGATTTTTCTTGCAGTGCAGATGTCTGCATCTCAACACCACCAATCATATTCATTTCTTCCCGAATAATTGCTTCAATTTTTTTCAAGACACGTAAACCCATCGGTAAATAACTATACACACCCGCCATCTCTTTATAGATAAATCCTGCTCGAATTAAAAGTTCGGCATTTTTTGAAACCTCATCTGACGGTGCTTCCTTGCGTGTTTTTGTGAAAAGCTGTGATTGTCGCATACTGCTTGAAAATTAGACTTTTAATAGGTTTATAGTACCTTTTTATAAGGTTTCGGTCAAAATTGACAATTG
>SKGB01000018.1 GCA_007117675.1 Candidatus Nomurabacteria bacterium | reverse complement strand
TTTTGCGCTTTCATCCACCTGATCCGGTCGAAACATGTTTTCCTCCATAGCAAGCTGTGTTGCACTTTTTTTCACAAACTCTTGCACATGCTCGGGAGCCTGAGACATATCCGGATACGCGACACGAAGTTGGTTTTTCAAATCCTCAAAAGTTGCAATTGCACCTCGTGACGAAGCGTCTACACTCACCTCAAAGTCGCTTGGAGTGAATGTTTCAGGGTCAAGTGGTGCCATCGGCGGCACAACAATTTCTCGAGGAGGTAGATTTGAATCAACAGGCTCGGGAGGAGTTGGAGAGATTGGGTCAATGGTATCTGGAGGAGTGATGTTAGCGTCTGGAACACCAGTGCCAATACTTTCCTTTATTGATTCAAGTAATTGACCACCTTTTAAATAATCAACGGCGAGCGCACCCACAAATGCAGCAGATGCACCTATGGAGCCACCTATAATTGCAGCATTTACTCGAGATATCCGTCGATTTGATAGAGATTCTCTGTCTTGGTTTTCAAAATATTGTCGAACCCTATTTGGCACAAATGTAGAAGAATCAACTTTTTCAACACCATATAAAACCATTGATGCATGAGCCATAGCTCTCATAAGTTCGTGTTTGTTTTTTAACTGATCTTTGCCTTTTCCAAAGTTCACCCGACCCTCACGAAGTCTTTGGTCAAGCATTCGAAGTCTATCTTGTACAGCTTCTGCAGAACGCTTTATGCTTTCTGGTGATTTTTCTGATTTTTTCTGAAGAGCATCAGTTAGTTTATCAAGGCGGTCAATATTTTTATCAGCATGAAAAACTTTGTTTGTTGTATCTTTTAAATTTTTTCCTCGACGAACATCTTTTGTATCCTGAGCAAACTCTTTATTTTTTTTCACCACACCAAGATATCCTCCAATTAAAGCAGATGCTCCAACAGCGCCACCAAGACCAAACAACGCCCGAGAAGATAAACGAGAAAGAGAACCAATCATAAAACCAGCTCCACCAGCTTTGACCTTGTAACTCAAGTCACTCCACCAACCAGCTTTTTCCATTCTCTCAAGATCTTGAGCAACATCCGGATGAGTACTCATAAGCTGAGCAAGTTTAACATCTCTGTAAACATTTTCTGTATGTATAATATTCTCAACAACATCTTCTTTTTTTTCCACAAAATAATTCAGGCTTTTTAAAGCTTCTTCTTGTGCTTTAAAATATTTCTCTGCTTGTTCATGTTTTTCTTTTTGTTCTTTTGTAGCATCTGGTAGAGACCATTCGTAAGGAATATTAACCAGATTGGTTGCTGCACGATTATACTCTTTGAAAACACGATCCATCTCCTTGTTATTTTCATGTTTTTTTGGAACAACCATGTATTCAATACGAGGCTTGTTTGTTTTTTCATCTATAACAATATCGCGATCAATATAACCCTTAATGACTGAATCTTCCACAAACTGAACCATAGTTTGAATATCATCTTTGTAATTTTCCAGACCTTTATACTCTTGAACCGCTTGTCTTTTTGCCTCACGAGAAAGAGACCCTTTTGTAAATATTCTTTTTAAGCGAGAAGATTTATTTTTTGATTCTTCAAACAACCGCTCTGCATTTTCTTGAATCTTTTCGACACCCTGCTGTTGAACTTTATCCAAGACAAAGGCGCGAGCACCTTCTGACATATATGCAAAATCAGGAACCTCCCTGACTAAATCATCAAAAGAAACGCCCATCTTAGCAAGAGTGCCCTGTGTTCGAGAATCTAAAGCTTGTGGGGTTTTATTTTCAAATGATTCAGACGAGGACAATATTGACTCTTTTACCCTTTCAACATTCAAATCATTTTTACCAACCGCAGACGAACTTGTAAGAGCAAGATCGTCTTCTTTTTTATTTGTTGAAAGTG
The DNA here is from genome assembly GCA_007117675.1 of Candidatus Nomurabacteria bacterium. Classification (GTDB taxonomy): domain Bacteria; phylum Patescibacteriota; class Minisyncoccia; order Phycocordibacterales; family CSBR16-119; genus CSBR16-119. Next base: position 11,971 of record SKGB01000018.1, on the reverse strand, counting down.
CTTTTTCTAAAGTATCTATATTATTAGAAGGTGTTTTATCAGTGACCGACTGTGGTGTACGAGTATCTCTCATGCTATCAGCTTGCTCCACTGGTTGAGAAAATTCTTTTATATCTACATCGGCATCTCCATACTCTAGATTACTAGAGACTGCTTTATTCTCAGCTGTATAATTGGTTGTTGTAGCCTCCCATGTAGGAGTTACTCCTGTAATATTTGTGTTTCCTGAATACATTAAAAATTCTTTGTCTTGAACAGTCTCTTTACTCATATTCTTAACAGAATTTCTTGCTTTTTCATATGAACCATCATACAAAGAAGGATCTGTCATACGAAAAGTATTTAATTGAAAAATTAAATCTTTCTCTTGTTTTTCAAGACCTTTGATAATTTCAGGGTCAACATGATCTTCTTGTGAAAGAGAACGCAAACTCTCTTGAACCACCGTAAGAGCTTTTTCAATTTTTAACTGCTTCTCTTTTATTGACTGAATTTCTGATTCTTGACCTTCTGTAGTTTTCCAATCTTCAGCCATTTGTATTTCTTTGTCTTTTTTTGCACGACCTTTCTGTTCTTCAGAAGCAAATCTGTTTCCAGCACCAAATTCATAATTTCGATATTCTGAACCATAATGCTCAGCGGCGGTTTGAAGACCAGCCTGAACTCCGCGAGATTTTTCCTCGTATTTATTAAAATCTTTATTCATTTGCTCCCTTTTTCCTTCTGACTGTTCCTCTCTTAATTTTTCAAGTGCTTGTTGCATCATTTTATCTTTTTCTTGTTGTTTATTTTTTGCATTAGTAATAGTCTGAAATGCCTCTTCATAAGAAGAAGCATTTTGTTTATTGTTGTTGCGTGGCGACATTTCTATAACCATAATATAAACAGTATACCACCATATTTTTGTCAATTTTTCAAAAACCTGACGTTTTCCACAACCCTATTGACTCTCTCCCTTGCATCAAGTAGCATAGAGAGGCACATGACAGTACTTATATATGTCATATAAAAAAGTACAGTCAAAACAAACTTGTGGATGTGATGCGTGTATACATATATATGTGTCGCTCCACGTGCGTAACTTAGGCTTATAGAAAATCTATTTCAAGATTCCGAACCAGGCAGTACGAAAAAACCCGCCGGTAGGATGAACATATTGTTACAATCTTTTGCAACAACGCGAAACAAAGCACTTGTGGGTATATTCTCTTCATTTGTTTTCTTGCCTACACTAATTTACGCGGGTGTTTTCTCTTTTATTGGTGGATATTCTTTTGCAAACCCCCTTGAGACTAAAGCTCACGCAAAAACAACACAGACAGTTGTAAATCTTCAAAATGCAACATTTCTGGAAGTTAAGCTTGACGAGCAAAGAGCCTTTGCTAATTCATTCGGAGGCCCAAGAATAACCTTTGATAGAGACGGGTCTCTTATTCCTGACTTTTCTCCATATTCTATCGATTATGAAATAGCCGAGGTAACAACCACAAGCGGTCAAATTATTATCTACAGAGTTGAGACGGGTGATACTATTTCTGAAATAGCAGAACGATATGGAATATCAACCAACACTATTCGATGGGCAAATGGTATTAGAAGAGGTGATAATATTCGTGTTGGTCAAGAATTAATACTCTTACCTATTACAGGTATTCAGGTTGAGGTTCGAGAGGGAGACACACTCTCAACAGTTGCAACAAGGTATGCTGGAGATGTTGAAGAAATTGCAAATTATAATAACCTAGATATTGATACAAAATTAAGTATTGGACAAAAAATAATTATTCCAGATGGGGAACTGGGAGCACAAGAAACAAAAACAACACAACAGTCTTCAAGCAACACTCAAACAGCGAGGCAGCAACGGACAGTCACAAGTACTCAACAGCAGACAAACAGCCCATCAAGTACTGTTGTCGCAAAGAGAAAAGAATTAGAATCTTTCTTTGTACGCCCCGTTGAAGGTATTGTGACCCAAAGACATCACGGACCATATGGAGCATTTGATATTGCAAACAAAGTAGGAACTCCTATTGTAGCAATGGCGGACGGTATCGTTATCATCAGTAAAGACTCTGGCTGGAATGGGGGGTATGGACAATATATTGTTATCAAACACACAAACAATACTCAAACACTGTATGCTCACTTAAGCAAGAATGATGTAACAGTCGGACAGCGAGTAACACAAGGGCAGAAAATTGGAGAGCTTGGAAACACAGGACGATCAACTGGACCACACCTTCACTTTGAAGTTCGAGGAGACCCAGACCCAGTACCAACACCAATATTGTATTAAAAATAACTATTGAGAAATTAAACTTTTACACAAAAAAACAGCGAAGCCTACGACTTCGCTGTTTTTAGTGTTTTTTAGGTCTATACTGCAAGGCTTCTAGAATGTGGTTTTGTTCTACAAGTTCAGAATCCTCAAGATCTGCAATGGTTCGTGCAAGCTTTATGACTCTGTGATAGCTCCTCGGAGAAAGTGCAAGTTTTCGTGCGGTTTGATTTAAAAGCTCTTCAACACCTTCTGCAAACACTACATACTCTGCAATATCTTTCACGTTCATTTCACTGTTAAGTTTTTCTTTTCCAAAGCGAGCGTTTTGTCTTTCACGAGCCTTCAGGACACGCTGTAAAATATCGACACTTTTCTCTCTCCCGTCACCACCCTTTCCCAATTCTTCGTACTCAACATGGTCAACATTCACCCATATATCAATACGGTCCATAATCGGACCTGATATTTTTCGTTCGTAGCGAACAATATCCGAAGCGGTTGCTTTTGGGTCAGGTGGGTTCATGGCAGCAATTAAAATAAAATGTGTAGGAAATGTCGCGGTTCCCTTTGCGCGAGAAATATTCACCACCCTATCCTCCAAAGGCTGACGCAGACTTTCCAAAACCCGTCGATCAAACTCAGGGAACTCATCGAGAAACAACACACCCTTGTGCGCAAGTGTCACCTCACCCGGCTTTGGCACCACCCCACCACCAATCACCGACACATAGCTTGAGGTGTTGTGTGGCGACCGAAATGGTGGATGACAAAGTATTGTATCACGCAATGTTCCTGCAATACTGTGTATCCCTGTCACTTCCAAAGCCTCTTGTTCAGAGAGCGGCGGGAGAATTCCCGAAAAGGCTTTTGCAAGCATGGTCTTTCCTGTTCCGGGCGGCCCATACATTGCAATATTGTGCCCGCCCGACGCGGCAATCTCAAGACCTCGTTTCACTTCGTGTTGTCCTGCTACATCAGAAAAATCTGCAACTGTTTGTCGTGTACTGTATTCCCATACTGTTTTTTCTTGAGGATTAAGGGGTGTTTTTCCTGAAAGATGATCTACCGCCTGCTCTAGATTTTGAATAGGAAAAATAGTAATACCATCAACAAGTCCTGCCTCTTGTGCATTTACAACAGGCACAAAAACTTCTTGGAAACCTTTGTCTCGGGCGGTTTGAACAAGTGGCAGTATTCCATTGACACCTCGCACCTCACCATTGAGCGCTAGTTCTCCAAGAAAAATTTTTCCTTCTGGATCAAAAGAAATATCGTCGTTGGACAAGAGATACCCAAGAGCAATCGCAAGGTCGTATGTTGACCCTTCTTTTTTAAGGCTTGCTGGAGAAAGCGACACGACAATTTTTTGTTGTGCTGACTTTGGATTTTCAAAACCTGAGTTTTTAATTGCAGACGACACACGATCTCGCGCTTCTTCAACAGCTTTGTCGGGAAGTCCAACCACAGAAAAAGCAGCAAGGAATGATTTTGAAATATCAACCTCAATAGTGATAATGTGCCCCAAAAGTGCGTTTGTTTGCGCGCTGTATACACGAGAGAACATACCAATATCGTACAATTAAATAGGTAATTATAGAAGTGGAGAAAAAAGAAAAACCCGCAATATTGCGGGTCTCATGTGACTTCTCTACTGAAGGATATTAGGGAGCTAGTCACCACCGTCACGCTCCATCATCGTTTTTTCATAAAAGGGCGGTTTTTTTATTACAAATTTTATGTATAAATATATAGTATCATATATTAGAATGTTTGTCAAGTATTAGAAAAACCACTATTTCTTATGGTTTTGGAATAAAGTATTGACAAAATATTTTCATATACTATTATATAACCATGACTTTTAAACGTCACAACACAAATATTTCTTCAAAAGTGCTTGGTTACGAAAACCAGGTGTATTTTTAGGTGATATTTGTTTTGGACGTACTCAATACCTCAAAGATAAAGATCACCTAGAAAGACTAGGTGATTTTTTGTTCTTTAACTTATTTAAATTTACTCAAAATGGACTCAAAACAATTAGATCCAAAGTACACAGTATGTATTGAGACACCAAGAATGTGGCTCTGCCTACCCCACACAGATGATGCTTGGCTGTACGCTTCTTTTATGAACACATCTGACACTCATACATTTTTATCAGCTCATAGTTTTATGAGTGTTGCAGAAGAAACAGAATGGATACATAGAGTGAACAACTCTAAAACCGACCTTGTTTTATCTTTAATACCAAAAGAGCTTGGTAAAGTTATTGGTGTAATGGGAATTCACAAAATTAACCACGTTCACGGAACATGCATGACAGGCTCAAACATTGGTGATGAAAAACATCGAAACAAAGGTTTTGGAACCGAAGCTAAGATGCATATGCTGAAACACGCCTTTCATACTCTAAACATGCGAAAAGTTTGTTCAGAGGTTCACTCCAACAACCCTCGTAGCTTAAAAGCTTTAGAAAAAGCAGGCTACAAGATAATTGGGACCAGAAAAGAAAATTTTTTTCGTATGGGTGAATATGTTGATTCACATATTCTTGAAGTCTTCCGAGAAGATTGGGAAAATGTTTTTCAAGAATGGAAAGAAAAACATAGATACTGAGTAATTTAAAAACAGCGCACTACTTGTGCGCTGTTTTATCTTTTTACCCTTTTAGTTTGAAGTCTTTTACAAGCTTTGCAAATGTTTTTGGATCTTTTTTATCAAGATACTTCATGTGCTTTCGTCGCTTTGCAACGAGCTTGATGAGTCCTCGACGAGAGTGATTGTCCTTTTTGTGCTTTTTCAAGTGAGCCGAGAGCTCCTTGATTCGCTCCGAAAGGATTCCAACTTGCACAGCAGATGAACCAGTATCGGTATCTGACATTGCAGTCTTTTTAATAACTTTCGCCTTTTTGTCCTTATTCAACATATTGTTTTACTAGAAATATCAATCAAAAAGGAATCGGTATTTCTGTCTGTTCTAACTAATAACAGACGGTATTGTAGCATGGGAAATATGGGTTTGTCAATGTCTCTTTTTTCTTGATAGAAATATTTACTTTCTTTTTGCATCACCCAAAAAGAAACAAAAAGTCTAGACACTCACATGTTCTACTAAAAACAGATATCCTTTTCTAGAAATTGCTAACCGCTTTGCTTGAACGCAATTTTCTTAACGAAAAAGATATCTGTTTTCTTTACGTGAACATGTGAAAGTGTCGGAATTTGTTACTTTTTCATCATGAAAAAAGTAAATGACTATTTTATAAATAAAAAAGCATGTAAGTATTTTAGGTAATGAAAAAAGAAAAAGATTTTTTGAATAAAAAAATAAGGTATAATTATTGTGCGACATACAACATGAAAAACAAAACAGAAATAGAAAAATGGAAACAGCAGTTTCTTGAATATATAGAAATAGAAAAAGGGCGAGCAGTAAAAACAGTTGAAAACTACGCACGATATTTAGAGCGTTTTTTTGAATTTGCAAAAATAAAAACCCCCAAAGAAATCACCGAAGACAAGGTTCGGGAGTTTCGCCTTCATCTCAACAGGCAGTCACTTGGCAACAACAGAGCTACGGGAAAAACACTCTCTAAAAAAACTCAAAACTACTATCTCATAGCACTTCGAAGCTTTCTTAAATACATGGCACGAAAAGGTGTGAGCACCATGAACGCAGACCAGATAGAACTTGCAAAAATCCCTGAACGAGTTGTTGATATTATTTCTCAAGAAGAACTTGAAAGACTTCTTCGGGCACCAGACGAACTATTGAAAAAAGAAAAGCAAGAAAACGCTCAAGAGGTTTTGTATCGAGACAAAGCAATTTTAGAACTTCTTTTCTCCACAGGGCTCCGTGTTTCCGAGCTATGTTCCCTCACGAGCGATCTTGATCTTTCACGAGATGAGTTTTCGATTCGTGGAAAAGGAGGAAAGGTGCGTGTGGTCTTTCTCTCCCCTCCCGCAAAACAAGCGATTCAAACATATCTAAAAATAAGAAAGAATATGTCAGAAGCTCTTTTTGTAAATGCTTCTAACAACAAAAACAAAGTAAACATAAGCGAGGGACTCAACAGGCGTTCGGTGGAACGAATTGTAAAAAAGTACGCAACCATTGCCGGCATCACCAAAAAAGTAACCCCCCATGTGATACGACACTGCTTTGCCACAGACCTACTTCAAAACGGTGCAGATATTCGAGCGGTGCAACAGCTCCTCGGCCATGCGGATATTTCCACCACACAAATTTATACCCACGTAACAAACAAGCACCTCAAGGAAGTACACCAAAAGTTTCATGGTAAAAAAGAAAAACCCCTTTAATCAGGGGTTTTTTGCTTTTCTATTTCTTGCAAAAAAGCTTTTCCTACACGACGTAAAATATCGATAGACACAGAATCATTGGTAAAAATAATAACCTGAATACGCCCATCTGGAATATTAGTAAAAAGGACATTATCAAGAGGTTTCCAGTGCGTATCATTTTTTTGTTTGTATCCAACAGGTAAAGATCGTATTGAATATTTTTGAACAATAGAAAGCATAGCCTCATCAGAAATACAGAAATCCCTAATGATTCTAATAATTGAGGCTTTTTTTCCTGAGATAAACTCAAGCTCAAGCATACAAACATTTTTTGTATGCATTTCAACAAGAGGAAGGGTGCTGGTAGTGCTCATAAAAAACAATTTAATTTATGTTTATTTGTACTCTTCACACCCTGTTTTGTCAACAGGTGGTATAATCACTCCATATGAATGAGTTATATCCAAAACAAAAACAACGTTTCAAAGAAGCTTACGCCACAGGAACAGACAAGTGGTCAAACAACACTTATGTACAAGAAGGCATCTCATTTCTTCAAAGACTTCCCCACAACACAACGGTTCTTGACATTGGGTCTGGTCGAGGAAACTGGACGTACACCATGGCAGATCTAGGTATGAAAGTTATCGGACTTGACTACATTCCCGAACTTATAGAAAGAAACAATGCAGATGTTAAACTTCGAGGATATGCAGGACGTGTTGCTTTTATGGCAGGAGATGTCTTCAATATCCCCCTTCAAGACAAAACAATAGATATTGTCACAGACTTTAATACACTCCAACACATTCATCCCAACGACTGGAACCTTTATACTCAAGAAGTACTACGAGTATTAAAACCTGGAGGGTTTATACTTTTAGTACAACTTTCAAAAATGACTGAAACTTTTATTAATTTTGAGCCACGCGCTTCAAAAACCGGAAATTTTGAAATTCACGGTTTTCACTATCATTTTTTCACAAAAGAAGAATTCCAAGACATGTTTGGAGAAGACTGTTCTATTGTTCGGTCAGAAGTACACACCTTCCCCCACATGGACAACCATCGATATATTTTTACACTCCTTCAGAAAAAGGCTTAAGCCTACAAAAAGTTCATAACAAGAAACAAAACCGTTCCAGCAATAACAGGAATATAAATGTTATCTGGAATTTCTTGCCCAAACATTCGAATACCTACAAACTCAACAGCCATTGTTATCGCAGACACCAAAACAGCGGTGAACAAGTCAACAAAGAAAAGACTCACAAGTGTCGCTGCAATAAAACCAGAGAGACTTCCTTCAAGTGTTTTTGTGTTCCCTTCTATGTTAATGGTGTTTTTTCCATATTTCATACCAACATAGCTTGCAACACCATCACCAAAAGACAGCACTAAAATACTTACAATAACAATAAGAGGGTCGAAGGCAAAAAGAACATAGGCAAGAAAAACTCCCAGCACATAGGTCATTCCACCCAAACCATTTGTGTGGTGACCCTGATGTCTTTCGGTAAGTTTGTATGCCCGCTGACCAATGGTAGTGTGACTAAACCATTTTGTAATATAGTAAAACACCACAAACGGAACAAGGAGCACGAGACCAACCCAGAAAACAGCGTCTATGGTTTTAAAGAAAAAAACCGATGCTATCAAGACCACTCCTGTAAGAATGTGAAGTATTTTACGACGAAGTTCACGTTGTAGTAATTCTTTATTCATATGTCTAGTATATCATTACTTCTAAAATGATATACTGTGAGTATGAAAGTGTTTTCTTGGAATGTAAACGGAATACGAGCAATCGAAAAGAAAGGTTTTGTAGAAATAATTCAGAAAGAAAAACCTGATATTTTTTGTCTGCAAGAAACAAAGGCTTTTTTTGACCAAACACCAAAGTCTATCAAAGAGCTCCCCTACCACACAGTGTGGCACGACGGCACTCGTCCAGGATATGCTGGAACTGCTATTTTTTCAAAACACGAACCCGACTCAACACAGACAAATTTTAAAAAATATCCTAAATTTCACGAAGACGGACGTGTAACCGAGGTCACTTTTGGCGATATTACCCTTCTTAATATCTATTTTCCAAACGGTGGCGAACGAGCAAGTGGACAAGAAATGCTTACATACAAGATGGAATTTTATGATGAACTTCTTGAATATATAAAAAGTCTTAAAAAAAGGGGGCAGAAAAAAATTCTCATTGTAGGAGATTTTAACATTGCACACACAGAACTCGACATTGCACGAGCAAAAGAAAACGAACACACCATTGGTTTTACCATGCCAGAACGAGAAAAGTTTTCTGAGTTTTTGAAAAAAGGAGGACTTGTGGATATTTTCCGACACAAAAACCCAAACAAGAAAGATGAGTATACCTGGTGGAGCTATCGAGCCATTGGAGCCCGCGAACGAAATGTCGGTTGGCGTATCGATTATGCAGTATGCACAGAGGAACTTCTTCCAGAAATACAATCCATCAAACACAGGCAAGATATCATGGGGTCAGACCACTGTCCGGTGGTGGTAACACTTAAGAAAAAATAAAAAGCCGATACTATCGGCTTTTTTACAAAGTGTAATAAAATTCTAATCATTGGTATATACACCAAATTTTCCTTCATACACTCCTTCGTCTCGTTTAGAGTCATAGTGGTCTAGGTTTGGTTTGTTTGAGCGACTTACAAAAAAATCTGACTCTGACTCACAAACACGCAATTTACCAATCATCTGCAGATAAAATTTCTTTATCTCATCACCATCCTTAAAAGCAGAACTTATATATGCTTTTGTTTGTGGAGATAGACCACTAAAAAAATCCCTCAGCCAAATCTCTGGAACAAAGTCTGTTGATTGATGAGGCTTTGCTTTCGCTAACAAAAACTTGACTAGTATAGATAATCTAGGATTCATAATATTTAGATTTAAAAATTAAAGAACATATCCATCTTTGAAAACTCAACAATATGTTAAGTTCTCAAAAATGAGGGTAAATACGTTTACTTACCCCATAAAGATAATTACTTTAGTATTTTCTTAAATGCGTACACAATAACCCCCACAACGATCAGTAAAGGAAGTAATTGATTCAAAGCGATCAACAACATCCTGTTAAGAATCATCTCCAGGGTATTTAGATTGGTGGCGGCTAAAATAATTACACCGATCACGATCCACACAAGGATACGTTGAGGTGTTCCGAAAAAGAACTTCCAAAAATTTTTCATGCTTTAATTGTTAAAGATTTTCTATTTCGTCGTTTCCGACTCATCAGGCAAGATACACATCTTGCGATAGTGCGGTGAGAATATTCTCACCGCGTATTTGAGGTTCTGCTTCCTCTAGGCTCTCCATTTTATTGTGACAAAACGGGGACAAAATCTTTGCTCATGTCTATGACAAATCCAGAAGAGCGTCTGGTTTCACTTTTTCGGTCCGAAGACATACTTTCTGTTGCCAACCGGCCACCTTACGCTATGAGGTGGTGTGAGACCGGTCCGTTAGTCAATCAAGCCTCTTTCATGAGAATTTCCAACGCTTTCGCCCAGTTTTTTACTGTTTCTCCATTAGCATTCTTGGTCATCAGATAACATCCTTCCATGGTTAGGAAGGGGCTTGTTCCGAGTAGTAATCTTCTCTCGCGAGAGGCTACAAGGTCTAGCGCCCAGTTAATAGGATGACTATGATGTCCCTTGTCAGAAACAATAGCGACCGGTATGTTTCTTCGCATGCTTACCAGGGCAATAACCAATCCATAAGGAATCTCTTTCCCGAATCGCTCTATTGTCTTGGGTAAATCACGCTTGATAACATCCTTGTCTTTCTCATAATGCTGGACCACACTCACAGTCCCTATAGGGCTTGGTGGTAAAAAAAGATCAGTCAATACCGCATCAAACGGGAAATCTGCATCTTCTTTATACCAACAACCATTTTTCGCTCCAGCAAGAATTTCTTCAGCCTGACGAAAAGATTTACAAATGGTTACCTCATGACCCACTAACTGTGCCTGTGCAGCATCGCTTTGAATTTGACTGTCTTCGATTACCAATATTCTCATAATTACTTGCTCCTGCCCTGGAGACTTGTATGAGCATCTGGCACGCTCGGTTTTTAAAGAACATATCCATCTTTGAAAACTCAACAATATGTTAAGTTCTCAAGAATGGTGGTAATTTTTTACCACACAATTCATTGGTTAAATTTAAATTTTACCATCACGAACAACTGAAATATTTTCGCTATTACTTTCCACAACTTCAATTGAAACATTTTTAGCATACAAATCTTTAAATTTCCCTGTATATTTCAGATAGTATTCATTAAAAAGCTCCATAAAAGCTTTTGCTTCTTTTTCAGGCGCTTGAGTTGCCCATCTCCACAATTCATCAAAATCTGTTTCTATATAAACACGCATCGCATATTCTATCTTTGATGACCATTCAATCCCAGCCTCTTGAAAAGAGTATTTTGCATAAGCAAAAGCTTCTTCCTCAAAAATCTTAAAATCTTTTTTATAATCATCCCTACCATATCGTGCTTTGTAATTTTTTTGCACTAAAGCTAAATTAAGTGGTTTTGGATATGCAAGAAACTCTCTAATACCCGCAATTTCAAAAAGATGCATTTCTTGAACCATGTGACCATATAAATGACCAATAGTTAAAAAACAGCTCATAAAATCAACATTCCATGGATTTACCAGTATTCTATTACCAACCAATTCACCTATCGGTAACTCACGTTCTCCATTTTCACTTAATGTAATATATCCTCCTTTCGTGTCATTAGCTTCAGAATCCTTTATGGTCTTAGAAAATTCAACAAAAATATTTTTTTTACGTAAATATCGTACAACTTTCTGCATCATTACCTTTTTTTGCTCTAAACTAATTCCTAAATCTGCTTCGTAAGGATACACGGGAGAATCTGCTAAAATAGAATAATCTGGCTCTAGGGGTACATTATTATTTTTATTAACTTTTGAAACACCTAAACTCTTAGTAAGATACTCATTATATTCATTAACCAACTCAACCAACTCATAAGGACGGTCAGTTTTTAATTTTAAAGCATTTTCACGAGCAAGAAGTTCCATCGCAACACTATATCGAACTTTAAATTTTTCTTGATTGAGATACTGTTCTGCAGCATCGCCCCCTAGGGTTTTTTGAATTTTTTGAATTTTATTATTTAATTTTTTAATATAACCATTATGATCAAATATGCCGTTTATTGTATTTGGCATAAAAGCTGCTGTAGGTATATTTATTTTCATACCACAACATAATATGATATATGTAAAGTTTTTTCTATTTATGAATTTTTAATATACATAAATATTATTAATAAATAAGTATATTTTTTTCA
>SKGB01000035.1 GCA_007117675.1 Candidatus Nomurabacteria bacterium | reverse complement strand
CCTGCCATTACTGCTTTTGCTTGTACTGTTTTTACCGGCGCCGACGCTTTTGCTATTGCCGGTGGTGTTACTGTTGCTACTACTATTATTGCCGGTGTTTTTACTTTTGCTGTCCCCGTTTTTTGGGGTGCTGGCACTGTTACTGTTAATTTTGCTGTCGGCGGCGCTTTTGTTGCTTTTATTGCCGTTGCCAGCTTTTTTGCTGTTGCCGGTGCCTTCGGTGGCACCTCATTCGCAACACAATACACAGCATTTATTGCAGTATCTTGCCTTGTGGGGTATGGTATGCGACAGTTGTGGCTGCGAAGAAAAGAAAAGAAACTTGTTCAAGTTCAAGCGTGACAAATAGTGCATGCTTGAAAAAAGCGACTCGAGTGGGTCGCTTTTTTTGTTTCAAATTATTATTTCTCGTGTGTTTTCATCCACAAATGTAAAATATATTTGGTGTGAGTTTGGAATATGGGTTTTAATCTTGCTTGGCCACTCAATCAAAATAAGATTCTGAGGGTTTTCAATGTCTTTTTTCCATTTAAGACCTAAAATCTCATCTGGATTTTCAAGGCGGTATGCATCGATATGGATGATAGTTTCAAAATGAGGATGGTTGAAAATTTTGTAACGTTTTTGGATCACAAAGGTTGGGCTGACTACTGTTTCGGAGACGTTCAGATATTGTGCGAGCGCTTGAGTGAAGGTCGTTTTTCCAGCACCTAAGTCTCCAATAAGCTCAACAACGGTTGCTTGGTCGGGAAGTGGCACAAGATTTTCTACAAAATATTGTGCTATTTTTTTTGTGTCATTGAGTGATTTTGAAATCATATAGTGTATAGTGCTTGATTTTACATAAAATTTCAAGTCTCTATGGTTGGGGTTTTGATAGAATTTGGTGTGGGGGTATACTATAATCATGAAAGAAAAGAAAACTCGTGTGGTTGTTTTGGATACCTTTGCAATTATTTTTCGTGCATATCATGCACTTCCAGAATTTTCTACCTCAAAAGGCGAGCCGACAGGTGCTTTGTTTGGTGTAGCGTCGATGCTCATGAGTATCATCACCGAGCTCAAACCCGACTATATTGTGGCAGCATATGACCTTCCAGGAGGGTCTTTTCGAAACGATGTTGACGAAACATATAAAGCAAACAGAACAGAGGCGGCAGACGATTTGGTGCAGCAAATAAAGCGTACTCGAGACCTTCTCCAAGCATTTTCGGTGCCTATTTTTGAAAAAGAGGGGTATGAGGCTGATGATATTCTTGGAACCATTAGTGAAATCCTTAAAAAGGATGAAAATATGGAAACTATTATTGCGTCGGGCGACATGGATACCTTGCAACTTGTGGATGGAAAAAAGGTGCAAGTGTTTACTATTAGGAAAGGGATAAAAGACACAGTTTTGTATGACGAAAAAGCTGTGGTTGAGCGCTTTGGGTTTAAGCCAGAGTCTCTGCCCGATTACAAAGGGCTTCGCGGTGACCCGTCAGACAATATTATGGGTGTGAAAGGTATTGGTGAAAAAGGCGCCACCCAACTTATAACAGGCTATAAAACTCTTGAGAATTTGTATAAGGTTCTTAAAAAAGATGAATCAAAACTTTTGGAAAAAGGTATTAAACAAAGAACTATAGACCTTTTGAAAGAACACGAGGAAGAAGCTTTGTATTCAAAGGCTTTAGCAACCATTGTGCGAGATGTGCCGGTTCCTTTTTCTTTGCCGTCGAAAGTCTGGCGAGAAGCGGTGCAACCAGAACAGATTCTCGAAATGTTTCAAACACTTGAGTTTCGAGGACTTATGACACGTGTGAAAGGATTTTTCGATGTGCACAAAGTTGAGCAATCCGAAGAAGAAGTGGTGGACTCTCTTGAGCTACAAAAAACAGCAATTGCATTGTGGGTCCTTAATTCTGACAAAACAAATGCAAATCTTGAAGATATATTGTCTTGGTCTCAAAAAAACACTTTTCAAGAAGCAAAAAAATATATTTTCAAAACACTTGAAGCCGACTCAGAGCTTTGGAGAGTGTATAAAGAAATAGAAGAACCACTTATTCCTATTGTGAACAAAATACAAGAAACAGGGATTTCGGTAGATGTTGCCTTTCTTGAGAACCTTTCAAAAACATATCACACAGAATTTGAAAAAATTGAGAAAAAAATACACACGCTTGCCGGTATGGAGTTTAATATTCGTTCACCGCAACAGCTTTCAGAGGTTTTATTTGAAAAGCTGGCACTTCCTACTAAAGGAGTGAAAAAAGGCGCGAGTGGTGGTTTTTCAACCAATGTCACTGTTTTGGAAAAGCTCGAAGGACAACATGAGATAATTCCTTTGATTTTAGAACATCGAGAACTTTCGAAACTTCTTTCTACCTATATCGACACACTTCCAAAATTGGTTGGGGAAGATGGGAAAATTCACGCAGAGTTTGTGCAAAATGGCACCACAACAGGGCGCTTTTCTTCAAATGACCCAAATTTGCAAAACATTCCGACTAAAACAGAGCTCGGGCGTGCAATTCGTGGGGCCTTTGTTTCAGAAAAAGGCTGGTCGCTTGTGGGGTGTGACTATTCTCAAATCGAGCTTCGCCTTACTGCACTTTTGTCAGGAGACCCTTTTATGATACAGACTTTCAAGGAGGGAAAAGACATTCACTCGGCGGTTGCGTCTCGGGTCTTTGATGTTTCAGAGCAAGATGTAACCAGTGAAATGCGTCGCCGTGCCAAGGTGATTAACTTTGGGATTATCTACGGGATGGGAATCACCGCCCTTCAAAAACAACTCGAAACTACTCGTTCAGAGGCACAAGATTTTTATAACCAATATTTCAAAGAATTTGCACGGGTACAAGACTATCTGGAGTCGACCAAAGAATTTGCACGACAACATGGTTTTACCAAGACAATGTTTGGCCGAAGGCGTAATTTTGAGTCTATCAACTCAAAAACCCCTTTTATCCGAGCAATGGCAGAGCGTATGGCGACAAATGCCCCAATTCAAGGCACTGCAACCGCAGATATTGTAAAGCTTGCGATGGTACATATCGACAGGGAAATTGTGTCACAAGGCTTGCAAGACCGCGTACGGCTTGTGTTGCAGGTGCATGACGAGCTGATTTATGAAATCCAAGATGGGTATATTCAAGATATTTTGCCGATTATTCAAAATAAAATGAAATATGTTTTTGAAAATTCATTTTTGCAGATGGTTCCCGAGGTTCCTCTTGCTGTTTCGTCTGATATTGGAAAAACATGGCTTGAATTGAAATAGAAAGCATCTGAATGAAAGGACTCTTGAAAAACCCCGTCGCTTGCGCAACGGGGTTTTTGTTTAAAGTGTACATAAAAACACATTGACACAAAACACTTTTCATAGTATATTCAAAGAAATTTAAACCTAGAGTCATGAAAAGTACATTGATTTTCTTACTTCTTTTCTGCGTAAGCTATACTGCTTTCGCAAGAATAGACACAATATACACCGAGCAAAACGGTGTGGTAACCATGCAGGTTCTGGAAACTCCAGATGAATCACACGTATTGGAAGAGAAATCTTTCAAAAACACCACACCATACACTTTTACTGATCAAGAGGTGTACACTCTTATGGGTGGTGGAGCAGCGCAAAAAGGACTTGTGCTGAGAATGGAAACCCTGTTTCCTCCTCGCTTCGTAGAGGAGTACGATGAGATCTCTCTTGAAAACGGAGCGACACAACAAGATCCACAAACTAGTGCTCCTGAGATGTCTTGGGGGTATCTTGGGGTATGTATGATGCTACCTGTAATAATGATCTTAATAGTGAATATCATTGTGCCGGGCGATAAAAGGAAACGACTGGTCCTGTTTTACTTTCTTTTAGTTGCTACTGCTGTTGTTGTTGGTACTATTGTTGCTG
>SKGB01000060.1 GCA_007117675.1 Candidatus Nomurabacteria bacterium | reverse complement strand
TTTTCTCTTTTCTTGCGAAAACGAGCCACATAGGCCATCGTGCCTGTTTACATTACTCAAATATTTATGTTTTTCTAAGAAAACAAACTCAAAGATGAGTTGCTTGATATACTATCAAAAGAGTGCTTTGATGTCAATCAACACACCAATACTCAAATATAATAAAAACCCCCGACAAGCGGGGGTTTCAAGCTGGAAAAAATAACTAATACTAATCAGACAAAGCAATGGTTAGGTATCCACGAACAGCGCGCTGTTCGTAGGAATATCCCATACCCACAACTCCAGCGAGTTTGTAAGACGTTACTTTGTAAGATTTCAAGAATCCCACTTCTGCTCTTGGTATCATTCTTTGCTTGTAATCAAAACCAAAATCAAGATAAGTACCCCAATCTTTTGGTAACGTAACCCAAGCAAAGTAACCCAAGTGAGTCTGGTCAACAAGTAATACTGTTGAAATCTTTGACATTTGGAGCGTGACCGCCCCTCCCCACATACTTCTATCAGTATTAACCCAAACCGAAGTAAGAAATTTTTGCTTACGATTAAAACCAAGATGAAATTCACCTTGATTGTTTCGTTGCGCAATACTTCCTACTAGTTTATTTGTTGAACCAACTTCAAAGCGAGTTAAAAATCCAACTCCAGGTATCTGTCTTTTTACCCAAGGCTCAAAGTGCCCAGAAAATGACGGAGGTATCGGCCTGTGGAATAAGGCACTTACTTGAGCGCCCACACCATTCGTCCACACAAAGTTTTTTCCTATACGTGTTTTTAGAACAAAAGAATTTATTGTTCCTAAATACCCGTCTGAGTTTTGATCTAATGCAAAAAATGCATTGATACTGAAAACTTTGTTCATTGTGTACGTTGCATTACTACCCACACGAAGACCCGTCCAATTCTGTGTCGACATACTGTCGACAGAAAAATTAATCGACTCTACCGCACCAACATAAAGTTGATGAATAGCAAGACTAGAATCCGCACTATACATGTTTGTGATTTGTGCTGAAAGACGCACTGTAGCGAACACAAACAACATCGCCATACAGATTTTTCTCATTACATTTGAATATTTGATGAATACATTTGCTTATCACATATGCATTCACTCCAAGAGGAACTTTAAGTATCTCTTGGATATATCCTTTAAGTAATGACAGTCTCACTCTGGGTATTATTTTCTTTTCCTCACACGGTCGTTCATCTTCCCAATTTTCATCAGGATTTAAATTCCAAAGCCATTCAGGCTTTTCATGTTTCAACTGTTGCGAAATATCTGGTGGCGACTCTTGGATTAAAGAAATCTCTATACCATCACACAAACAATCTTGAGGAACTAATGTTGAATTTTTCACATCGGCAAAAGATAATACTCGAAATAGAACCACAACACCAAAAGCAAGGATATACCGAGGAGACAAGCGAGAAAGACTCAAAAGAATCCTCACAACCTCGTGTTTAGCTTCAGACTTCTCTTTCAACCACTTCTCTCGTGAGTTGTTTCGACTGCCCGCAAAAGAGTTGTATGTTTGCAAAAAATGCCGTTCTTTTTCTGACAATTTTGAAAACAAACTCTCTTTAGACATTCGAATTCTTGCTTCTGCATCTATATCTAAAATTCTTCTTCTGACCCTCACAAAAAAATTAATAGGCCAAAGAATAAAATAAAGAGTCGCAGAAAATGGTGACCTTACAGAAAATGAGATTCGTTTCTGCCACGCAAGAATACAGCACATAAAGAAAACCAGAGGCAATGCTCCGAAATACCAACCCCACAACCATTGCAAGAAAAGTTTCCAAGTAAAAGGTTCAGGTTTTGGATGATCTTTTGTGTGAGCTTTTTCAATCTCAGCAGCAGCTTTTCCGAATTCTTCACAATTGGGATTTCTTGTGTCAAAAAAATCTGGATAACTTACCCTAAGACGTGACGAAAAATCAAAACCAAAACCCATAACACCAAGATTTCGATATATTTCATCAAGTTTCCTAACCGTGTGCATGTCATAGATGTAATCACGTGAAGTGTACGTCCCGTTTGATAATGACACCAAAGCACAATCGGTAATATCGTCATATAGCACTCTGTACTCTTTTCGAAGAGCGTCAGCTTCTGCACTAAAACGATCAATATTAGCATAGGGGAATTGATTACGATCCTCAACAGCATCAAAAGATGTTATGCGAGAAAGAAAACCAGTAGGAACAGTGAGTATTGCTATAAACAACAAAAACTTCACTGCGGTGATTCGAGCAGAATCATTAGGGTCTATTTTCGAAAAGAGACCCTTGAGAAATTCTTGTAAATTTTTCATATCAAATAACTGTTTTTAGGTTGGGTGGAATATATCATAAAATAAATGATTAGTCAATATAACAAAAACCCCCGACAAGCGGGGGTTTCAACTCAAAAGAAAAGCTCAAAAGAAAAGTCTGCCAGCTCCTCAACCTCCTTAGAATAAACACTTTGTTCTTGCGAACAAAATTCTGTTAAATGTTCACCGCCAAGTAGTTCATGTACGCGCTCACCAAACAATGCTTCATCTGTGATTTGCTCCGTCGGAATACCAAGCGCTCGAAAAGTTTCAATACCATTGTCTTGTTCGTCAGAAACAAACTCAATAAGTTTTGAGTGGTTTTTCTTAAGATTTACCCAAAAGAGTTCCCGAAGTGAGGTGGCGTAATCGATTGAATGCCAAGCACACGATGAGCAAACTTTAGACATCTTTTCGTTAAGGTCACTCAATTCGCCATCATAACTGTCTCGAGAAGACACAAGAAAACATTGCTTCAGAATATTTCTCAGAATATAAAGATGGGGCAATGTTTCCCCTCTACCTTCCTCTATCACACGGACACATTGACGTGCCCATTCAGAAAGAAAAAGTTTTTCTTCCTTATTTGAAAGTTTGTTGTTTGTGAAAAAAGTACCAACACACATTTGTGAAAAATATTCAGCTGTGAAGTCACTCTTTGGCTCAGGTAAAACTAGAGATTGAGCTAATTCTTGAATTAAAGAAGGATCCATATCATATTGATTTAATTTATTTATACATAAAAATATAAATTATGTCAACATTACAAAAACCCCCGATAATCGGGGGTTTTTAAACTAAAAGATCATATAGTTTCCATACAGCAATACCAAAAGATATCACTTGCATTACAACAAAAGCCCAACTTTTTTTATTGGCGTAGATAAAACACAACAAGGCGTGAGACACTAGAAGTGTAGACCACCCCATTATATTAATTTTCATACCCAAAGTAATCCAAGCTAGAAATGTTGTAAAAGCAACAAAAAGAGAAATTCTCCATAAAGGTGCTTTGTTCTTTGATTCAACAATAGATAACCAAATGGAGAATAGAATTGTTGTTATAACAATAACCCAATCAAGAATTTGAATTCCTTCAGTTTGTCCCAACCATTTAACTAGTCCATAAATACATAGGAATGCCAAACCTATTACAACAACTGCAAGTATTTTTAACTGAACATAAAAGAGGTTGTAAATTGCAACAAGTACATAGCCAATGATTGCAAGTATCCAACCCCAAATATTATCGGTCGCCAAAAGCATCTTGGAAACAATGCCAGCAAATGCCGCAGCAATCTGCACTAAGTCAAAAATCACAGCTCTAGAAATAATCTTATTTCCCATAATTTCTAAAGTTTGGATTTGTATTTAAAAGAAATTTACATTAAAAATAACACAAATATACTTACAAGTCAGAACACAAAAAACCACCCGAAAGGGTGGTTTTTTGTGTTACAAGAATTATATTTAAGACTTGTTTCTTTTTGTTTTTCTTCGTTGCAAGATATGTACATTTGAGTACTTTTTCTTACGTCGAGTTTTAACTCCGTATGCAAGTTTTCCTTGTCGAGTTTTTGGACCTCGTCGGAGACCTATTCCCTGACGACCTTCTCCACCACCATGCGGGT
>SKGB01000031.1 GCA_007117675.1 Candidatus Nomurabacteria bacterium | reverse complement strand
CAGTGTTCCAGCAAATGAATCAACTCCTGCTACCATGTCTGCAATGATATAACCACCTTTATCATCAGTATGATTTAGAATACTTTCAAATGTAGCCAGACTATTGTGATAACAAGTTGCTCCAATTTCGTCTTTTTCATATGTTCCAACAGCAAACACAGAGATATTATCCCTATGAACTCCGTATTTATACAAAGGTGTTTCTTTTATTGATTCAATTTTAATAATATTAGATTTTCTTGTGGGCGGAGTGGTTTTTCTAAAAGCACCTAAATTTTCTATCTCATTATCACCAATTAACCATCTTTTTATTTCCTCTGTTGGTTCTTTGGCGGATATATGATTATTTTTCGATATTTCTTGAAAACCAAGTAATTCCGGTACATGAATATTTAAATCGGCGTCGAAAACTGTAATTGGTTTTAATTTTTGTTTTGAAATAAATAAAGACAATGACGCTGACAGCGTACTTTTACCCGAACCACCCTTTCCTACAAATGCTATTCTCATATTTTTATATTACTTATTGTTGCAAGTAATTTGCATACTACTTTAATTTCTACCAAAAGTAAAGAGTGCACTTCCAATAAAGAAGTGTTTTCTATTTTCTAATGAGATATTGATTTTTAAATAAAAAAACGGGGGATCCTGGGTCGGATCCCCCGGTAGAGGGTTTCGGGGTTACGCGGCTTCACTCGACATCCCTTGTGGATGGTATCAGCGGAGAGTGAAGGTGGGGGCGATCGTCGAACGTGTGATAGTCGCAACCATAATCTCTCTCCTTTCACAAAATGGGTCCAACTGAACATTTACCTTTGAAGCCGAACACTTTAAGATAGAAAAATGAGAAAATACACACATAAATCTCTTAGAGGTATAGCTCGCGAGATATAAATGACTTATTAAAAAATAATTAAAAACAGGAATCGTGTATAATTAAGACATAAATAACACTCTTCATTATTTTCTAAAATCTATTACTTTTCAATAAAAATTGCATATTAAAAGTAATTAAGGTTAGTTTTATTAAACCAACTCTTTTTCTCCAAATAATAAATAAAGAATTGGTATTACAAAAAGTGTTAACACGGTTGAGAACAAAAGACCAAAAACAATGGATATGACAAGTGGTGCCCATGTTGGATCGCTAAATGCAAGAGGAAGCATTCCAGAGACAGTAGTCAATGTTGTAAGGATAATTGGTTGAAGGCGAGATTTTGCAGATTTATTAATAGCCTCAAATTTATTCAAACCAGAAAGTCTGTTTGAGTTAATGGAATCAATAAGAATAATGGCGTTATTCACAACAATACCTGCGAGTGCAACCACCCCAATAAAACCTGGAAATGACAGAGGTTGTTGTGTAATAGCGAGCCCAAAAAATACACCGATAAGAGCAAGTGGAATTGTAACTATGATAAAGAACGGTTGACGGTACGAATTAAGTTGCCATATAAGCAAACCAAGTATCATAAGTATACCAAGCAACATAGCCTGTCCGAGACTAGTAAAAGACTCAATAATCTCCTCCATTTCACCACCAAATGATATTTGCACAGATTCAGGCAACTTAAGTTCAGGAATTTTCTTTTGTATAGCAGATACTATTTCAGCAGCATTAGCGTCGGACATCACTTCAGAACTAACCACTATATCCCTCTTTCCGTTTTCATGTGATATAGATGAACGACTTGAAACCAGTCTCACTTCCCCAAATGATGATATTGAAATTGGACCTTGCTGCGTAAGTACAGTAATAGCATTAATATCTTGTATAGAGACCTGAGACAAGCCTCCAACAAGCGCATCCTCTCCAAATCGACTTGTTACTATTACGTCAATATCCTCACCGCCTTTTTGAATTGTTGTAGCAGATGAACCACTAACAGCAATACGAAGAGCTTGAGCAACCTGCATTTCTGTAACACCATAAAACCTTGCTTTTGCCCGATCTATTTCAAATACTAACTCCCCATTTCCTTCTTTAATTCCATTTTCAACATTTCTTGTTCCAGGGATTGTGGCAACATACTTTGCTAAAATTAATGCAGCTTCTTCTAAATCTTCAAGAGAATCACTAATAAGTCTAACTTGAACAGGTGCACCTTGACTTGGTCCGCTATTTTGCTGACCAACTGTTAATTTTCCCGAAACCAAACTGGGTAAATTTTTCTCATAGTCGGAAATTATTATTTCACTATGGTCACGCTTTTTAGCAAGATTAACTGTAAAGCCAGCGACGTGAGTAGAGGGACCGACAGTAGTAACATAATTATCTACACGAATGTCGTTTGCGAGATATGCTTCTATTTCTTCCGCCATAACATCTGTAATAGACAGTGGTGTACCTTTTGGATTTTCAAGAGAAATAGTTATTGAGTCCTGATCGCTAGATGGAAACATTTCAAGTTTAACAATACCGACAATTGGCATAGCAATTGCCACAAAAAAGAGTGAAATAATTACATACAGGAATCGACGAGACCTTCTTCTGTTTGAAAGAATATTAAAAAGTTTTTTTTCATACCATGTATACAAAAGAATAATACTTTCTTTCACTTTTGGTATACCTCCTTCTATCTGACCTTTTTTAATTTTTAGAAAACGAGTCGAAAGTGTGGTAATAAATCCGAGCGACACAATTAAAGCAGAGATTAGAACCGCTGAAACAGTAATAGGAATACTCTCGATGAATTTACCCATAATTCCTGACATCAAAAGCATAGGTAAAAATACAAATATCGTGGTCAAAGTTCCTGCAATAAGTGGCATTTGGAATTCTTGAATAGTTTCATATGCAGCATTAAGTGAGCTACTGCCGGCACTCATTTTTTCAAACATACTTTCAATGACTACTATACCGGCATCAACCAAAATACCAAGTGCTAAAATAAGAGAGAAGAGAGTAAGAAAATTAATTGTATATCCAAGTATGTTAATAATAGTCAGAGCCATTAAAAATGCCAGAGGAATAATAATACTTGTCAGCAAAGCCTCTCTCCAACCAAGAAATATAATAAGTACGCTGATCACTATTAAAATTGTCATGAAACCACTTCTGAGAAGATTTGAAAGATCAGTTCGTATTAAATTAGCATCATCACGCACCATGGTAACCTGAAGGTCTTCAGGAAAAATACCTGAAAAGCGTAGCTGATCGACTTTTTCACGTGAAGAATCTACAAGAGACATGATGTCGCCTTGACCACTCCTTTTAAATACATCGACAAAGAGAGCTTCTTCTGAAGCATTACCACTTATACCTAAACGCGCTATAGTATTACTTTCACTATACGTGGCATTTACATTGGCTATATCCTGAAGCAAAATTGGCACACCGCTACGCACCTCTACTGAAATATTTTTAACGTCTTGTAAACTCTGTAACCTGCCAGCAAAACGCAATGTAAAAACATCTCCCCCTGTCTCAACTGATCCAATAGGTATATCTACGTTGCTTTGTGAAATTGTATTTGAAACTTGTGAAGTAGATAACCCGTACTGCTCTAATCGTTCTGGAATAAGTTCTACTTTTATAATACTTTTAGGTGCGCCTGTAATATTGACCTCTGAAACATCTTTCACTCTTTCTATTTCTTGTTGTAAATATTCTGCATATAAATTAAGTTCAGAAATTTCATACGGACCTGAAAACGCAAACGTGGCAACAGGCATATCATTAAAACTAACTTTTTGAATTAAAGGATTGGTGGCGTCATCAGGAAGCGATGATTCAATTACAGTTAAACGATCTTTAACATCATCCATCTTTTCTTTGGAATCTGTATTTACATCGAACCAAACAATAATCTGTGAACTTCCTTGTTCTGATGTAGAAGTAATTTTATCTATGTCAGCTAAACCTTGTAATTTTGCTTCGATTTTATTTGTAACAAGCTCTTCAACATCTTCTGCACTAGCGCCGGGAAGTTGTGTAGAAACTATTATAATAGGTATATCAACTTCAGGTGCAGATTCTTTAGGAATAGTATTAACTGAAAATAACCCAATTAAAACAATCCCGACAAT
>SKGB01000019.1 GCA_007117675.1 Candidatus Nomurabacteria bacterium | reverse complement strand
CACCATGATCAGTTACCCATCGAGCTTTAAAGTGTTCATTTTCTTTGTGAAATTGAAAATGATCACTTAATACCATTAAAAACTGAAGATGATTTTGTACAGTTGGATCATCGGCAAGATGTTCTAATAACTCACCCTCATGAACAACGGCACCTAGTTGATGGACTGCATTTCTAAGCTCGTCAAATACATGTTCTTCAGAAAGAAACTCTTCTGATTTTCTAATATTATTAAGTGCGGCATTTTCTATTTGCCGAACTCTCTCTCTTGTGATTCCATACTTTTGCCCAATAGCCTCAAGAGTTTTTCTTTGTTCGTCTGTTTTTAAACCGAACCGACTTGCGACAACATCAAGAGATCTGTCACGCAAAGAAGCAAGGAGGCGTTTTGTTATTTGTTTTGGTTTAAATGATAGTTTAGCCATACCTTATAAAACTTTAGTGAATGTTATAAAAGCGGACAGCGTTTAGTTCGCTTTTTGCATAGTATCACTGGCAATCGTTTTTGTCAAATACATTCTCTATTTCTTACTCAAAGTAAATTTACAATATCTCGAATTGTGATAACGAACATTAATATAAGAAGTATTAAAAAACCAACCCCATTCACAATCTGTGTTGTTTTAACCCCAATTGGTTGACCTATAATTTTTTCTATAATTACAAATAATATCCTCCCACCATCCAAAGCAGGAAAAGGAAGAAGATTGATAACAGCAAGATTTACAGATATAAGAGCCGTCAAAACGACAATAAATGAGAAACCTATTTTTAAAGCGTCTCCGACTATCGGAACTATCCCAATAGGACCTGTAACTGAACCAAGATTTTCCTTCTCTGACGTGAAAATATTCTCAATAAGAGAATAAATAAATATAAATGTTGATTTTGTAATCTCCCAGGTTCTGAGACCTCCCTGCATAAGGGCTTTGTGGATAGGGAGTTGCAGGGTTCCAACCTGAGCAACAGAAAAACCAAGAGCTGGACTAGACTGCCCATCAAAAAGACCATACTCTGGCACAACATTTTTTTCCAAAACACCACCTTTACCACGCTCAACAACAACCACCACTTCTTGAGTCCCTGTATCCATAAAAATTTGAGACAAAGAATCGGGCTCAGACACAGAAAATTCAACCCCATCAAACACAACAGAACGAATCACATCACCTATCAAAAAACCAGATTGTGAAGCCGGAGAATTTGGAATAATTTCAATAACAGAAACTTGAGGATTTGCAAGAACATCCTTATTTTCAGATGTTAACATTGCCGGTGACCCAAAAACAAAAAGAGAAGACAATAAAATCCAAGCAAATAAAAAATTAAAAAGAGGCCCCGCAAATAACACGGCAATCTGAGTAAGTTTTCTTTTGGCGACAAAACTTTGTTTGAAATTAGGATCACTTTTTTGTATAGAATTTTCACCAAATATTTTAACAAATCCACCAAAAGGTATAAGGTTCCAAGTAAAACGAGTCCCCTTATACACAAACAAGGTTTTGATTCTTGGAGGAAAGCCAAAACCAAATTCGTCAACACGAATCCCTGATTTTTTAGCTACAATATAATGTCCAAACTCATGCACAACAACCAAAACACCCAAAACCACCAGAAACACAATAATCGAAATAAATACTGACATACAAATATAACTTTAAACTTTTAAAACATTTATTTCTTTTTGCTTAAAAATATCTTCAAGTTTTTTATTAGTCTCATCAATCTTTTTTTGCAATTCTTCCTTGATATTTTTTTGTTCGTCTTGTGAAAGGTCAGAAGATTCAATCTCTTTAATCACCCTTTCTCTTTCTTTACGAACAGTAACCCGAGCCTCTTCGAGCTTTAACTTTAAAACTTTCACCAATTTAATTCTATTTTCTTGTGTGAGTTGTGGAAAGACAACACGCATACCAGTACCATCAACAGATACAGACAAACCTAAATCAGAAGAAATAATAGCCTTGTCAATTAAACTTACATGATTTTTATCCCAAGGATTTATTCGAAGTGTACGAGCATCTTCCACAGTAATACTTGATACATTTTTAACTGGTTGTAGCGATCCATAGCTGTCAATTTTAATAGAGTCTAAAATTAACGGATTAGCTTGACCCGTATGGATATTTCCATACTCTTGGCTCAACCAATCAAGAGCTTTTTGTAAATTATTTTTTGTAACACTAAAATCGTAATTCATAACAAACTTATTATACTTAAAAAAAGACAAAGAAAAAACCCTCTCGCAAGGGTTTTATTGTTTTACAAAGAAAATATGACCAGATTGAGTAGTAATAATATACATACCAGACACCAACATAGAAACGTCGTACATACCACTACCAAGACAGATTTCTTGCATGGAACAAATATATTTACCGTTTACGGAATAACAGTCCAAAATCCCATCTTCTGCTTCACAAGACACCTTAATAAAAGATCTTGCAGGATTAGGAAAAACAAAACATGAACTATTTTGCACTTGTTCAAAAAGAGATAAGGGAGAATAATTTCTCTGAAACTCATGCAAACTACACGCGAAACCATTATACTGTTCTGTTACCTCAAGAGAAAATATGGGTAAAAATATATTATCCTCAAGATAAAAACGATACACAACATCAGGACCAAAAGAGCACTCGCTTTTAATAACATAAAGATTTTCGTATTCTGACATTCCTGTCTCAATCAAAGAGATCGTACCAAGAAATGTTTTAATACAATAATCTTCTAGTTTGCCAAACATAAAAAATAACTCCGTCTGAATATCACCAGCACTCCAAGGTAACGAAAGATACTGAACTATCCGAAAATAATACCTCAAACAAATGATATTGTGTGGTGTGGTCTAAAATAAACTGTTTACTTAGGGTGTGTCTCAGGAAATGTAAATCTTTTGTTTTTTCCAAAAACACACCTGAAAGCTGAGAGACTGTTTGTGTTTCAAGATCTAACATAAGTGTATCTTGACTACAAACATAGACAAAAGAAATATCGCTGTGTTGTGCAAAACAATGCGTGACACAAGCAAAAGAAGCCCACATAAGGCAACAAAGAAAGAAGAGCTTTTTCATGACGAAAATTTTTAGTTTGGTTTGAAAACAAGTGAATTATCAAAAAACATTTGTGTTAATAATAACACCCTATTTTAGGTCAAAGCAATATATTCAAGTAGTTGTTTTGTTGATGAACCTGTATTCATTATATATTTCTTAGCAAAAAATATAGCCTCGAACAAAGCATTATTTTTTCTGAAAAGAGCGTCGTGATACGCCTTTTTTTCTAAAGATGACAAGAAAATAGAAATTTCTTGTTTTACTTCTTTTGAATCTAAATTTTTATTTTTTTTAAGATACTCATCAATCATTGAAAGTCTCTCTGCTGGTTTTGAACGCAAAAAAGGAGAAACAGGTAATGGTGAAATTTCTTCATCAGAAGTTATGTAATGAATCAAGGAACGAGATTTTATTGTTTGCAACAAAAGATGCTCATGGGGTGTTACAAAAATAATATGAGAATACCCTCCAGGCTCCTCCACTATTTTAAGTAAGGCGTTCTGCGCTGGCTGAGAAAAATTTTCTACAAAAATAACGGCGAGTGTGTTTCGGTGAGTAGAAGCTTTCTGTGAGATAAATTGTTTAATATCATGCGCATCTTCAACTGTAAGAAACGTAGTTTTTTGGGTATACAAAAGGGTGTCATCGTTTAGTAAATCTTCTTTTTTAAGCATATCAAAAACAACATCCTTTAGAGTAGCAAGGGGTCCGATAAAAATATGCGCATGATGAGACAGTAATGTCATATTTTTAGTATATCAAAATTTAATAATCTTTATCGCTTGGAAATAATTGATTTTTTGTAGGTATCAAGATGTTCGAGCGCAATACCAGTCCCCTTAGCCACACAATACAAGGCATCATCAGCAAGACGTGCCTTTACCCCTGTTCTTCGATAGATAAGCTCTCCGAGATTACGAAGTTGCGAAGTACCACCAGTTAAAATAATTCCCTGATCAATAATATCACTCGCCAGTTCTGGAGGCGTTTCTTGAAGCACATCTTTAATAGCTTTTACAATTCCTCTCAACTCATTATCAATAGCTTTTACAATTTCGTTTGTAGAAACCTGAGCTGTTCGCGGAAGACCTTGAACAAAATCACGACCCTTAATAGTTGCTACTAGTTCATCATCAAGAGGAACAGCTGAACCAATTTTAATTTTCACCTGCTCTGCAGTTCGGTCACCAATTGCAAGATTGAAAGTTTTTTTGATGTAATCTGCAATAGCATGGTCTATTTTGTTACCCGCAATTTTTACTGATTTACAAGAAACAATTCCCCCCAAAGAAATAACGGCAACGTCTGTTGTTCCTCCACCAATATCGACAATCATATGACCCTTTGTTTCGTGAATAGGAATACCAGCTCCAATAGCGGCTAGTATTGGTTCTTTTACAACGTAGGCATTTTTTGCTCCAGCCTTAATAGCGGCCTCAACCACAGCACGACGTTCGGTAGAGGTTACCCCCGCAGGAACAGATATCATAACATCAGGTTTGAGTATGGAAAAAGGACCGAGTGCTTTTCCGATAAAATATCGGAGCATTGCTTCCGTAACTCGATAATCAGCGATAACCCCGTCTTTCATAGGTCTGTAAGCAATAATAGAATCAGGTGTTCTTCCAATCATCTTTTTTGCCTCCTTACCAATAGCTAATATTTTGTTATCTTGCTCAGAAACAGCAACCACAGCAGGTTCGTTTAAAACGATTCCTTTTCCTGGAACAAAAACAAGCGTGTTTGCAGTCCCTAAATCTATTCCGAGCTTTCTGGTAAATAATGACATAGTGAAATAGATTATAGCACAGGGGTATAGACCAAGACACTATGGACGAAAAGAAAAAAACCAGCGTGATTCCACACGCTGGTTTTCACTAGTAAAAAACTACCTTTCCTCAATTTCAGCACCAAGGTCACGTAAGCGTTGAACAATATTCTCGTATCCACGATGGATTTGATATGCATTGTGAATAATACTCTTTTCCCTTGCGGCAAGAGCAGCAATAAGTAAAGACATTCCGGCACGAATATCTGGTGAAGACATCTCTAAACCAACAAGTTGTGTCTGGCGATTATTTCCCATAATAACAACCTGTTTATTTGTTGAAGAATGAACTGAAGCACCCATGTCTCTCAAAATACTTGTGAAATGTAAACGCTCATCAAACATTCTCTGCTCAAAAACAACAGAACCTTTAGCAAAAAGCGCGAGCACTATAAGGTGGCTTATATGGTCTGGTGAAAGTCCGGGCCATATTTGATCGTACACAACTCGAACTTTACCTTGAACACTAGGCTCTTTTATAAGATAACTTTGGTGTGCAGGAATATATAAACCACCTCCTCGCTCTTCCCATATAACACCAAGTTTTTTAAAAACAGTCTGAGCTGTTTCACCAAGAACCTGTAAGATATCATCACCTTCAATAAAGATGCCGTTCCCACAGACAACAGCGAGAACAATCAAACTACCCACCTCAATCATGTCAGACTGAATCACGTGCTCAACATCAGTCACACCCTTAAGAGTAACTGGAGTAACAGTCAAAAGATTTGATCCTATTCCAGAAATTTGAGCCCCATACTTTTGCAAAAGACCACAAAGCTGTTGAACATAGGGTTCACAAGCAGCGTTGTAGATTTCAAGAGGAGGTTGAGAATTCTGAGAGAAAACAGAAGCAAGTAAAATATTTGCCGTTCCTGTTACAGAAGCCTCAGTAAGTTGAATCCTAGCCGGCCGCCTAAAATCCTGATCCATTACATAGTTTTGACCACCAATCTCATAAGCACCTAGACTTTGAAAGCCGCGCAAATGTGTTGTAATTGGACGTATTCCAATTTTGTCACCACCTGGTGTTGGTATAAAAGCTTTTTTAAAGCGACCCAACATAGCACCGGCAACCATCAGAGACCCCCTCAAACTAGATGCAAGTTCACGGAAACGATTCGTGTCCATCTTGTCAGGATCGACACGAGAAGCATCAAAAATCATACAGCCGGAAGAAACTTTTTCAACCTCAACTCCAAGATATTTTAAAATCTCAATCAGTTTAGTAACATCAGCAATATCGGGGATATTATCTACACGAGTCTTGCCTGGATAAATCAAGACAGCAGACAGTATTTGGAGTGCTTCATTTTTGGCACCCTGCGGTTTAATAGTCCCATGAAGAGACTTTCCACCAGTAATAATGATTTGATTTTTCATGAGTACAGTTTTATTTTATGTTGACAATACATTAAAAAATAGATTAGGTCAATATCCACACAAAGCTTATTTGGGTTCTATATATTTTTCAATATTGTATTTTTTAAAATCACTAATTTTTGTATTTCCTAATTTATTAAAATCTTCAAATGTCTCACAGTTTTTTGCAATATTTTCTTGAGATTTCAAACCAAACAAAGACAGAGGGTCAATAACCACAACATCATCTTTGTAAGGGTGTCTAAATTCAATTTGTACATACAAAACAGACTGCCTTCCCCCAACAACACCAGTAGACCCAAGCTCGCCTATAGGGGTTTCTCGTTCTATTAAAATCTTTGGATAAGCATGAAAAGAAATTTCCCGTAACATTTTTTGATACGACGAAAATTTAACAAGAGGTTTTTTCAAATGCATATACAAACTATGCATAACATACCCATCTTCAGTTTGTATGTGAGGATGTGAAATCAAAACATAATAGCCGTTTACAATATCAAAACCAGAATATTCCAAAACTCCGTCACATACTGGAATAATTTTTGTTTTTGGATCTCCACCACCATACACCCCAATGTTGTAATAATTTGGAATTTTTTTACTCGGGTGAAAAGAATAGCCAAAGTTTCCAAAATAAGGATTTACCCCCTGCACAAAACCAAAAAAGGGTTCATTAAAAATAGTTTTTGACTGAAGATCAGTATAAAAACTATTCCAAAATTCAGACGCATGAGAATCAGGGACATACTGGTTTTCCCTCCCGAGACCCTTGTCAGGCCTCTGCTGTATATGGTTGTAAAAAGAAGGTAGCATAATATTTAAATACATCAATAAGATACTTTCATTATACTCAAAATTAAAATACAGGACATCTTTTCATCCCTCCTCTGTCAATAGAATATTGAGAGCTTTGCATGGTACCATACGTATATAATGAAGATATTTGTTCTGACAGTAATCCCCCTCCAAAAAAGTCTTCCCAAAGACGCTCTTAGTTATTTCACAAGTAAAGATGTTTCTGTTGGTGACATTGTTGAAGTACCTTTCCGCACACAGTATCAAAAAGCTATTGTTTTACATATTAAACCAATTGAAAAAGAAAAAACTGCTCTCAAAGAAGCAAAATTCAAATTACGCCCTGTTAAAACTATTGTAGGATCATCACCCTTTGATGCAGATATTTTTACTGTTGGAAACATAGTTAATGAATACTATGTTGGAAATGCCATTCAATTTTTTCACAACCTTATCCCTCAGTCGATACTTTCTCTATCTGAAAAAATTGAAACAAATACGCAAAAAAGTAACAATTTTTTCCACAGAAAATATATATTTCAACATAGTGAACATGAAAGATTTTCATATTACAAAAGTTTTATTCGAGAAAAATTTGCAAAAAAACAATCTGTCCGCATATGTGTTCCGACCATTCACCAAGGAAACATATTGTTTGAAAACCTGAAGAAAGGCATCGAATCCTACTGTGTTTTCATGCACAGCAAACTAACAAAAAAACAACTAGAAGAAAGTTTTGAAACAACCCAAAAGGAACATAGTGTGTGTTTTATTCACACACCACAATTTTTAAGTATTCCCCGTGAAGACTGCGACACCCTTATTGTAGAATTTGAAAGTTCTTCTTCATATCAGTCACAAAGAAAACCCTATATCGACTATCGTATTTTTGCAGAAACTCTGGCGCTACACAAAAAACAAAATTTTATCCTTGCAGACACCTTTGTAAGGACTGAGACTTTTGCACGCTACGAAAGCAAGGAAATTGAACCTTTGCAAAAAATAAACTTCACCATACCGAACAAAAACAACCATGTCCTGCTCGACATGAAAACACAAAAACACAAAATATTTCACTCTCAAGTCATTGAAAATATCAAAACACAGTACAGCGCCCAAAAACAGATACTACTTTTTTCATTGAGAGCCTCACTTGCAACATCCACCGTATGCAATGACTGCGGGGGTGTTGTGATGTATAAAGGTTCTCCGGTTACCCTTCATAAAAACCCAGAAACAGGTGCGAGGTTTTTCAAAAGTAAAAAATTTAACAAAACCTTTACAAGCAACATTGTCTGCAAAGAGTGCGGTAGCTGGAATCTTGTAGGGCTTGGCATAGGAACCGAAAAAATAGAACACGAACTCAAAGAAATAAATTCCGATTTTACCATTCTAAGAGGTGACCAAAATACACTTAAAACAAAGAAACAAGAAAAATATTTTATCGAAAAAATACAAGATAGGTCAAAACCATATATTGCAATTGTGGGGCCGAAAGCACTCCCCTTTCTTCAAGACAATTTTTTTGAAACAGGATGTATTGTCTCTTTAGATAGCTTGTTTAATATACCTCAATTTAATATGTATGAAAAAATAATTCATACACTGTATGGAATATCAAAACATATTACAGATACACTTTTTTTTCAAACACGATACACAGACCAAGAAATAACAAACTTCATAGAAAAAAAGAAGACAAAACTTTTTTTTGAGTATGACATCTTGGAAAGAAAAAACTGGAACTACCCACCCTACGCAACAATAATAAAATGTATCAGAGAAATTAATATCCAAAATATTGTATCTATCCAAAAATTCATAGAGACAACCTTTTCAAATTTTGATGTATACACATACCAAACATCAGGAAAAACACCTCGCACAAAGATACTCCATGTCATATTACAAGTACCCAACAAGGCATGGCCCTCACCTGTTGAAACAAACCCCGCAGACTCAAAAGAACACGAAGAATTGAAGAAAACACTCCACCAACTCAAAAATACATGGGATATTATGGTAAATCCACACACCCTATTCTAAAATATTGCATTTTTAAAAGTGATATGGTATTGTTTCATCTGTTATGAATAAAACTGTAGTTATTGAAGACACACGACAAGGAAACGAAAGTGGCGCAAATCTTTTGCGACGTTTTTCTCGACGAGTTAAAGATTCAAATATCATACGAAATGTTCGAAATAGACGATACGCCAAAAGAAAATCATCTGATCTTGTAACCAAGAGAAGTGCACTTCGAAGAATTGCAAAAATGCAAGAGATCGTAAAATTACGAAAACTTGGTAAGATAAAATAGATGCAACGCCACACCTCTGGAAATATATCTATTGTACGAACAAAAGGCAAGCTTCCGAGCTTGCCTTTTGTTCGTGTTGCAAATGAAATCTTAGGTAAAGATTTCATATTGTCGCTTGCGTTTGTAGACCTCCCGACAATGAAAAAACTAAGTGTTGAATACAAAGGAAATGCAAACCACACAAACATCCTTACCTTTCCTCTACACACAAACGAAGCTGAGATTGTGATGAACCTTCAAACGATTCGAAGTGTAGCAAAAAACTTTGGTATGACATACCAAGAGCATCTTCTGTTTCTTTTTATTCATGGATGCCTCCATCTCAAAGGCTACAAACACGGACCCAAAATGGAACAGCTCGAAGAAAAACTCCTTTGGAAGTTTTTGAAATAAGTATTGACATGTATATCTATATAGTGTATAAAAAACAAAACATCAATACTGTGTACCATGAACAAAAACTTCATATTTACCTTAATTGTGACAGGAATACTCACTTTCCTTGATCAATACTTTGTCGTAACAGGTCTCAACACCTGGATGTCAGGAACTGCAATATTCCTACTTTCCTATCCATGGAAAATAAGTAAGCACGTTTACTCTCTTTTTGGGGGATACAGTGAGACAAACATTTATTCTCTTGTAGGAATTTTCCAGAAAGCTGGGAATGATGCGATACAAGTATTTGGTTTCTCGTTGTTCCAGAAAGCTGGGAATGATGCGATACAAAGATTTGGTTTCAGGTTCTATGTCCAAGGTAATCTTGTTTCAAAAACTTTTTTATGTATTCACGTATACAACACAAATAAAAAAGTTGCAAAAGAAACAATTGCAACAACTTGAAAAAGTCTGTTGCAGGGCCCTAGGTAACTGAGGCCTTTTTTTGTTTTTATTAAATATTTTACCCTAGGTGAAAGTTTTTGAAATAAATTATTATTTTTTTTACATCACCCAAAAACAAGACGAATTATTCTAAGATAAGAGAAAGTGTCCTGGGGTAAAAACAAAAAATCTAGACACTCACATTCTCTACTAAAAACCAGAGGAGGATTCCAAACATTCCTAACCGCATTTTATTTTGACCCTTCAAAGAAAAGACGTTAAGACTTTCAGAAAATTTTTCGTAAAGAAACTTGCGTTTAAGCAAAGCGGTTAGCAAGTTTTAGGAAAATTTTCTGAAAGTTAGTCTTTTCAAGGGGTCTTGATTTTTTGCTACTTTTTTATCAAGAAAAAAGTAAGAAGGGTTATTTTCCCCACAGACTTTAAAAAACTTTGTAGTACAATGATTTATGTATATATCAAGTAATCTTCTTGATATTTTTATGTACACAACCTATCTATGTCAAAAAACATAACTGTCGGAATCGATATTGGAAGCTACAGCACGCGAGTGATGGTTGTTGAACATACCCAAGAAAAAGGAAGAAACTTTTCTAAAATCATAGGAGTAGGAAAATCAACAAGTAAAGGAATGCACCACGGCTATATTGTAAACATAGGTGACGCAAGCGAGTCACTCGAAGAAGCTATCACCCAAGCAGAAAGCCAGTCAGGTATTCGGATTCGCCAAGCCCTAGTTTCAGTAAACGGTATTGAGCTTTCTTCACATGCACAACAAGGCTCATCTATCATATCTCGCGCAGACAATGAAGTAAGCGACCTTGATGTTCAAAAAAGCACAGATGACGCTGAATCAAAACTCCAAATTCCAAATAAAGAAATTATTGATTTTATTCCCATTGAATACAAGCTAGACGGTCAAAAAATTCTCGGAAGACCTCAAGGTATGAAGGGTATCAAACTTGATTCTAAAATACTCTTTCTTGCATGCTCAAAACAACACATTGAAAACATCATCAAGACAGTCAACCAAGCAGGTATTGATGTTTTGGACATGATCCCTGGCCCGCTTGCCGCAAGCCTTGTCACAACAACAGAAAGACAAAGGACCGCGGGATGTGCTCTTTTGGATATTGGTTCAGACACAGTATCACTAAGCGTCTTTGAAGATGGAACACTCAGCTCCTTAAAAGTTTTTGGTATAGGATCATCAGATATCACAAACGACATCGCTATTGGTTTACGTATAAGTTTGGACGAAGCTGAAGAAATCAAAAAAGGAATACTTATCGACAGAGATATTTCTCAAGAAAAAGTCGAGGAAATAATAGAAGCAAGACTCACTGATATTTTTGAATATACCAAAACACACCTCAAAAAAATTAAGCGAGATGGACTCCTTCCTGCGGGAGTCATCATAGTGGGTGCCGGGTCAATTATTCCAATCACAGAACACCTTGCCCGAAATATTCTACAACTCCCCGCAACAAAAGCAGTACACAGCAGTGGTAAGAAAAACTCTATTCTTGAACAAGAAGAATGGTTTGTAACATACGGACTCTGTATGGCTGGAAAATACCAAACAACAAAAAACAACACCCTTAACCCCTTCAAAAAAATAACAAAAACTGTTTCAGGCTTCCTGAAATCAATTATTAAGCAGATTATGCCGTAAAACGTCAATACAGACATGGACGGTTCTTTTTTGCTATTATAGTAGGTAGTACTGTAACGATCATTGTAAACATAAACATCAAGCTCTCAGTTATGAGGCTTTTTGTTTGTGTTTTCATGTTCTGTGATACGCAAGTATATTTATTATTAAACCATGAATAAATCATAGTTATGCCGCAAATTAATTCAGACGTAGAAACATTCGCACGCATCAAAGTTATTGGAATTGGTGGTGGCGGAGGAAATGCAATAAACCACATGATTGAACGAGGTGTTCAAGGGGTTGAGTTTATCGCCATGAACACAGATGTTCAAGATCTTCACCACTCAAAAGCTGACAAAAAAATACCACTTGGTAAAAACCTTACTAAAGGACTTGGTGCAGGAATGAACCCAGAAGTAGGACGTAAAGCTGCCGAAGAAACACGTTCTGAAATACAAGACTTTGTAAAAGGTGCAGACATGGTTTTCATCACTGCAGGAATGGGTGGAGGAACCGGAACAGGCGCTTCCCCTACTGTTGCTCGTGCCGCAAAAGAACAAGGCATCCTTACCGTGGCAGTTATCACACGACCCTTCTTTTTTGAAGGTAGTCAAAGAACACGTATCGCAGAAGAAGGAATCAAAGCTCTTGAAAAAGAAGTTGATGCCATCATCATTATTCCAAACGACAGACTTCTCCAAGTTACTGAAACAGACACAAGTTTCAACGAGGCCTTTGAAATGGTAAACGAAATACTTCGACAAGCTGTTGAGGGTATCTCGGACCTTATCACAACTCCTGGAGTTATCAATGTTGATTTTGCGGACATTAAAGCAATCATGTCAGACGCTGGCTCAGCACTTATGGGTATTGGCTACGGCGCAGGAGAAGGCAGAGCAGAGGCTGCTGCACTTCAAGCTATCAACTCCCCCCTTCTTGAAATCTCTATCAACGGCGCGAAGGGTGTTCTTTTCTCAGTTGCAGGAAATGAAGACCTTGGAATTCAAGAAATTCAAGCGGCAGCTAAAATTATCACAGAATCTATCGATAAAGATGCCCGTGTTATTTTTGGAACCACAAAAGACGAAAAGCTTCAAAAAGGTGAAATTCGAGTGACCGTTATCGCAACAGGATTTCCCACAGGCTCACCAAGAAGAACCCTATTCCAAGCGCAACAAAGCATGGCAATGTCTTCAAAGAGAAATGAAAAATCTGAAGAAAGTGAAATACCAGCTGTAGAAGAAACTGAAAAAAAACCAATCGAAGAAGTGAAGGAAATCCGAAACACAATCCCTACAAAAGAAGAAGTAGAAAATACAAAAAAAACAGAACGAGAGTCTATTGAAATAGTAGACGGAGAAGATTTTGAAGAAGAAGAAGACGATGACGAATGGTCAGCTGTTCCAGCATTCTTAAGAAGAAAAAAATAAGCACATAAAAAATCGCCTTTTGAGCGATTTTTTATGTGCGATATACTATACATATGAGAATAATAGAAGAAATAAAATTAGATTACCAAGATGTTTTACTTCGCCCCAAAAGAAGTACTCTCACATCCCGAAAAGATGTCTTGCTCGAGAGAAACCTCACCTTTTATCATTCACCAAAAAAATGGAAAGGTGTTCCTATCCTGACAGCAAACATGGCAACGTGCGGAACCTTTGAAATGGCACAAGTACTCGCACCCTACAAAATTATCACTACCTTTCATAAATACTACACACCAGACCAATTCCTTGAATTTTTCAAAAATTTTAGTAACCCCGATTATATCTGTTACACCTTAGGAATTCGAGATGAAGATGTTGAGAAACTAAAAAAAATGCAAAAACAAAATCTCTTGCAACATTTTTCTTTTATTTGTATCGATGTTCCCAATGGCTACTTAGAACGATTCACTGATTTTGTACGAATGGTTCGAGAAATGCTCCCAGAACATATTATTATCGCAGGGAATGTTGTTACCAATGAAATGACTGAAGAGCTCATCTTGGCTGGTGCAGATATTGTAAAGGTGGGCATTGGCCCTGGGTCAGCGTGCACAACACGCAAACAAACAGGTGTCGGCTATCCACAACTTTCAGCGGTAATAGAATGTGCTGACGCGGCACACGGAATCGCAAACGAACAAGGTGTGGGGCGTGTCATCGCAGATGGCGGACAACAGTTCCCTTCTTGCGTCGCAAAGGCATTTTGTGGAGGTGCAGATTTTAACATGTTTGGATCTATGTTTTCTGGCTATAAAGAAAGTGGTGGAAATATTATTGAAAAGGATGGAAAAAAATTTAAAGAATATTTTGGATCATCTTCAAACAAGGCCATGAAAGAATTTTACGGAAAAAAAGACAGTCACCGGGCGAGCGAAGGTCGCTACACACTCATCCCCTTCAAAGGAAGTATCCATGACTACATACAAGATCTTTTTGGTTCGCTTCGAAGTACTGGAACCTACATAGGAGCAAGAAATTTAAAAGAATTT
>SKGB01000011.1 GCA_007117675.1 Candidatus Nomurabacteria bacterium | reverse complement strand
TGAACAGCTCTTTATACCCCTCTCGGATGGTACCCATCTGAGATTTAATAAAGGATAGCGGGAATCCCCACACTCGAATACATCGCTCTTTCTCCAAGGGCAGGTAATTAAAACCTAAATCCCTGATTTTTTCAACAACCATATCGTGACTTGTTGAAAGATCAATTGAAAGATTGAGTCTTTTCTTATTTCTGCAATCCATAAGAAAAACTTTTGAGTCGATTCCTAAATCTTGCTTGAGTTTTAAAGAAAGAATGTCCCCCAAATCCTTCATGGAAGGCAAAAGGTTTCCTGTTCCAGTAATTGACAAATTGTTTTTCGAAGACTTTAGCTTTGTTTTCATTGTTGTAAAGGTTTTTCGGTTTTGAACACATATTATCATATAAATATATTTTGTCAATACGTTATCATCTAAAAACCAAAACCGCTCGTACAGAGCGGTTTTAGAACTAGAATATAAAATACTATTTTATTTTGAAAACCTTTCTATGAGCGCCTCTTCAAAATGAATAGTTGCCCCATAGCCACTTTCAAGGACAGCTGTTTCAAATTTTTTGTCATATCCGGCAATAATAGCAATACCGATAACAATAAGAATCACCCCAAAGATCTTCTTCACCCTATCTGCGGTTTGAGACTGTTTACTTAACTTTGCGATAATTCTGTTTCCAAAATATGCAATAAGAATAAGTACTAGAACCAGTCCAATAACAAAGCCAAGAAGATACCACAAACCAGTGAGTAAACTTGCAGGCAGAATAGTTGCAATGATAAACAAGTATGTGGGACTACAAGTTGTAAATACAGGACCCAAAGCAAAACCAACAATCATATCTCCTGTATGATTTTGTTTTTTATACCCTGCCCCAAGCGCTTTATTCCCCGCTCGACTTACATTGCTCACACCAGGAATACGAGCCCAGACTTCTGGAAACACAAGTGCGAAACCAACAAGAACAATAAGTATTCCTGAAAACCACTGCCAAAAACTTGGTGGAATAGTGATAAGGAGAGTGCTTGCCTTTAAAAGAAGAGTGAAAACTATTACTGAAATAGCCAGAGACCCTATCACCACCAAAGACCGTTTTGGTAAACTTTTTTTACCTGAGTCTTCTTGTGTTGCAGAACCAACCACAATAGGTAAAAGTGGTAATATGCACGGTGCCAACACAGTGAGTATTCCAGCTAGTACAGATATGAGAAAGAAAATCATAGAACTATATTTGACTTACAATAGATGCAAGTGTTGAGCCACCAGACCACTTTTGAATCATGTTCCCTTCAGCATCCACCTGAACAAGAGTGTGTTGTGTGGTAACTCCATACTTTTGCTTGAGTGCTGTTTCTGTATCATAGTCAGCATCCAATATAAGTAGATTTTCTGGAATGTTTTCAATATTTGCCTTAATATTGTCATCAAGTGCTTTACAGCTTGGGCACCATGATGCTCTAAAAAATAGTACAACATTTCCCTCTTCTGCAAATGCTATTTTTTCACTTGAATATGGTTGATAATTATTTGATATGGTTTCAATATTTTCAACCATGTTAGAAGTTTCCTCCTGAGACATTTCATTATTTAGATCAGAAACAGGCTCGATTGTTTGAGTGTCTGTATTTCGTGTTGTGATAAAGATAACAACTATAATAACAGCAACTATAAGAATTATTTTTTTCATGTCTTTTTATTTTATCTTTTTATTTTATTAAAAATTGCACAAACTCAAACACTTTTTGAGCAAACTCTGACTCAGAAGACTTGTAACATATCGTCTGCCCCACTCTGTACCCCACAACAACTTTGTGAGATGAAAGATGAGCGAGCTGATGAGATGCTAATGATTGAGATATTCCAAGTTTTTCCGAAAGCTGGTTTACACACAGGTCTTCAGATGTTTCCATAATGTGACGGATAATTTCCAAACGATTTTTGTTAGAAAGTATCTTTAGTATCTGTACCTGTTTCTCAAGTGTTTTTGTCATATGTGAATATATGAAATTATTTTCATATATTCACAGTATACATCCTTTGTGATTTGTAATCCTGTGTAAAACGTAGGCTTATTATGGGCATGAGCCTAAAGTATTGACATATGTATATAAATATGATACTATTTATATAAATCAAAATCTTGTACACCATGAAAAACATCATTCTTGCAATCGCTACCATTTTCATGGTGGTGACTGTGACCCCTGCTAATGCAGGAACCTATGGTGAGTCCACTGCTCAACAAGAGTCGGTCAAACAACCAAAAAAGAAAAAGGTGAAGGGCTTCAACTATGGAGCTCATTCCAAAAAAAATAAAAAGGCTGGCAAACGTGCCAGCCAAAAATTCAAAGGAGGAGACATGACGAAATATAACTGCCGTCGATAACACTCCCCTGCCAAACCTAACCAAAGCCGTTCACGTGAGCGGCTTTTTTAACTTCCCTAGTTTGACTTTTCCAA
Source organism: Candidatus Nomurabacteria bacterium (assembly GCA_007117675.1). Taxonomy (GTDB): domain Bacteria; phylum Patescibacteriota; class Minisyncoccia; order Phycocordibacterales; family CSBR16-119; genus CSBR16-119. The sequence goes on along the minus strand of SKGB01000011.1, from coordinate 12,041 downwards.
AAAAGTAAGCATAATAACAAAAAACATAATTTTATGGAAAGTGCAAGATTCATATTACAAGACCTGCAAACTGAGGTACCTAGTTTTTGCATAGTTGACACGTACGAGCTCAAAGAAGACTCAGGACAGTTCTTTAGCAGAAAAGAATTTTTCCCTACTTTGAAAAATTTTCTTTCTGATGATTGGGGTGATATTGGTTTTTGGAAAGACCATATCTCGTCCATTATCGAAGTAATCGAATCGGTCTGCAAACTTCCGATTCCAGACATTCTTGTGAGTGAGGATATGAGATGTTTAAATATTTTTAGGGAGAAACAAGATGTCAATCAGTTATTTTATGAAAATCTTCTTTGGATGTATCGATTTGGAATTTGGGTCACAAAAGACTTAAAGCCATATGTGTTTGTTCCAGGAGAGGGCTGTCAATGGATTGATATATTTGTTAACGCATCTCTTGAAAGAGATTTCCTTCAACCAAACAAGATGCGTAGTCTCCATCAGGCGCGAACCGCCATCGACTCATATTTTGTAAAAGGCTGGATTGATGATTTTGAGAGACTTATGCTTTTAAGTACAGTGAATAATCTGGACCACATGCCAGAAGAAGTCCCCGCAGACAAAGTAAATCAAAACTAATCCCCGTTCTTTCCTTCCCATTCCCCAGAGAACCATTCGTGTTCTCTGGGGAATTTTTTAATACCTAAAAAATGTATTGCAGAATAATACTTTTTGATATATACTTTTTACAAACCTTACGCATATATGCACATTGTTGAATTAGTGGCCATTTCTTGGCTACTGTCTGTAAGTTCGCTTGTGTATATTTCACAAGCTCACGACATTACTATTGTTCAACCGGCTTGTAAGGAGAGCCAAACACAAATTTCTCCTTTTGTTATTTTCGAAAAAGATTTTTTCCCCGTCGTTATACCGGCTCATGCAGGTCCACAAATCCCGACAAGGAGCGATTGGAGAAAAACAGTGACTTTGTCACTACAAAAATTTAAGTTCTGCCCCTATCGTGGCAGGTCAGACATTACGCAAGGTAGTGTTTGAAATCAAGAACCCCGCTCAACGTTAGCGGGGTTTTTATATGACAGGGTAAGTATATACGTTATTGACAGAATAATATAAATATGATAAAAAACATAAAACCCTTACACAATGAAATACATCAACGAATTCTTTTCCAAGGAACAAGCGAAACTCCTCAAGAGATACTTTGAAAGCGGGCATGGTGTCAAAAACCTTTCTGGGCTAAATATTTGGCTTGGCGCATATCACGAAAAACAAGATCCTTCCCCATCAAAAGAAGACCCTGATTTTTTTCAAAAAATGAAGGAAAAAGCTTTCTTTCCAGAGCTTACCAAATGGAACAAACGACGGAAAGACCCTTTCCAAAAAGCCTCTGTCTCACGTCTTAAAATTCGCATAGTTGCGGATTTTGGAATACAAGAATACTTTTCTGAAAAACCAGAAAGTATCCGAGAGCTTTATAGTCTAAGTATCAAAGATGTACTTAATAAGCTCACTCTGGACCCAGAGAATATTCGAAGTCGAAACATCGGAAACGTTACCGTTTCTATGTATGCTGAGTTTTTGAAATATCTTGGTGCTATCGAATGAAAGCATGAACTAAACCTTGTACAAAGAAACCATCCCCCGACACCTGTGGTGTCGGGGGATTTTTATGTTTCCTACTTTACCAACTGCAAAACAAAAAGTGCGAGCGACCCCCACCACCCCACAAAAGAAAGTAAAAAACTTATGGTTATTTTTCTCTGCCAAGATTTTGGCAAAATTTTACTCGCCTCTCCCCTTTTTTCTTTTTTCAATAAATACGGACTCACCGAAAAACTCAAAAAACACCCATTCAAAACCAAGAGACTCAACAGAACTATATGCATCTGAGACGCAGAGTTACTTTCTGTATAAAAAAGCAACAGACCAATAACAACCAAAGACATCCCAATCCAAATGAGTGGTTTTGTGACCTTGTGTGTTCTGGTGGTGGCTTCTGTCCAGTATGAAGATCTGCGGCCCAAAAAGCCGTGCAGGTCGACAACCGTCACCGCCCCAAGCCCTATCACAAACCCCGCGATGGTTATAAAAATTGAAAAGAATTCATTCATAGTTTAAAATTTATTTTTTCATATTGTCACATAATTAATTTGCATATCAATTTTAAGAGTTTTCAATTTTTTTTAGTATGTCTTGGGTTTTTCTAAAATCGTCATGAAGATTAGGTACAGACATATTTTCTACCAATTCTGGATCTGCGTCTGGTAATGCTGCAGTAAATTGATCCCAGATTTCCTTCCACTTCTCTTGACGAATCACTTGATCTGGATTTTCAGGCGTGAGTGTAACCGTGGTGCGGTCATCAAAATTTTCCACCACAACCCTGACACCTGCAGCGGACATTTGATCCTCAAGACTGTCAGGAATTTTGATATGTTTGTTATAAACATCCATAAATTGCTCTGTAGGGTTGTTTTCTTTGAATCCAGATTGAAATGTTTTGTATCCTTTTTCACTCATGGTAAAAACAGCGTCTCGTACCTGAGGTTCCAAAAATTCAGCGTATGCACCAAGTTCATATTCTTGCTCTGTGGCAGGTCGAGGATGAATTTTCATCTCTTTTTCATTTGCATACACATCTTGGGTGGTAAAATACCTTTCCATTTTATTTATAAAAAGAGGTGCATTTTTTAAAGATTCTCGTATGGTATCTGGATAAGCCTCTTTTTCTGTGTCAGACAATTTTGCAAGAATAAATTCATATTCATTATTAACATCTTCTCTATTCACAAAATAATCTAAGATTTTTTGCTTGAGAGGGTCATCATCTTCAAACATTGCATCAACAGCTTGTCTATAAGCATCTTTTGTTTGTTCTATAATTTGCGCAATCTCTTCAGGAGACATTTCTTGTTCTTCTTTGGATTCATCTATATCTATATTTGATTCCATACCACTGTCTCTCTGGTCACCTAAATTGTTTTCATATTTTTCCATGTGTATAGTATATCAAAAAACTCACTGCAAATAACTTTCAAAATACACCGCGTGGCAGGTATATCCGTCTGGGTTTTTCTGGAGATAGTCTTGGTGATACTTCTCTGCTGGGTAAAAAATATCGAGCGGTTCGAGTGTTGTCACCACAGGGTCCTCCCACCGTCGTGACTTGTTCACAAGAGAAATAAAATCCTCCGCTTCTTTTTTCTCGGACTCGTTTGCATAAAAAATAGCTGACCGGTACGAAGTACCAATATCGTTCCCTTGCTGGTTGAGTGTTGTCGGGTTGTGAATCCGGAAAAAGAAATCAAGTATATTTTTGTATGAAGTCTTTTCTGTGTCGTATGAAATCTCCACCGCTTCGGCGTGTCCTGTGTGGTTTTCGTAGTTTGGATTTACAACACTTCCACCTGTGTACCCTACCCGAGTTTCTACCACACCAGGCTGTTGCCTGATGAGTTCTTGCATTCCCCAAAAACAACCTCCTGCTACAACTGCTTTTTTGATCATATGATTATATTCCAGGGATAAATTTCATTGATAATGAGTTCACACAATGACGGATATTTTTTTCGGTAAGATGTTCACCTTCGAACACATGACCCAAATGCCCACCACACTTCGCGCAGGTTATTTCTGTGCGTATTCCATCTGCATCGAGGGTGCGCTTTACCGCACCGGGTATCTCGTCGTCGAAACTAGGCCAACCACATGTTGACTCAAACTTGTCTTTCGAGCTATACAGCGGAGCGTCACACTGCCGACACACATACACCCCTGTTTCTTTGGTGTGTACATACTCACCCACAAAAGGAGGCTCTGTCCCCTTGTCGATGATTATTCTTTTTTCTTCTTCGGTGAGGTTGTTCATGGTAAATATATTTTATCATAAGTTTTCTTGGGGTGCTTCACCGTATCAAGACCAAGACAAGATTAATATTATTTTTTTATTTCACCCAAAATAAAAGCCTCTTCACCCACCTCAATATCCTCTCGAGGAAAAATAATGTATGAATCTTTTTCGGCAACATAAGAAATCCCACCATCAACACAAACCAATTCACCCGACTGGATATAATCAAAATTCTTGTAAAGTTTTGAAAAAGAAAAATCCCTATTCTTCTTTTTATAAAACTCCACAACCTTCAAATGAATTTTCTTTGCTTTTTCTGACTTCACAGTATTGGATAACATGTTGAAAGATTTTAAAAACTCTTTCACAACAATTCTTCCCAAATCTAAAAATTCTTCAGGTCTTTCTCGAGACCCAAGCTCAACACAAATACCAGGTTTGTTTTGAAAATACATATACTGATCAGTGCTTCCTTTTTCAAAATTATGTAAACCAGATACCGTAAAAGGAATAGGCAAGTTTTCAACCAAAGAATAATATTCTGGTTCACAAATAATAAATGGCGTCGCCTCACCTTTAGGTTGAGTGAATGCATGGAGGTCCAAGAGCGCATCTGATTGATCTAAAAGATTCTGCAATTCTAAAGCTATTTTTTCTTCATATGTTTTCCCTTTATTATCATCCTTTAATACCCTATTCAAATTACTTTCAATATAACGCACCTTTTGTTCTATAGCTTGCGGGTTTGCGTACACCAGATACACAACACCACTTTCAATTTCTAAAGTGTTTTCAAGTTCCTTCAACAGCATTGGTCCAACAGGTTCATTTCCATGGACACCACCAAAAATTGCAATTGTTTTGCCAGATTTTTTTCCATCAATTTTTATAATATTACTCAGAAATTCCTTCACACAAAAACTATATCACCCTAAGACAAAAAACAAAACCACCCAAGAAGGTGGTTTTGTTTAATTTAAAAAATTATTGTAATTCTTGGTTAAATCTGTCAAAACCATTTTTATTTAAAAACATTGTTGTATCATAAGATTCGTCTTTAAATTCAAACGATATTTTTTTGATTGGATTTATCCAAAAGAAAAAATTATACTTATCTCCCTTTCCTATTTTTTTATTTTTGTTACACAATTGGATCAACTCTTTTGTTGGAATCGTTAAGGTATGTGGAGAAATAATTCTTCGTCCAGTTTTCTTGTTTTCCTCAATAACATAAATTAAAAAAATGAAGTAATCAGCGGTATTTTTGTAAATGGTATCTTTTTTCAAATAAAACCAACCAGTTGAACCATCTCCATATTTTACAATTTCACTTTTTCTTGGTTCATACGCCCTACTCCCTTTCACTTGTATTTTTAATGCTTTTTTATTATCCACATTCATGAGGATTAAATCAGTGTCTTTCATTTGAGCATTGATAGGCATAAGAACCTCAATATTCTTTGGAGTAGAATCTCTCAAAATACCCGTAACAACCGCTTCATCAGTATTTAATGACCAAAAGTTTTTATATGCACGTCCCATAATATGATTTATTAGTTAAGTAGAAATGTAACACAAAAAAACTAAAAACTTAACAAGATTTTTACTATTCCTCAAAAAAATCTTCGTCTACCGTTTTAACTTCATATACATTTTTTATCTGAACCCCAATACTGTGTTGATACATAAGGTTGGTAAGCCTGTCACCGTCAATCAAAATAATGGTGTGATGTGCATCTCGAGCTTTTTGAATAGCATTATCATCAAACTTAGAAGTTGTTACAAAAATTCCCTTTTGCGTGTCGCCACTCATTGCTCCAATAAAGTTCCGTATATCTGTCTCTCGAACCTTATTTTCAGTAAAACGCTTTGCTTGCATGTAAATCTTTTCCAAACCTAACTCGTCTTGGTTTATAATTCCATCAATACCACCATCGCCAGATTTTGCTGTTTCAATAAAATCGCCATAGCCCATTTTATGCAATAGTTGCAGTATTACTTTCTCAAAGAGATAAGGATCCATGTTTTTTAGTTTTTCCAAAAGCTCTTGCTTTACGGAATCTTCAATTTCTTGAATACCAGAATCAATTTTATCTTCTGGAGTATCATTCTCTACTTGCTCGCTAGCGTCTTCTTTATTTTTTCGACCCCTGTGTGTTTGAAAATCTGGATCGTTTTGTAAGTCGGACAAAGTAAATATACCTTTTTCTAAAACCCCTTTCCCTTTGTTTGTAATTTTTACATAGCCTCTTTCTGGCTGGTCTATAAAACCACCCATCTTCAAATATGCCTTACCCCAACCAATTCGGTTTAAAATCACCAGGTCTCCGGTTTTTGTTTTTTGAGCGAGTAATTCTTCAGATAAATCAGAATAAAATTCATCGCGAACTATTTTTCGCAGATCATTATAATACAAAACCCCTCTATCGTTTAAAACTTTCAGGATTGGAACGAAGGTTTCGTGATATTTTGGCAAATCTTTCATATCTGTATTAGATCATACCCTGACCCAAAAAACAACAAAACCACCTGAAAAGGTGGTTTTGTTAGGATTCTTTTCTAGAGAAACTTGCCTTGAATATTTATCCCCGAGTTATACCTCATTGTTGCATAATCAAGTAACTGTTTCATTGCCGCCCCTTTATTCTTGAAATCGTAGAAGACATCTTCACCGAGCAGTACATATGACCACACGAAGCCTTGTCGATGCTCTTCTGGTAATTTGTTTATCTTTTCAACCCAATTCAACACAGATTTTTTCTTCCTCTTTACATTTGGATGAGAAGTATCTTTTTCTGACTTTGTCTCCACAATATATATCTGATTCCCTATACGAACCAAAAAGTCTGGATGGTAGTGTGCCAACATCCCATCTTCTCGAATATATTTGAATTGAATAAAAGTGTGCTTGTATTCAACAATTTTTGCAAAAGCATCTACTTCACCGTCTGTATTTGCATACTCGATAAAAGATTTTTCAAGGTTTCCGCTCCGTGTAGGGAAAGAGGTTCTATCATATATCGTCTTGTGTGTTTCCAACGAAGAACTTTCTCTCATTCTCAAGGTGGTAACTTCAGAAAGATTTCGGTACATCATCTCATATTCATTCACCTCGGTTTCTTCCTGGATTTTTATAATATATGTCGTAATGTTTTTTACCACTGCCTCTGCAACATCTTTCATCATAAATACTCGCCAATTATCATCTTGATGAGGGTCAATTTCTTGACCAAACAATCGTTTTTTCAAGTATGTATCAACAAGCCCTGCAATTTGAGGAGTATATAGTTGCAGTAGTGGGAATTGTACTTCGCTCGCATTTCGGCGCGCCTTGATAGTGTCTTCTGATTTTTCAGAAACCAATGTCATTACCCTTCTCACCAAACGACTCACATAATCGTTATAGCTTGTTGCTGACATAACACCACTATGTACATCAAAGTCACCATAGCGTGTACCACTGGTAACTTCTTGAGAGACAAATCGTTCACCTTTTGGAAGAATCTTTTTGATTTCTTCAAAAGACATCGGAAATTGTTGTAGTTTCTCTACATCAAAATCTTTTGGTTCTATGATTTTTTCAGATTCTCGTAAGATAACTGGAAACTGAAAATTATACTTTTCATAATCATCTCGTAGCTCTACATTGATAAAGTCCCCAACACCGCTTGTTTCTCCGTCATCTTCACCGCCTTCAACTACAGCAAGTCCGTCTGCAATAAGTTCATCATAGAACTCGAGGAAACGAGGATGTTCGATAATATTCAATACTTCAATTTCATTCTTGGGTCGTATACGTTCTTGAAGTACCCGCTTTCTGTTTTCCTCTTTTGCTTCTTGATACTCTGGCTCACGCCACATCAAACGAAGTCCACGACCAATTGTTTGTTCAAGAAGGATACCTGATTGTGATGAACGTAGAGGTACAATCACACAGATATTGTTCACGTCGAAGCCTTCACGAAGCATCAATACCGATACAACAACACGTGGTTTTGTGTGCTTATCAAGACCGAACAATTTACCTTTGAGTCGGTCCCACTCATCAGTTTTGAGTTCACCTTTTTTGCTTGAGTGAACTTCGATAATATCTTCACCATCAAGACCTTCTTGGTCCTTGAGAAAATCAGCCACATAAGGGACCACTTCTGTCTCTTCGCACACAACCATCATTTTAGGGTGTTTTTTCGGGTCCAGACTAGTAAACTCTTCCTCAAGAAGACGTAGTTTCTTCATTCCAGCACGCAACATCAAACGTTGCCCTTCGGATAATCCAATTATTTTTCTATTCTCGTCTCTTTCAGCTCGGAAATCCAGCTCCTCATCGACACCAATTTCCTGCCTTCGGTTGAGCACTAATGTTTTTACAAATCCCTTCAAAATTGCTTGTTTCAAGTCAAAATCGACAATGATGTGCGGGAAAAACTCTTTCTTTATTTTTCCTGTCTTACTTGCTGTTCCTTTTTGAATATATGGCGTAGCTGAAAAATCAAACTGTGCATAAAAATCGTGAGCTTCGGCAATGTACCTCAAACTCTCTTCCCATTTACTATCCTCTTTTACTCGGTGCGCCTCATCATTAAAAACAACCAAGTTATTGAGATTACGTAGATATTCAAGCTCTGCGTTACCATAAATACTTCGATCCAGCACATCTAAGCTGTTACCTGCACTCGAGCCAGGTCTCGCAGGAAGTATATCTTGTATCATTTGGACCGTATCAACATCCGCCCCTGGTGCCTCATCTCGCTCATCATCTTTTTCAAGCACAAGTGTATGCCAGTTAGTAAGTGCAATAACACCATCAGCTGAACCACGGTTCAATAAATCGTCTTTGGTTGCTACAGCATTACGCAAAAAACCAAACATACTATCTCGATATTGTTCAGGGAGAAAAACTTCACGGAACGTATACATATCCGTTGTATCAAAATCTCGCTCAAGACTTTCTGCGTCTATACGCTTACCTCGCAAGGCATCAATCAAACGCTCGTATACAATCAACCCTGGAGCAACAACAAGAAAATTGTTCGTATATCTGTCACTATCTGGTTGTTCTTTTGCATTGAGATACTGCCAGATAAGTAAGGCTTGGAGTACCCACGTCTTACCCGTACCTGTAGCCATCTTGATAGCATATTTGGGTACATCCCATCGCTCTCCTGATGTTTCAGCAATTGCCCCAGCCTCCAAAAGTAGGTCGGGTGAACAATGCTGATACACATCAGTTATCTTTTTTACTTGGACAATCTCGTGAAGGTAGATAGTATTCAAGATTGCTTGCCTCTGCCCTTCGTGAAAATTGATGTCACGTTCTGATGCAAATGATTCATCAAACCAGTATGTCAAAAGGTCTCTAGTTACGGGGGTCACGTGTTCAATCATCTCTCCTGATTCCCACGATTTATTTGCTTTACCAGTTACATCTTTGGCAAGTTGTAGTGATATATTCTTCATATTACAATTCGATGATTACCTCGCTCTCCCAACCAAACACGTCGACGGCGTGAATACAAATAGTTCGCTTTACCTTTTTAGATACCAGAAGTGTTGCTTCTTTTACAACACGCAGTGGATCGTCATCATTTTCCGTATTTTGACGGTAGTCTTGCCACATACTACGAAAGACCTCCCCATCATAATCAGGGTCAATACTCCAATACTCAATCAAATCAAGAGGAGTTTTTGCAATCACCTCTTGCAATTTTGCTTGGTTTTTATCATCTAACGGCAAGGCATCAGGTGACAAAACAATATAGTTATCTAAGGCAATCTTGAGCTCTTGCTCGTCTCCCTTATCCGTCACAACAGGTTCCTTTACCGTGAGGTATTGCAATGATGAAAAACGAATAGGAGTATGGATGGTTCCATCTGGGTCAACCGACACCTTGTCTTTGATTTTCTTGAACTTTGTTTTACTTGAAAGTGTATCCAAAAGGTCTGGTGGTATTACTCGAACCTCCAGTTTGTCATCATTCATTCCGCCGAGAATCTGCCCAATATCAGGCACAAAGTTCCACGCTAGTACCACCACCTTATCAAAACCTCCGAGCATACTGTCTCGTGCCTCAATAGCATTTCGGAGTGTTGTATGTCCACACAGTTTATTTGGTGAATCGACATATACCAATGTTTTAGTTTTTGGTAGGTTTCCAAGGTTACGGTTAGGATTGTCATCCTGTGGTAATGGCAATGCTCCGTACAATTGCAATACTACTGTTGCCAGGTCTCCAATACGGTACTTGCTTCCCATTTTTGCTGATAGCGATTCTTTTTGGTAATCACCAATAGAGTGGTACAAGAATGGCTTGGCATCATTATCCACCATACGTTTGCGGGTCACCATACAGGCTGGTTTTCCAATATCAGATGCAATCCACTTGCGACCGAGTTTTTCAGCGACTGATGCAGTAGTCCCAGAGCCAGAAAAGAAATCAGCAACAATCGAGTTTTCATCTGTAGCAGAATCAAGAACTCGTTGCAGTAATCGTTCAGGCTTTTGAGTATCATAATCGACAGACTCGTTTGAGCTTTTCATTAAACCAATCCTTACATCTTTATCAATCCATAAACTACCAACCACCTGACCATCGGTTTTATCTAAATATCTTTTTTGATAAACCGCACCTCTTTCACTTACTTTTATATTCCCTTTATCCCACTCTTCATCAATTCTTTTTTGTTCCCAAGCCCAGTGCCTGCCAGTTGGAGGCTCAATCAGTTGCTCACCAAACTTTCTTGCTTCGCCTTGTCCAGGAGCATCTAATGTAACCCATCCGAATAAACCATTTTCATCTTCGTATTTATATGTTTTCTCAATATATTCCTGCGAATGGTCAACATAAATTGTCTTTACAAGTGTGCTTTTTTTATTTTTTCCATACCAATAAAGCGTGTCGTGAATCTTTCCAGTAGCTGTCGAGCTTTTTGGCTTTGTTTTCATCCATATCAACTCATTCAATAAATTGTTTTTACCAAACACATCATCAAGTAAAATCTTCATATAATGCCCGACGTGCCAGTCAATATGCACATAGATACTTCCTTGTTCTGATAGCAATTCTCGCATCAATACCAACCGTGGATACATATATCGCAGATACGCTAGGGTTCCTTTGACCTCCTCGCCACCGAGGGTACTAGACCAGGTATCAGCATAGGCGAATTGTTCGATGACGGTCGGTTTGCTCTCTACACTCACCCCTGGCAATTCAACCTTGGTTCGATAATCAGCCTTACTATCAAATGGTGGGTCAATATATATCAGGTCAATTTTCCCTCGCATGCTCGGCAGTCCTGATTCTGGGTCACCAGCGAGCAGTGCCTGCATAGCGAGCAGGTTGTCCCCATACACCAAACGATTCCTCCACGAACCATCATCTATTTTTGCATCACGGGCAAACCTCACTCGTTCATTCTCAAACATTTCCAACTGCTCCTTATAGTTTGAGTCTTTACTAGGTATCACTAGTTCATTTGTTTGCAAGGTCACTCGTGAGTTATTTGCGAGACCTTCTAAAATACGGTCTGCTTCTCGCCGACCCTCCTGGACTACTTTCGGAAGTAGCTCAATGATTGTTTTTTGAGTCTTTTTTTGATCTTCTGACATGCCTATATAATACCCCAAAACCCCTATTTTTAAAATCCCTGGATTTTTAATTTCAAGCAAGCAAATTAAAGTTTTTTGCAGAAAATTTTAATTTACACACCCCAAACCAAAACTCTCCACTTAGAGGTTTCGCCTCTAAGTGGAGAGTTGTCTTGCACGTGTTTACTTATCAAGATATGTTTCTATCACTTCTTTTACACACATACTAAAATATGCAGAAAAACTATAGTCTCGCTCCTGTTCCAGATATCGAGAGACAATATCCTCAAGAGGAATAGGAAGTGTGTCATAGACATCTTGAAATTCAGCATCTGTGTGGATATATTGTGACAATATTTTCACAACCAAGGGGTCGAGATATTCAAAGACAGCCGAAAAATCACCCGTATCACGAGCTGTTTGTATCAGAGATATTTCTTCTTGTTTTGAAAGTGGTGTGAGCATGCTGATAATATATATTATATAAAAACAGACGAATTAAAACCACGGTAACACAAAAAATTATTTTAGATATCTTTCAAAAAAATAAAATTTTTGAGCTAAAGCATAATATCTTTCTTG
>SKGB01000022.1 GCA_007117675.1 Candidatus Nomurabacteria bacterium | reverse complement strand
TTATAAACATCAAACTTTTGTATAGATGTTTGATTAGTTAAATCGTTCTTTTCCATACCTTCATTATAATACTAGTTCTAACTTCAAAGTCGACCCACAAGAAAAACCCTTGTCGAAACAAGGATTTTTCTAAAGGCTCCCCGACTTGGATTCGAACCAAGGACCTACCGGTTAACAGCCGGTTGCTCTACCGCTGAGCTATCGGGGATTGATTATTTTGTTTTTAAACACTGCCTCAAAAGAGACCTTCAAATAATACAAAAAAGTGGAGAGAAATGCAAGAAAAAAGGCGGGAAGGTACCCGCCTTTTCATTTGACACGACCCTAGCGAAATCGTGTCAACAAACCCACTGCAAAACCTTGTGTCATACCCATTCTTTGTTCTGGAAAACGACGATCCTGAAACTGAAAATGATGATAAAATCTCTGCACATACAAACGAGTCGTGCTATGCAATTCAACGGCAAGCACAGGACCAAGCCCCCACAAACCGTCCATAAAAGCACCAAGTGACACAGAAAGGTTCGGATACAAACATTGAGACCGCCCCAAAGACATGTCAACTTGAGGGAAAAAACCATATCCATCTAGTGAATACTCAAGAGATGCACGACTTCGCACAAACCACGGAGAGTTTTTAAAAGAAGTTTGCATTCCACATTCAAATTGATAAACTGCGAGGTTTTTTGAAAACTCAGTTTTTGCAAAAGAAAAATCCCCTTCTCTATCTCTCAAAACTTCGTAACCTAAAGAGAAAGACACATACCAAACAGGGCGAGAAAACACATAGCCAAGCATGGTTGTTGAACGAAGTATCGAAAGATTACTCGCAAGCAAGACACCATGAACCGTTTTGTTATTTGAAACCAAGCATGGTACATGCATTGCGAGTGAAATATTAGCAAAACCAAGATAGTTTGGAATTTTATAATATGAAGACCTAAGACTTCGAGAACTACCTGGAGGAGGCTCAGGCTTCAACAAACCCATACGTCCATAACGAAATCCGAAAGATATTTCAGGAGCCTGCAAATCTTTTGAATTTGCAACAATGGGAAAGTATTTTTCTTGAGATTGAACTGATGAAAAAGCACCAGACAACACAAGGTAACACAGTGTAGCGACAAAGAACTTTTTCATAAGCGTGTATTTTTCTTGAGTATACCACAAAAGAAAAAAGGCTCCGCGATTCGCGAAGCCTTGTTTTTTGCGTCACCTCTCTATCACTGCCCGAGATAGATTTTTGAGGTGGCTTTTTCTTTTCCTTGTATTCCTACAAAGAGATACACTCCAGCCGAAAGGTTTGGCAAGAGCATTTCTCCATAAGCAAACTCAACGAGCGCTCGACCAGAAACGTCGTACACAGCAACCCTGTCGAAACGGGTGATTGTTTGACCAATTTCTGTTACAGAGACTGGTGGCGCTTGATAAGTGTGAATAGAAACATCTGTTGTTTGATAGACAACGTTAGTTTCTGTGTTGTACAGCTCAACCCACATGGAATGTGTGCCGTACGACAAAATCACATGATCGAAAGATGTAAATTGATTTGAAACACTTGTGTTTAAAACAACAACAGCTTGCGACTCTGGAGAATCGTACCACACTCGTAAACCAACACTCACTTCATCGCCAAGATTATAGTGAGTAAAAACAGTAGCGACCATATCCATATCCCAGTTCACGAAAAAATTTGTGAAAAATGGATCAATAGGGTCATCTGAGTCTGTAGTAAACGAGAGAGTAAAGTTACTGGTAAAATACTGTCCTGACGCAAACAAAATTGCTTGGTAGAGATAGCTAGTACCAGGGGTCAAGCCATCCAATACAAACAGATAGTTTGAACTCTGAACGGTATTTACCGTTTGAGAAGTCCAAACTGTATCTTGGTCAAGTAAGACAATCCCCACCATCGCATCTTCCACGCATCCATAAAAGTTTGCATAGGCAATCTGCACTTGTGCAGATGTTGCGGTGATATTGTACGCAGACTCCAAAATGTGAGTTGGTTCCGGCCCGCACGCCGGCACATCCACCATAGTAGTTGCATTGGTACAGGCATTGGAAACGAGCATTACACTCACCGCACCGCCTGAGTATACACTTATGATGTTAGGTATCGGTATTGTGACAGTGTTTGATACAGGGTCTTCAAGCGACACCACAAGTTCATCATCAAGATACACAAGCAGTGTCGGATTTCCAGCTCCTAAATCATCCCATGTCACAACAGCACTATACAAACCATCACCATTGTCTATCAACGAAAGATCGCTGACCACAGGCGAAAGACCAAGTGCAATATCAATCTCAATCATTTGTGAAGTGAGTTCAAACGATTCATTCGAACCGTCTAGTGTCACACGCCACGCAGGCGCAAATGGAAGATTTTCAATTACAGGCAAGGTGACCAATGAATCAACAATGAGTTCAGAGAACTCAAGCAAAAACTCATCAAACACCTCGTAGGTTCCGTCGCAGTTCATCTGCTCAACAGTGATTACAAAATTGGAATTTATATTTCCAGAATTGATAATCAAAAGTTGAGTGGACAAGATGCCGTCAAGCTCGCTTGCAAAAAGCTCCGCCTCAAGTGGCGTAGGAATAAAACTCGGCATCACACCAGAAACACATCCTGGAATAAAATCAACCGAAATAGGGTTAATGATTTCTGGAAAACAAATCTGATATGACTGACCACCTGAAAGAAAGAGTGTGTCGGTATAGACACCTTCATCAAACAATTCAACAGAATTGAGAAGTAAAGGTTCGCCGTCTACCGCTGTATACCAAAACAGATCCGCAAGTGCGTCACCGGTATGGTACTCAAAAGAATATTTCACCCCAACACCTTCTATAACAGAAACAGAAGGTAAAGAAACAGAAACTTCTCCTGGGCACACTAGAGACCAAGAAATTTGGTTAGACTGAATCGTGTCCTGTCCAGCAAGCCAGACATGAGCGAACCCACCCCACAAGGAATCACAGTCAACCACAAAGGTCTCAAACACAAATTGGTGAGAAACACCAACAGAAGTGTTTGATACAATTTCAGTGACCGTAGTGTCGCCTGTGTCAGTAAAGTACTGAAACTGAGCGTTTACCAACTCTCCAGCCGGAGCCCATACCCACAGAGAAACATTATTGTAGAGGTTGAACTCGGTTTCGATAGTTGGTTGGACGGTAATTGTCTGAGCGCTCACAAAGGAAACTAATCCAAGGAATAAAAAAAAGAAAATCGGGCAGATTTTCAAAGAGCTTTTCATAATGGTATTGTTTTTGATTTAGATGTTTTATATCATATATAACTCATAAAGTCAATACATAGGCACTTACCCTACCCCTCTTCTTTTTTTCTTTTTTTATGTTGCATAAAGTCCTGCAACCACTCATCAGGAATCGTGTATGAGTCTTCGATTGTATACATCCCCACAGAAGTTCGCCGAAGTGTCAAAAGGCTCGCAGGCACAGAAAGCCTCTTCCCCAACTCTTCGGCAAGGGACCTCACATAGGTGCCTTTTGAAACACGAAAACGGACCCGCGCCACTTGGAATGGTTCTTTTTTATACCAATCCAAAAGAGATACTTCTTTAACTTCCATAGTTCGAAAAGGTGTTTCAACCAAAACCCCCTCTCGAGCATATTTATACAAAGGTTTTCCATTTTTTTTGATTGCTGAATACAAAGAAACAGGAAGCTCGAGCACTCCCTTCATGCTATAGACCGCATCTTCCACCTGTCTTTCTTTCATATCAGGATACTCAAGTGTCTCTACAACCTTCCCTTCTACATCACCCGTGGTGGTACTTTTCCCAAGCACAATATCAGTAAGGTATGTTTTATCAAGACCAACAAGTTCTGTTATTTTTTTTGTGCCACTTCCCACACCCAAAAGTAAAAGTCCTGTCGCTTGGGGATCAAGTGTTCCTGCGTGACCAATTTTTTGTTTCCCAAAATACTTGTGAAGAATTCGTATAACATCAAAAGAAGAAATGCCACGTGGCTTATCTAGCAAAACAAAAGACGGGAGACTTGTAAGTGTGTTTAAACTTTTTTTCATATCTGTAGACTAAAACAAAAAAAGACCGAACGCAAATGCATTCGGTCTGTTA
>SKGB01000006.1 GCA_007117675.1 Candidatus Nomurabacteria bacterium | reverse complement strand
GGAAAACTTAATGAGGTTTTTAATTATCTTGCTGATTATCTTGATAGACAGTACGAGCTTACTTCAAAGACAAAAAATGCCTTGGTCTACCCAGCATTTGTTGTTGTGGTGTTTATATCAGTGATGGTTCTTATGTTTGTTCTTGTGATTCCAAACCTGTCTTCTTTGTTGCTAGAGTCTGGGCAGGATGTGCCTGTGTATACTCAAATTATTCTTTCTATTAGTGACTTTTTTGTAAAATATGGAATTTTTCTTTTGATTGCCTTGGTGGGTGTTGTGACATATCTGTATCTTATGTCACGTCGTGATTCAGGAAAGAGAGCCCTTGATAATTTTAAAATAAACGCACCTTTTGTGGGTGGTTTGTACAGAAAAATGTATCTTACTCGAATGGCTGACAACCTACATACCATGCTTTCTTCTGGAATATCTATTGTTCGGTCTATCGAAATCACAAGTGAGGTTGTGGGAAACAAGGTCTATTCAGAAATTCTTGCGGAGTCTGAGTCTGCGGTAAAAGCAGGTAGTGCGTTTTCTCAAACGCTTGCAAACCATGAGGAGATTCCTCAGCTTATGACACAGATGATTCAGGTGGGAGAAGAAACAGGTTCACTTGGAGATATTTTAAACACTTTGGCAAAGTTTTATAAACGTGAAGTTGATGATGCAATCGACACTTTGATAGGTCTTATCGAGCCGGTGATGATTGTTCTTTTGGCTTTAGGTGTGGGGGTGCTTCTTGCGGCGGTGTTGATACCGATTTACAATATTGCTTCAGGTATTGTGTAATCCACACATGGAGGCCTTGTTGTTTGCTATAATATAAACATATTTATTTATCATTGTAATTTATTGTATGAAAAAAATTAAACACACATTTAGAAAAGGTTTTACTCTGATTGAGCTTCTTGTTGTTGTTGCGATTATTGGAATTTTGGCGTCGGTTGTTATTAGTTCCGTGAACCAGGCTCGTTCTCGAGGTGTTGACGCATCTATCAAGGGAAGTATGTCAAGTATGCGTGCGCAGGCTGAGATACATTATGACGAAAATGGAAGTTTTGCTACGGTTTGCGCTGTGGAGGGTTCGTTGAGTCAGTTAATAGCTGCAGTTGCAAACAGGGTGGGTCTTGATGACCCTGCTGAGCTTGATTGCAATGCCGACAATAACGCTTGGGCTTCCTCAGTCCCTCTAACATCAAATGATGAATTTTTCTGTGTTGATTCAACTGGCTTTGCTGGAGATGTTGCAGATCAATTAGGTTCTTCATTAAGTTGTCTTTAGTAAAAAAAATATTTTGTTCGGAAAAATTCCCCATTTATGGGGGATTTTTTCATGATATACTGTTTGTATGAATATCTTGCTTGGTGTGTATAGTCTCGTACTTGGTCTTATGGTTGGGTCTTTTCTCAATGTTGTCTTGTTTCGGTACGGGACCGGTATGGGGCTTGGGGGAAGGTCTCGATGCGTCTCTTCTGGTAAAACTTTGCGCTGGTATGAGCTTGTGCCTGTGATGAGTTTTGTAATTCAAAAAGGTCGGTCCCGACACACACAAACAAAAATACCTTTGCAGTATCCCCTGGTTGAGTTAATGACGGGTACTTTGTTTTTATTTGCCTTTTGGTTTGTGTTTATTTTTTTAAACCAATTTAGTGTTTCTGCACTTATTCAATATATTGTTTTGTGTGTTATTTTTTCATACGCTGTACTTGTATTTGTCTATGACACAAAACACATGATGATACCACACCATTTTTCTTACCCGCTGGTAATCATCTCTTTACTTTCTTTGTTTTTTGATTATACAAACCTAACACTTGCTGTGCCTACGCTGGAAAGTATTTTGTCTGGACCTTTGGTTGCCTTGCCGTTTTTTGTGCTGTGGCTTGTTTCTCGTGGGAGGTGGATTGGTTTTGCTGATGGTGTTATTGCGCTTGCGATGGGGTGGTTTTTAGGGTGGCGTTTTGGTCTGGTTGCTGTTTTATTTTCTTTTTGGATTGGCGCACTTGTTGGAATTGTATTTTTGCTTATGCGTTCAAAAGATAAGAAAAACAAACAAAGTCTTCCTTTCGCGCCGTTTTTACTTGCGGGACTTGGGATAAGTTCTTTGTTCTCAAGTGGTATACTAGAGCTAGGGAACTTTTTTATATTCTTGGGATTATGACATTGATTGTAAAACAACTTAAAAAAACATACACCTCTTTCAAAAAGGGGATGACTTCTATTGAGCTTGTTGTTGTTTTTGGTATCTTTGCTGCTTTGGCGGGGACAATATTGTTTAACTATCGAGGGTTTCAAAATACCATTTCTTTGCATAATGTTACCCAAGATATTGCTTTACTTGTGCGAGAGGCTCAAAACAAATCTGTTTCAGGTTCAATCCCCATACTTCCAGGAGAATGGGAGCCTCTTTCTTCAAATTGGGCACCAAGCTATGGTGTGTACATGTCTAGGGATGAAAATCTACATAAAAACATTACATTATTTTTTGATAGAAATTCTATGGCTGTTACAAATCCTCAATCTCAAAACTTTGGTGATTGGCAGATTGATACTCAAGATATTTCCTGTCCAAGCGGGAATGCCTCCTCAGAGTGTCTTGATGTGATTCAAATAACAGGTCCTGAATTTATTGATAGTATTTGTTTCAATGAATACACTACCGGACAGTGTATGTCTCAAAATGATGTACATATTGTGTTTATTCGTCCTTTAAATCGAGCGTACATTTCCTATACAGGTATGTCCCCAGAGGAGCTTGTGTCTGATGTTATTATGTATATAGGTACAGAGTCGAGTGACAGAAAGACAAGGATTGTTGTCACTTCCTCGGGTCAAATTATTGTTGAATAATATATGAAAGTAAATTTTTTACCGCAAAACATACAAAAAGACTTTCAATCGTCTGAATCAAAAAAAGCCTTCACTTTGATTGAGGTTTTGGTTTCGGTTGGTTTGTTTACTGTGGTTGCTATTACAGGTATCACTGCAACACTCTTTGCAAAAAATGCATATGAAAAAAGTAGAGACATACGGTCTTTAACAGACTCCCTTATGTTTATTATGGAGGATATTTCTCGTACCTCTCGGCTCGGGGATTTGTATCATTGTGTTACATTGCAAGGTTCTTCCCTTATTACTCTTTCTGATATTGAAACACCTCTTGATGGAGATAATTGTGACGGTGTCGCATATGAGCCTTTTTGGAATATGTCACCAGGTGATCCAGAAGACCAGATTATATACGTGTTACGTGAGGTTGATGGTGTTGGGGCAATGTTTTCTCGTCGGATAGATTCATCTGCTGGAGATGTTGTTTCTGTTACTCCAAATTCAAATGATTTCCAAAGAATCACACCTGTTAATTTTGACATAGACCTTGCTCGGTCTGGGTTTACTGTTTTTGGGGCCTCTACTTCTGGTCAGCCACGAATATTGATTCGTTTACATGGTGTGTATGAAAGAAGAGGGCAACAAACTGAACTATCATTACAAACAACCTTATCTCAAAGAGCTATACCTATTGAGTAACATTGTATGAATATCTTACTTTTTTTAAAAACTAAACATAGAAAAACAAAAAGAATGCATAAGCAAGGCTTTACTCTTATTGAAGCGCTTGTGGCTGCTTCTATTTTAGCTGTCACCCTTACCGCTCTTATGAATGTGATGGCACAAAATGTTTTTAATGCAAGTTATACTAAAAACAAAACAGTTGCAATACTTCTTGCGCAAGAGGGTGTTGAGCTTGTTCGTAATATTCAAGACAGTGTTTTGCTGGACACTCCTTTTGATGTTGGAAACTTTGGATCGTATTTAATTGGAAGCTCAAGTCTTGCCCCATGTCTAACTGATAATGATTGTTATATTGACCCATTAAATCTTGCTGTTTTACCTTGTGGTGGTGAGTGTCCAAACCTCCGGTTAAGTTTTGATGGTTTTTATAATTACGAAGAACTTGGTACTGAAACTATCTTTCGAAGGGTTATTAGTCTTGAGCCAATTCCGCAAGGTGTCCGTGTCACTGTTGAAGTCTTTTGGAGCCAGGGTCAAACAGAGGCAAGTGTTGATTATCAAATGGATTTGTTTCCTTGGATATAGCATTATTGAGTATGAATATTAAAAAACACAATC
>SKGB01000037.1 GCA_007117675.1 Candidatus Nomurabacteria bacterium | reverse complement strand
TTTATCGATTGCTTTATATGCATCCGGTACAAGTTTCTTTGCTTCATCAATTTTTTTATCTCGTACAAGATCTCGAATTTCTTTCATAATTTTTCGCATAGCTTTTCGACGACGGTCATTGAATACTCGTTTTCGATCGGCTACACGAATCGCTTTTCGCGCACCTGCTGTATTTGCCATAAAATTTTAGTTCGTTAATTTATAGTTGCGACACTATGAGTCATCTGTCTCCGGAACAAAGACGACCCTGACGAACAAAACAATACTACGAAAACAAACTCTGAAAGTCAAGCGAAAAACACAAAGTAAAAAAACTCGAAACTATGTTCCGAGTTTTTGAAGTGCGTATCGAATCCTGTCATTTGTACTTGTAATATCTTCAGGAATTTCTCGTAAGACATCACGCGCTTGCATGAGCGTGTAGCCAAGTGCTTGAAGCGCCGCAAGAGCGTCACCGTCTTCCCGCATAGCTTGACTGTCTCCTTCAATTCCAAGTTTGGAAATTTTGTCTTTTGTTTCGATTACAATTTTTTCTGCGGTCTTTTTCCCAACACCCGAAACCTTTGTAAGGTAACTTGCGTCACCACTCCCAATAGCAGCAACAAGCGTAGGAAGCGGTGCGATATCTAAAATCCCAAGTGCGCCTTTAGGACCGATTCCCGACACACCAATCACAAGCTCAAAAAATCTTTTTGCATCTTTTGAAAGAAATCCAAACAGCTCCATCGACTGTTCACGAACATGCAGATGAGTGTACACAGTGAGTGGTGTGTCACCCGGCAAAATTCCAGCAAGTGTTCCCGGTGAAAGAAAAATTTCATACCCCACTCCGTGCACATCGAGTGTGATTGTTTTTTCTTCAACCTCTGAAATGAAACCTGTTAGTTTTGAAATCATACTTTCATTGTACCAAAGCAAATCAACGACGTGTAGATTGACACTAGCTTGAAATTATCTACGATAGAAATATGCCAGAACTCCCAGAAGTACAAACGACAGTGAATGGGCTCAATAAAACCGTGATAGGAAAAACAATCGCGCGTGTTTGGTCTGACCTCCCCAAAAAAGATCATAAGAAAAAAGATGAAATTAAAAATAAAACCTTTTGGATTTTTTTCAAAAAAAATGTTCAAGGCGCAACAATACAGAGCACTCACCGAAAAGGAAAAAATATTTTAATTCGTCTCGATAACGGTTTCACAATTTTGATACATATGAAAATGACGGGACACCTTTTGTTTGGAAAATATCGAGTAGGAAAAAAAGAAGACGGGGAAGAAAAACACAACTGGAGATGGTGGGGTGAAACAAAAGCGCTTCAAGACCCTTTCAATCGTTTCATACATCTCGTGTTTACATTTCATGATGGAACATCTCTTGCATTTTGTGACGCCAGGAAATTTGGAAAAGTTACACTCATAGAAACACACACAGAAAAACAAACTCACCACTTACACAAACTTGGACCTGACGCACTCCAAGATAATATATCTTTGACAACATTCCAAACACAAATCATGAAACGTCAAAACAAAGCACTCAAGACAGTTCTTATGGAGCAGGAGGTTATCACTGGTATCGGAAATATTTATTCAGATGAAATGTTGTGGCTTTCAAATATTCACCCTGAACGGACACCAAAAAGTTTATCAAAGAGTGAGTGGAAATTGTTGCACGGTGTAATGAAACCAGTTCTTGAAAAAGGTTTACGCTTTGGAGGAGACTCAACAAGCGACTATAGAAACATCTACGGCGAGCATGGAAACTTTCATCATGCACACAACGCATACAGGAAAACAAACAGGTCATGTACAAAGAAAAATTGCAAAGGGATAATACAAAGAAAAATAATTAACGGAAGATCAGCACACTTTTGCTCTATTCATCAAAAATAAAATTAGTGCGTTATAATATAAAAGTATCTTATTAGTCTAAGTATCTACATAATTATGGAAAACAAAGGTTTATCATTAGCGGGATTATTTTTTTGGGGAATGATACTTCTCTTTGTTATTTGGATGGTGACAGGTGGACCACAACGATACGAAAATAAAGTAAATCCATTTTTACTAGCACCAGAAAATTACAATGATGGATTTGAAATTTATGGCGAGGGTGGACTATTCCAAACACGAATAGAAGATAGAATCAACGAAGGAATTTATCTTGGGTGGACACTCGAAAACAGAGGAGGTTTTTCTTTTCTCACACCACCAGGATGGACACAGATGAGTACCGGAAATATTGACCGAACAGAATTTGGAACAATCTCAAATGAAAACATCACACTCACCTATCAGTATGGACCCGATGCTAACCCACTCAATTTTGAAAATAGATTAGACCATGAAGTTGCTTTTGGAAAAGTACACGGACGAAACACAAAATTTGTAAAACCAAAAGAAGGAATGCTTGGAACAACTGGCGCAAATATTCGAAGAAACAAAAGAAAGCAAATTTCAATTTTTACAAACCAAGAACTCAGCCCAAGTGAACAAGAACAGGTATTTCAAATTATTGGAAGTATAAAAATCTAACAAACAAAAAAATCCACAAAGTGGATTTTTTTGTTTGTTAGATTAACTGACCGTTCACATACACCTGCGTTGCAGAAACTGTTGGGTATTGATTTGCGGTTGCTTCGAATTGAAACTTCATCCATGTTACCTGACACGGACTTGTGTATGGATCTGAAGAAGGGTGTGTAAGAAAAATTTTTGCAATAGTGTTTTCTATTGAAACAGACTGCAAACTAAAACCTCGCTCATTTGAAACCCAGTTCTGTCCCTGTTCATCCATAGAATCTTCCGTGATCTCCATAAGCTTTTCTATCGAAGCGGTGAGCACAGCACTTGTTGCGGGGAAATTAACCTGCTTTGGCACAACCAAGGTATGATCTTCACAGCTTGGAAGAATCTCGGGATGAGGGACATGAATGAAAACATTTGCAGTTGTAAATAGTGGAGGATTATTTTGAGTTGAAGTGTCTGGAATAGTAATTTCAGTTTCAACCTCTTCCACATCTTGGACATCTTGGACATCTTGGACATCTTGGACATCTTGGACATCTTGGACATCTTCAGTAAACATATTATTTGTTGTAATGTTTTCTGATATGTTTTGTGTTCGAGTATTATTTATAAAAAGTAAAATAATAATGATACCTACAATAATTATAATTTTTTTTAGCATATAATAATACTAACCATGATTTACTCTTGGGTCAAATAATACATAAGTATGGCGCCAGCCACAGAAACATTAAGAGATTCTTTATTCCCCCTCATGGGAATCTCAAGGATGGTGTCACACAAATCAATAGTGCTCTGACGAATCCCCTGAGTCTCTTCTCCTAAAACCAAGGCTATGTTTTTTTGACTTTTGAAATCTTCAAATAAAACAGAGTTTGGGTTTTGTTCGAGAGCAACAACACTAAAACCTCTCTCCTTTGCTTTTTCGATTGCATCTTTTGTTGTTTCAAAATATTTCCACGAAAGAAAGTCCTCTGCCCCAAGAGCAACCTTTGCAAAATCTTTTCGTTTCCGACCAAAACGGTCTATTGGTGTAGGGGTGGTTCCACATAAAAATATTTCTGAAAAACCAGCACCGTCAGCTGTTCGAAACAAGGATGCGGTGTTGTGCACAGAACGAAGAGAGTCTAAGATGAGTATGTATTTTTTTTCCATACACACAGACTAAAATATTTGACCAAAGCGCGCAAGTATGATAATTTATTCAAGTATCATACTTGATGCAAATTAATATCCCCTTCCCACACCAAAGCAAAGCTTGATACGGGACATGCTTAGTCAGGGGTAAAAAATAAATATCCCCTCTTAGCTCAGGTGGTAGAGCAGCTCCCTTTTAAGGAGACGGTCCTAGGTTCGAGTCCTAGAGGGGGGACAAAAAAACAAAACCAGTACGCGAAAACGTACTGGTTTTGTTTTTTATTTGCGCACATTAGACACCTTTTAAATCTTAGCTCTCTTATATTAAGACACGTACAAAAACACACTAAAATCTTACACTCTCACAAAAGTAGAAATTTTAAATATGGATTAAACTCAAATAAAAAACCGTGGAATCCACGGTTTTTTTTGTTATTTTCCCTCAAGAGAGACTCTTGCGGCCAGCGACCCAAAGAAGGTTGCAACCCCAAGAAAAAACAGAAAAAAATCATACTCCAGGATATTTGCCAAAGCGGCCGATAACGCAA
>SKGB01000027.1 GCA_007117675.1 Candidatus Nomurabacteria bacterium | reverse complement strand
CTTTTTGTTTCTTTTTGTGTGATGCAAAAAAGAAAAAGACTCTTTACGTCTTTTCTTCAAGGGTTATAAAAATTAATTTTTAGGTAAAAGCTCTAACATTTCCTATTTGTAACTGCTTTGCTATACTAAAAAAGTTACAAGTTTAATGGTGGTCTTGAGGCGGATACTACATACAAGTCGTGTGTCGTGTGGCTTCAAGATCACACAAGGTTACAAATGAAAAATAAAAAGGAGTTTTCCATTGAAATTGACGGTCAAACATATACCGCTGTTTTTGGTGATTTGGCAGAACAAGCACACGGCTCTGTGATGCTTCGTTGTAATGAAACAGTACTGCTTGCAACAGCGGTTATGTCCAAGGAAATTGCAGGAACAAGCTGGTTCAATCTTACGGTTGATTATGCTGAAAAGTTTTATGCAAGTGGGCAAATTTTAGGCGGTCGCTTTAAAAAGAGGGAGGGTAAGCCAAGTGACGAAGCTATTTTGGCAAGTCGTATTATCGACAGAACGCTCCGTCCTTTGTTTGACCAGAGAAATCCATACGCTGTGCAAATTATTGTTACAGTCCTTGCACTTGATGGAACGGTTGATCCAATTGCTATGGCTGTGAATGCTGCATCTATTGCGCTTCACACTTCAAATATTCCGTGGAGCGGTCCAACATCTGCAGTGCGTGTGACAGGGATTGATTCAAATTTGAATATCAATAGTCCATCAGAAGCTCGGGGTAAAAAATATGACTACGATATTTTTGTGTGTGGTAAGGATGGAAATATCAACATGATAGAAGCAGACGCCTTTGAAGTGTCTGAGAATGTATTGGAAAAGGCTTTAGAAAAAAGCCAAGAACATATTGCTTTGTTTGAAGCATGGCAACAAGAAATTCGAGACTCTATTGGGAAAGAAAAGGTTTCTCTTGTGTTTCCAGATATCCACCCAAAACTTCTTGAGTTGTTTGAAAAAGATTTCTATCCACGTTTTCCGAAATATATAACTTCAGGAAAACCTGGCAAAGAAACAATTAACCAGCTTCATCAAGAATGGTCTGATAAGGTTTCAGCGCTTGTGCAGTCGGGAGATATTTCAGATGAAGATAAAAAGCAAATACATCAGCAGTCTGAACGTTTTTATGATCAGAAAATGGACGAGTTTGTCCATGAGGCTGCTATTAAAAGAAACGAACGTCCTGACGGTCGCCCTATGACACAGGTTCGTTCTTTGTATGCGCAAGCAGGGAAACTTTCAAAAATGTTGCATGGCTCAGGTATTTTCTATCGGGGTGGTACGCATGTGTTTACTGCACTTACACTTGGAGGTCCTGGAGATACTGAAATGATAGAGGGTATGGATATTCAAGAGGATAAATATTTTATGCATCATTACAACTTCCCGCCATTTTCTGCGGGAGAAACAGGGCGGTCTGGCTTTACTAATCGACGAGAGATAGGGCACGGCGCGCTTGCAGAAAAAGCACTTGAGAAAGTTTTACCTTCACGAGACACTTTTCCTTATACTATACGACTTGTTTCTGAATCTTTAGCATCAAATGGTTCTACTTCTCAAGCGTCTATTTGTGCATCTTCTCTTGCTCTTATGGATGGTGGAGTTCCTGTTTCTGGGCACGTTGCGGGAATTGCTATGGGTCTTATGTATACAAATGATTCAGAATATAAAATTCTAACCGACATACAGGGTCCGGAAGATCACTATGGTGATATGGACTTGAAGGTTGCGGGAACAAAAAACGGAATCGTTGCAATTCAGCTTGATGTAAAAGTTGAGGGAGTTTCAAGAAGTGTTCTTGTTGAGGCAATACATCAAGCAAGAGATGCTCGACTGGTTATTTTGGAAGAGTTATACAAAGAAATTGATACTCCTCGCGACTCCATCTCACCACTTGCACCTAAAATAGAAACAATGAAAATAAAACCTGAGAAAATCGGAGCTGTTATTGGGTCAGGCGGGAAGACTGTCAATGAAATTCGTGAAAAAACAAATACAGAAATTCAGATTGAAGACGACGGAACAATATTTATTACAGGGAAAGGTGACGATCCGGCAAAGGCTCGTGTTATTATCGAAGCACTCGTACATGAATATGTGGTCGGAGATCTTGAGGAAGGGCTTGTTACAAAAATCACAGACTTTGGAATTTTTGTTGCCTTGAATGAAAAAACAGAAGGTATGGTTCATATTTCTGAGATCGCACCATTTCGTATTAATTCTATTGAAAAATATATTGCGGTAGGGCAGCGTATTCCAGTAAAGGTTATAAAAAACGAGCGTGGGAAAATCGGCTTGTCTATAAAAGAAGCAAATAAAGATTTTATAAAACCACGAGACGATGACCAGAAAAAAGAAACAGAACCTCAAAAAACATAAAAATAAAACAAGCACAGATATGTGCTTGTTTTATTTTTTGCTACAATATATTTATGAATAACTCTCAAGAAAAAAAAGACACGCACGAGGAACCTGTAATGTTGCCAGAAGACATTCACAAGCAAATTGAATCAATCACAAACGCAAAAGAGGAGAGAGAAAAAGTGTATAAGGCTGGAATGAGGACCTTTGAGGGGGATATTGCTGAGCGTGTTCGTCAAAAAGACACATCTGTTGCTTCTATCGCTCTTGCTGAACAACAAAGAAAAGAGACTGGAGTGAAAATAAAAAAACAACAAAAAAAACAAAGTGCTGTCTCTGGGATACTTGCTTTGGTTTTGTTGGTATCCGGCATCATTTTGTTTTTTGTAGCTCTGTCGGCAAGACAACAGGGTTCTGTTGTTGTGCAGTTTTCTCCCTCATCAAATTCAATTATTTTTAGCAACGACCAAATACCATTTGATGCAAGTGGTCTTTCTCGTTCGAGGTTTATTTCTTCTATGTTGAATTTATATGGTACTGTTTCTAGAGAGGGGGTGACTAATTTGGTTCCTTTTACTATTTCAGGACAAAATGCATCACGACTGACTGCTTTTGACTTTGCAAACTTACTTTCAAGAAATCTTCCTGAAAATTTTAGACAAGTGTTTACAGATGAGTTTATGCACGGGGTCTTTGTTCAAAATTCACAACAGTATGTTTTTACCATATTTCGTATTTCTGATATTTCTTTTGCTCGAACACTTATGCGTGAATGGGAAGATTTCTTACTTGAGGATATGCAAAATGTGTATAATGTTGGTCCAATTTCTGATAGCTTGTTGTATTCAAAAAGTTTCGAATCAGAAATTATTTTAAATAAAGAATCAAGAATTTTAAAAGATGATAATCAACGCACAGTTATCGTGTATACTTTTTTAGATAATGCAACAATAGTAATCACAACAAGTAGGGATGCTTTGAGGGAGGTACATAACCGATTTACCAACAGGTCTATCGCACAATAAAAACCGTCTTGCGACGGTTTTTATTGTGCGAGTGTCCTTTCTTCATTCATGTGTGCTTTGCATGTTCGTGCGGCAGGATTTGCTTGAAGCCTGTCTTCTTCTATGGTTGTTCCTGATATTTCACATATTCCAAAGGTTCCTGTTTCTATTTTTCCTAAAGCTTTTATGATGTTGTTGTAACGAATTTCAAGCTCTCCTAAAGTATTTGCTGTGATGGTAAAATCTTCATCCCGGTCTGCCATATCATTTGGGTCTGATAAGTCTGAGTTATCTACTCTTGGAAGTATGGCACCCCAATCTCCTGTTTTCGGATCTTGTATACCAAGCGTACCTAATTCTTCTTCTAGTAGTCTTTTCTCTTCTTCTAGTTTGTTTTTATAAAAATTTAAATCCATATTGTATTTCGATTATTTGTAAATATATAGACAGTATAGCATGCGGGGTGTGTGGTGCGTATCTTTGACAAAGTTGCACTTGGTTAGTAATATGTGAATTATGCAAAATCTTAAGATAGAACATAAAGAAAAAAGCCAAATAGTTATTACTGGAGAGCTCGAATGGGACTCTTTTAAAAATTATAGAAAGAAAGCATTGTCAAAAATAAGTGAAATTATTGAAGTTGATGGTTTTCGTAAAGGGAAAATTCCAGAGGATATGATTGTTAAAAAGGCGGGAGATCACGCAATTCTTGAAGAGATGGCAAGTTTAGCCTTTCAAGAAATATATCCAGCACTTTTAAAGGAGCATGCTATTGATGCCATTGGTCGTCCATCAATTCAAATAACAAAACTTGCAGAAGGAAATCCACTTGTTTTTTCAATCTCTACAGCTGTGATGCCAAAAATATCACTTCCTGATTATAAAAAAATTGCCAGTCAGGTAAACAAAACAAAAGAAACATTTGAGGTTCTTGATGAGGAAGTTCAAAAAGCAATTGAAGATATTCGCACAATGAAAGCAAAGCAAGACTTGTTCAAAAAAATGCAAAATGGAGAGATACCAAAAGATGAATCTATAGAAAATAATAAAGATGAAAGTCCTGAAGAGATTCAAAAAAGAATAGATGAAAAATTGGAACTACCAGAACTCAATGATGAGTTTGCTCAATCTGTGGGAGGTTTTAAGACGGTTCAAGAGTTTAAAAAAGCAGTGAAAGAAAACATCACGCAAGAAAAAGAACGTCGAGCTGATGATAAAAATAGAATTAACATTATTGAGCAGATTATCAAAGAAACAAAATTAGAAATTCCTGATATTGTTGTGGATGCTGAGCTCGATCAGCTTATGCACAGGATGAAGTCTGATGTTGCTCAAATGGGTATGGATTTCAAAGAATATCTTGAGAAATTGAAAAAAACTGAAGAAGATGTTCGTGCAGACGCAAGAAAAGATGCTGAAAAACGAGCTCAAATACAGTTTATTGTTGCAACCATCGCTCGAGAAGAAAACATTAATGCTGATGAAAAACGAGTGCAAGATGAGGTTGAGAAAATCAGAAAAGAGTATTCTGATGTTTCTGAAGAGGCAGCGCAAGCTTATATTGAAAACATACTTATAAATGATGAGGTGTTTAAGATGTTGCAAAGTCAAGAATAATAAAAACCACACCTAGGTGTGGTTTTTATTATTCTATTGAGAACTCTATGGTGTTGAATTCTTCTTCAAGGATTCTCATCTCTTCTTCAAGATTATCGACAAGTTCAGGTACTGACATGTCTTCATCTGCAATTTGCTCGTTATTTGTATCGAGATTTCCTGCTTCATTGAACTCTGTCTGTGTTGCCTCTAGTGGGGGGACAAAAGTCTCTTCTTGGACATCAAAGATAAGTTCTTCTTGTAGTTTTGAGCGTTCATTTCTAAGAATGAGATAGCTTGCAACTAGGAGAATGAATATAATAATTACAAGTATAATATTTGAATTTCCTGATTGTGTTTTCATAATAAACTATCGAGTGTTTGTGGTATTACGATTTTGATTTTCTTTGGATAATACAGTGTCTCGTAATACACTCAATGATTCCCGTAAGTATTGTTGAGCATCTTTAAAACTTGATTGAATTTGTTCAAATACCATACGCGCCTCTCTGTTTATTTCTTCTGGAGATTTTTCTCCTTCTTGATTGGCGGTTTGAAGTAGGTTTCTCAAAGTTTCTTGGTGGGTAAGCATTTGTAATAATGCTTCTTCTGAGCGATCAAGATAAGCTTTCGCTGTTGTGATGTCAAAATCTTTTTCTTGATAGTATTTTATGCGTATTTCAGTTCTGTCTTGCATGTTTGCAAGTTGCTCTGCTGCGTTGGTGAGTCTGACAAGAAACCCTGTTTCTGTTCTGGTGTTTTCTTGAGTATTTTCTACACCTTGCCCTGTAGGTACCTGTCCTTGTCTTTGTCGCTCTTCAGCAATTCTACGTGCCTCTTGAAGATTTTGTAGATAACTCTCTCTTTGTTTTTCAATACGTTCTCGAATAATATTTCTTGAACGATTTTCAACTTGTTCAGACTCTAATTCAGGAGTCTGTATCTCAACTTGTGTTTGTGCTAGTGCAGGCGACACTGTGCCAAAACTTACTATTAAGATAGATAGTAAGTATCCTGTTAATATTTTTTGTTTCATGTTTTTTATTTTTACTTGTTATTTTATAAAGTCTTATAAGACCTTTCTCTTTATATTATAAAGAAAAATATTAATTTGGGAATACCCCAGCTGAAAAACTTTGACAAGCGCTATCTATATGTATATTCTGTAAAAAAATACATTCACATGAAATATTTAATACCTTTAGTCTGCCTCTTATTTTCTTCTTGCTTAGACGGGGCTGTATCGCACTTTGAAGCCATGGGGCCATCTTTATTTATTTTAACGCAAGATAATGCCTCCTTTCATTCCTGTGATTTGCTTGTGGATCATGAGAAATATATAGTTTTTTTTCCTGACATACCCGTTAGTGTGCATGACAGTGACGAGTATGTTGATCTCATGCACATGACATTACTTGATAGATGGGAAACTCTCGTGTGGTTTTTGTCTAAAGACACTGAAAATCCCTGCGAGCTCACCAGCTTTTCCTTTGTGGAGGAGGATGGCTCTTTATTTTATGGTTTTAGTTTTTGTACTACCTGTACACAAAGTGACATACGCACTGTCTTGAAAATTAGCGTGCAAAAGTCACTCTGAGTTTATAAAAGCCGGCCCTTGTTGTCGGCTTTTGACTTATATTGGAAAATATGTTTTAATGAAATAAATACAAATTTAAAGTCTTTCAATATGAAATATCTGAGTCTGTTGTTTGTTTTAGGTCTTTTTTCGTGCAATACAGAGCCTTACGGTACTCTGAATGTAGAAGATGCGGATTGTCCACCCGATACTTTGAGATTGGAATTTTGTTACAAAATAAGCTTCCTTGATTTTCCTGTGCCCTATGATCAAGACTCTTTGTTTTGGTTTGGAAAAACACAATACCCTCAAAGGAAAATTGTTGAGAAGTTTATGTACGACCGACGCTCGGTTGATCCGAAGGCTCGCTTCAATTTTGGACTAGAAGATGTCTTAGACACTTCCTCTTTAGGTATCCCTGTGGTGTATGTTTCTTCAAACAAACCCTGCAGTCTCTGATGTGGAAAAGATATGTTAAAAAAGCGCTGAGAGGCGCTTTTTATCTGTGGTAGTATAGAGATATTACACATAAGATACATAATAATACATATGAATGTTAAAAAAATAATAACAGCTGTTGCTGTTACGGGAGTGCTTGTTGCTGGTGGTGTTTTTATTGCAAATCAATCTTCTGTAAAAATTACAGGAGAAACAGACTTTGTTGGTTTGGATGACACTAACCGTGCTTTGGATTGTTATAATGGGTATGACAGCGTTACTCTTTTAAGTGGTAGTGGTGGTACTGGATACACCTGTCGTTTGGGTATGTGTGATGGAGGGGCTGCGTACTTTAGTGTTCCTCAAGGTGTGTTTTCTGACTGTGCTGCTCAAAGTTACACAACACCAGAACAACTTACCGAATGTAAAATCGATGCCTGTGTAGGTGGCTCATCTCAATCGTCAGTTTTTACAGAAAGTCAGCAGGCTCAAATAGACGAACGTGTCGAAACTCAACGACAAAGGTACCTACGACAAACTCAAAGATAACATAACAAAAACCTCGCAGATGTGAGGTTTTTGTTATGTTGTTTCTATTCTTCTTCTTGTTTGTGTTCTTCGGTGAGGGATTCAAGAGATTGATATGAGTCATCATCTTCTACAACATCTTCTTGTACTTGTGTTTGATTATTTGACTTAATGTCAATTTTCCAGCCTGTAAGTTTGTTTGCAAGTCGTGCATTTTGTCCACCTTTTCCAATAGCAAGAGAAAGTTGATCTTCAGCAACAGTAATCTTTGCTGACTTTTCTTCCTCATTCACTTCAATATCAAGTGCTTGAGCGGGGGAAAGTGCTTTGGCGATGTAGTTTCCGGGATTTTCATCATATTCAATGATGTCAATTTTTTCGCCATTGAGTTCTTCAGATACTGTCATTACCCGAACACCTTTTTGTCCAACACAAGACCCTGTAGCATCTATGTTTTCGTCATGTGATACAACAGAGATTTTTGACCGATTTCCTGGTTCTCTTGCAATGCCTTTTATTTCAACGGTTCCGCTCGCTATTTCTGGTGCTTCAAGCGCAAATAGTTCGAGCAAAAATCGTGGGTGACTTCGAGATAGTTTCAGGTTAATCCCACGTGATGTTTCTTCAACTTCAAACAAATATGTTTTAAGACGTTGTCCTTGACGGTAGCTTTCTCCAGGAATTTGCTCTTCTTTGGGAAGAAACCCTGTTACTTTTCCAAACTCAACAAAAACATTACCTCTCATGTCTATTTTTTGTACAGTACCTATTATAATCTCTCCTTCTCTGTCTGAAAACTCATCCAGAACCACACCTCGTTCAGCTTCCCGAATTCTTTGCATAATTACCTGTTTTGCGGTTTGCGCAGCCACACGACCAAAGTCGTCTCGAAGTTCGAGAGGGAATACGATTTCGTCATCAAGAGTTGCATTTGTTTTTATTTTTTGTGCATCTTCAATAAGGATATGTTTTTCTGGATTATAGACAGATCGTTCATCTCCTTCTTCTGTTGGTTCTGAGGATACAGGCTCTCCATTTTCATCAAGTTCAACAAAACGCACCGTACTTTCGTCAGCGACTATTTTAATTTGAAAAAAAGACATCGCTCCTGAATCTAGGTCAAGTGAACATCGAACGATTTGTCCCTTTTTACCATAATCTTTTTTGTAAGCAGCTGCGAGTGACTGTTCAATAGCGTCCAGTATTTTTTCTTGCGGTATTTTTTTCTCTTCCTCCATTTGAACAAGAGCAGCTTTAAGTGTTTTTAAATCTAACATATGTTTTTTATTTAATTGTGTGTAATGAGTGTGCGTACGCGTCTTTTGTATTAATTTTTCAATAAAAAATTCGCCAAACAAAAGAGGGCGATCACTCAAAAACTATACCATGATATTTTTTTTTCCACAATATCCACAAAAAAGTTTTGGATATCGATATATAATGAAAGTAGTTTATTATCTAAAATAAATATTGTATGGATTCAAATCAATCAACATCATCTAAAAGTATACTCATTTCAATTTTTGTTATCGTTGTGTGTGTTGTAGTTGTGGTCGCTATAGTAAGACGCTCTCAACAGCAAGAATTTACCCCATTTACAGAAGAAGAGTCTCAGGAAATAATCAATCAGATTCAAGAAACAAGAAATCGACAACCTGCTGTTGAGTTAACTTCAGAAGAAGAGTTGATAATTCTCGAAGAGGTGCAAGAAACAAGAAATCGACAACCTGCTGTTGAGTTAAGCACTGAAGATCAACAGGCTATCATTCAAGATATTTTTTCAACAAGAAATCGAGCTAACTAAATACCTATGGTAAAAAAACAAACACAAAAAAATACATGGACACATATAGTATTTTCCATTATCGGTTTAGTTGTCACCTTCATGGTCTTTTTTGTTGTGAATCAAGCTTCTGCTGTTGGTGATTTGCACTATAAGGCTTCAGGTTTTGCATATGGTGCCATGGATGACGACGAAGACGAAGACATTGGTGTTGTTGGTGTGGGGTATGTTAGTTTTGGGTGTCAGGGTGATGTTGGTAATGCTTGCTCTAACACAACTAATGGAGACTTTCCTTCTGGATATGGTGTGTATTTAAATGCTGATCCGGACAGTGCTGGATATAGATTTTTCTCTGGATACGCATGGAGCTCTAACTATGGCTGGATATCTTTTAACAGGCCAGACGTTCAAAATATATGTGGTACACCAGTTCGTTTTCCAACCGACGATGTCGCGTCTTTTGTTGCAAACAATGAGGGTCCAACTGTAATTTCTGGTTGGGCAAAAGTTCTAAATCCTGGTCCTCAAGGTGATGGGTATTGGGATGGCTGTATTCGATTTGGTTCTGTTGAAAATGCGGGAAGTCAAAATGCTACAACCATAGAAGCTGAAAGTGGTGTACTTAAACTCGGTGGTTGGGCATGGGGAAGTAACCTTACTGGATGGATATCATTTGATTGTCCTGATTGTAGTGTAAAGTTTGATGCTGTAGATGAGATTTTAGGTTGTACAAATTCAGGGGCTCTCAATTATGATCCAAACGCAACCTCTAATGATGGAAGTTGTGAATTTGAGGGTTGTATGGATCCATTAGCAAATAATTTTAATCCTAATGCGGTTGAAGACAATGGTTCTTGTACCTATGGTGATGACAATGGGGGTGATGACAATGGGGGTGGTGGAGATACTGGTGATGATGATTCTGATACTGGTGACACACAGTCTTCTGACCTTGCGCTTTATATTGGTTCTGTAAACTCTTCAAACGTTGCAATTATAGGTAATACAAGTTATCTCTTGAATGTGACAGACGTTACCCCTCCACAAACAGTAAAACTTGTGCCAATGGCCTTTAACAACCCAGTTCAGTCTTGCGTTGCGTCCGTGGTTGCAAACACTCAGGGGTCTCAAGCAAATTTCAGTAACTGGTCAGGACCTCTTCCAATAGATATTCTCAATCCTGGTGTTGCAAGTTTTAATTTTGAATCAACCATTACAAATTACGACGCAAATGAAATCTACGAATACACTATTACCTGTATTTCAACAGTGAATAATCAACAACTTTCAGCATCTGCTTTTGTAACAACACAGCATCCACCGGCCTCTGTTTCGATCAGTGCTAATCCTTCGGTTATTGATACAACATCTGATCCGCTAGGACAAAGTACTGTATCATGGAATTTCTCAAATATTGTACAAAACTCTTGTGAGATAGAAGGTTATACTGAAATAGAAGGCGGAACAGTGATACCTATGAATAATGCTGCCTATGAATTCCATAATTTTACTAGCACAAATCCTTCTGCTCCAGGTTCAGATCAGATTTCAGGTGTCTTAAATTTCCCAGTTGCGTTCGTCTTAACATGCGATGCCTTTAATGGAAGTACCGCTCAAGACTCAACCTACATAACCACCACAGAGCTTGGTTGTACTCAAGCTATGGAGGATGCAGGATTTTGTACCAACAGAGTTAATCCGATATTCGAAGAATTTTAAAAACAAAACCCCTCTTGTAAGAGGGGTTTTGTTTATTCTCAAAAATACTGCTTTGTGCTATGATGTGGCCATGAATACAAGTCTTCAAAATAAACGTCACACCTTGGCACATTTGCTTGCATCTGCAATTTTAGAGTTGTACCCCGATACGAAAATCACGCTTGGTCCTCCAACAGATACTGGTTTTTACTATGACATGGAAACTTCGCAACCAATTACAGAAAAAGATTTGCCCAAAATAGAAAAACGAATGAAGCGCATTCTTGCAGGGTGGAACGAAGTCACATCTCGAGAGGTTTCTTTTGAAGAAGCGCTCGACTTTTTTGCGGGCAATCCATACAAGCTCGAACTTATTCATGAAATACATCAAAGGGGTGAAGTAATTACCCTGTATACCACAGGAAAGTTTACCGACCTGTGTCGAGGTGGGCACGCTGAAAACCCAGCAAAAGAAATATCAGGAGATACATTCAAACTCAACAAGGTTGCGGGTGCCTATTGGCGAGGAGATGAAAAAAACAAAATGCTTACTCGTGTATACGGGCTTGCTTTTGATACAAAAGAAGAGCTTCAGAACTACATGGAAATGCTCGAACTTGCAAAAGAGCGAGACCATAGAAAGCTTGGGAAAGAACTCGACCTATTTACTTTTTCTGATCTTGTTGGTCCAGGACTTCCTTTGTTTACTCCACGAGGTACTCTCATGCGAGATTTGATTGTCGAAAAGATCCAAAACATTCAAAAAGATTTTGGCTACGAAAAAGTAACCATTCCGCACCTTACTCGTCCAGACTTGTATAAAACTTCAGGGCACTATGAAAAATATGGAGAAGACTTGTTTAAGGTAACGGGACACGGTGACGCTGAGTTTTGTATCAAACCTATGAACTGTCCGCACCACACACAACTCTTTGCTTCTCAAATGAGGAGTTACAAAGATTTGCCAATTCGCTATATGGAGTCAACAATGGTGTACCGTGATGAGCAAGCTGGTGAAATACTTGGGCTTTCACGAGTGCGAAGTATTACACAAGATGACGGGCATGTGTTTTGTCGACCCGACCAAGTAGAGCAAGAAATTAAAAATATCATTTCTGTTATCAAGCAGTTCTACACTTCTCTTGATATGTTGGTGGAGGGAAAGTACTGGGTGTCTCTTTCTGTGCGAGACAGTCAAACTCCTGACAAGTATATAGGGGATGTTTCTGTGTGGGATCAAGCCGAAAAAACTCTTGAGAAAATTTGCCAAGACGAAAATCTCAACTACAAACGTGTAGAGGGGGAAGCTGCCTTTTATGGTCCTAAAATTGACTTTCAGTTCAAAGACGCGCTCGGCCGTGAATGGCAACTCGGAACCGCACAGCTTGATTTTCAGATGCCGAGTCGATTTAAACTAGAATATGTTGATGAAGACGGAACAAGAAAAACCCCAATCATGATTCACCGAGCAGTTGCGGGAAGTCTTGAACGTTTTATGGGTGTTGCAATAGAGCACTTTGGGGGACACTTTCCTTTGTGGTTATCTCCTGACCATGTTGCTATTTTGCCAGTTCACGAAGAAACTCATGGTGAGTATGCAAAAACTTTGCATGAAACATTGAAAAAGTCTGGTGTTCGTTCTGTATATATGGGCGCAGATGAAAGTCTTGGAAAAAGAATTCGTATAAGTAAAACAAAAAAAATCCCATACATTCTTGTGGTGGGTGATACAGAAAAGGAAACGGGAATATTGAAACTCGACGGTGGAGACCATAGAGAAACTTATGAATTCAAAACAATTCAAGATATTGTTGATTGGTTTATACGTAGTGCAAGTGTTTAATATATAAAAAGCCCCGACGTTTCGGGGCTTTCTCTCTTATAAACTGAATAACGCAATGCGTTATCTGCTAATCAAGAACGTTTTCTTGACTACAGCATGCTCGAGATGCATGCTAACCACATACATCCCAGGACTCCAATCCTGTACATCAATTCGAGTAACAGCATTTTGAACTTGCTGTTCAAAAAGTACTCGTCCAGAGACATCATAGATGATAATGGTCCCTGTTTGTGTGTTGCCAAGCTCAATAGTGAGCTGGTCTCGAACTGGGTTCGGATACATATTCAACTGAATACCTTCCTTGGCCCCTGTTCCTAGACTTTGCTCTGCTTGTTCTTGTTGCCATGGTTCGACGAATTCCAGTTGATAAAACTGGTACTGTCCGTCTATACGGCAGGCCACGTAGACAAGGCTTTCCGGAGAACAGTCCCAAAGCTCTTGAGCTTTGGAAACAATGTTCTCGACACTAACCTCGCCAATGTTTTGAAAGGAAAGACCAATGTCTTTTCCAAACGCCACGGAGGTAATGCCTGAGCTAAACTCAAGCTCTGCGAGCTCATTGTGCGAACCTATGTTTTCGGCGAGAGTAAGGGGTGCGTTTAGGTGTACTACCCAAACGTCGGTGACTTCTGGTGTGTCGTCGTTGATACTTTCCCAATACTCAATAATAGAGCTAAGGGTTTCTGCTTCTAGGACTTGAGCGTGTGTCCAGGTTGTGCACAGCAATAGTATTGCTGAAAATACTGAATAGATTGTTTTCATGATGAAGAACTTTTTTGATTTAAGTGTAATATATAGCATATAGTACTGTTTGTCAATACTTTGAAATATTCAAGATGTGGACAAGTCATACTCTTTACACATACAAAAAAATGAGATGTTGATATAATGCATATATGTCAAAAACTTTTCTTTGGCGTTTTGTCGGTTTTGTTTCTTTGCTCTTTGTATTGTTTGCGGGTACGGTGTGGGCAAACGGGAATATAGACAGTATCAATAATACAGCACGACTTCAGATTGATAATTCTGATGTTCTTTTTGTCTGCCCGGGTTGTGAGGTTTTAGTTACGGATGATTCTGTCGAAGGAACCTTTTGGGGTGAGAGTTTGGGTTGGGTAAACCTTCAGCCTGCTGGTGGTGGTGTAGTAAATACTCAAGCGGGTGAAGTCGCTGGAAATGCATGGGGTTCTATTTCAGGTTGGATAGATTTTGAAGATGTTTCGATTAACACATCAAACGGATATTTTTCTGGTATTGCGGTTTCTCAAAACAGAGGCGGTATTCAATTTTCTTGTCCAGGACCTTTTTGTGTGCAAACCTCATGGAGGCCAGAAGGTTGTACTGATCCAAATGCATCCAATTACAATCCTCTTGCTACTGTTGACGACAATTCTTGTACCTATCTCGTGCTTGGTTGTACCGATCCAGAAGCAAATAACTTCAATCCAGACGCTCAACAAGATGATAACTCATGTACCTATACCATACTTGGTTGTACCGACCCCGAAGCTGAAAACTTTAACCCAGGTGCAAATACAAACGATGATTCTTGCCAGTATCCCACACCTGATCCGCAGGATGATCCTGAAGACTCAGGGGGTGGGGGTGGTGGAGGTGGGAGCACTGACACTTTGGGGTGTACAAATCCAAACGCTATAAATTTCAACTCTTCAGCAACGGCAGATAATGGAAGCTGTTTGTTTGAAATAACTGGCTGTACAGACTCTTCTGCAAATAACTACAATCCATTTGCAACGGAAAATGACACCAGTTGTGTCTATGGTGTGGATGTGTTTGGTTGTATGGATCCGTCTTCTATTTTGTATAACCCATCTGCAACAATAACAAGCGACACGGCTTGTATTATTGATGCTCATGGTTGTATGGATCCAAATGCCACAAACTTTAATCCCACAGCAACGATTCCTTCCGGAGTGTGTGAATACCAACAGGACCCACCAGAACCTTTGCCTGAAAATCCAATTTTTGGTTGTATGATCCCTCAAGCTGTAAACTACAATCCAAACGCAAACACAAGTGACGGAAGTTGTATTCTGATAAGCGATCCAGATATAGAAGGTTGTACAGTTCCCAATGCGGTCAACTACAACCCAAGTGCTGGTGTAAATGACGGGTCTTGTTTATTTACTGTTCCAAATGTGCAAGATGAAGAGGGTCAAGACCAGCAAGACAATCAAGATGGTGGTTTGGGGCAAGATACAGATTCTAATTTCTTTGATGATATTACAAATACAGTAGGTGATATCGTGACAAGCATCACATCAACTATTGGCGATGTTATTTCAAGTATTTTTTCAAATAATCCTACTTCGTCATCAGGTTCTGATTCAGGAATGTTTTCTTTTGATAAAACATTTCTTATCACAGACAG
>SKGB01000004.1 GCA_007117675.1 Candidatus Nomurabacteria bacterium | reverse complement strand
TGTTCTTTTTGAAAATAATAAAGATAAAAAGCAGGTTACAATTACCACAGATGATCCAAGTAAAGATTTTATCTCTGAGCTATCTCAAGTTTTTCCAGATAAAAAAATAATTATTACTTATTCTTTGACCGAAGATATCGATATATCATTTTTTCAATATAAAAAGCCGCTCGAAACACGTTTTTCAAAAATAATTGAATCTGAAAAAAATATTGCACCTGAAATGTTGAAACAAATTTTTGAGGATGCGTACATGTTACATGCGTCTGATATTCATTTTGAGCCACGATCAGATAATGTGATAGTCCGTTTTCGGGTTGATGGTGTTCTGAGTGAGGTAGGTACTATTCCTAAGGGGCATTATGAAAATATTCTTAATCGCATAAAAGTTCAGAGTCGATTACGTATAGATGAGCATTTTGCAGCGCAGGATGGTTCTATGCGTTTTCAAGATGGAGATATAATTTTTGATTTACGAACTTCCATCATACCAACTATTGAGGGGGAAAAAATTGTTCTCCGTATGCTTGCGGCGTATGTGCAAGGCTTCGGTTTAAGTAATTTAGGAATGTCAACGAAACATCAAGAAATATTAGGAGAGGTGGCAAAAAAACCATTTGGTATGATTCTTGTCACTGGTCCAACTGGTTCTGGTAAGACCACCACGCTTTACTCTGTGCTAAAGTTACTTCATAGACCTGAAGTTAATATAACAACCATAGAGGATCCAGTTGAGTATAAAGTTGTAGGTATTAATCAGACACAAGTTAACCCTCAAACAGATCTTACTTTTGCTAAAGGTTTACGTTCTATAGTTAGACAGGATCCAGATATTATTTTGGTTGGCGAAATTCGTGATGAGGAAACAGCAGAGATTGCTGTAAATGCAGCACTTACAGGTCATTTACTTCTGTCTACATTTCATGCAAACGACGCGGCAACAGCTATTCCAAGACTACTTGATATGAAAGTGGAACCTTTTCTTCTTGCCTCAACCGTTGAAGTGATTATAGCTCAGCGATTAGTGCGAAGAATATGCTCTTCATGTCGCCATAGTGTTTCAATTACCTCAAAAGATATTGTTAAAAAATTTCCTGGAGCAAAAGAATTTTTTAAAGAAAAGGATATAACTTTGTATGCCGGTAGAGGTTGTAATGTGTGTGGTGGTACCGGTTATCAAGGTCGAGCTGCCATCTTTGAATTTATAAGAATTACACCAGAGATTCAGGATTTAATTTTGAAAAATCCATCATCAAAAGAGATATGGCAATTAGCCAAAAATCAAGGTTCGCAGTCAATTTTTGATGACGGTATTGAAAAAGTAAAGAATGGCACAAGAACACTTGAAGAACTTATAAGAGTCGCCCCTACAGTAATAATAGATTAATAATTGTTTGACTTCTATGCCAAAAATTGTGCAAAATCAAGAAGATAAAAAACTTTTAACTAAAATAATAAATTGGTCCAGAGCTATCCGTGTTGGTATGGGTAAGGAGCGAGATTATTTAGTTGAAAATTTAAGTATGCTTGTTGCGGGAGGTATGACTGTTTTATCGGCTATCGATGCAATAACTGTTGATATGCGTAGTAGAAGTATGAAAAAGATTCTTATTATGCTCCGAGATGATATTGAAGGAGGCTCTCCCTTGTGGAAAGCTTTTGAAAAATCAAGAATATTTCGTGATCATACGATATCACTTATTCGTCTTGGAGAAGAAACTGGCAAATTGTCAGAAAATTTAAAACTTGTTGCCTCACAAGAAGAGAAGGATAGAATATTTCGTTCAAAAATAAAATCAGCAATGATGTATCCGGTTTTTGTGCTTTCTGTTACTGTTATTGTTGGGGTGACTATTGCCTGGTTTATATTACCTCGTCTGGCAACAGTTTTTGCTCAATTACGCGTAGAGCTTCCCATACTCACAAGGTGGTTAATTTCAATTGGAGAGTTTTTAGGTCAGTATGGACAAATTGCTGTACCAATATTCTTTTTAATGCTTGCCCTTATTGTCTTTTTTACATTCTATTTTTCCAAGACAAAATTTATAGGTCAAAGTATACTTTTTACAATTCCTGGAATAAAAAAACTTTTTCAAGAAGTAGAATTAGCCCGTTTCGGTTATCTTTTAGGTACACTTTTGCAAGCAGGAGTACCTGTTACTCAAGCGCTAGATTCTCTTTATAATGCAACACTTTTTCCTCGCTATAAAAAGTTTTATGCTCATATGCGTGAAAGTGTAAGAGAGGGCAACTCCTTTCAAAAAAGCTTTGCAAGTTATAAAAAATCATCCACTCTTATTCCAATGACTGTAGAAAGACTAATAGTCACCAGTGAGCAGTCTGGTAATCTATCTGAGACATTATTAAAAATTAGTGCAACCTTTGAGGAAAAAACGGAAAACACCACAAAGAATATTATGGTCATCCTTGAACCAATTCTTTTAGTAATTGTTTGGCTTGGAGTCGTGGCGGTAGCGCTTGCTGTTATTTTACCTATTTACAGTTTGATTGGCGGTTTAAACTCTGAACCTTCTGAGCAGGTGCAACAAGATGTTCCATCAGAAGATTTTACGCCCACATCAGTACCCGCAACAACAGAACCAATTTCGATTTCTGTATCAGAAGACTTTGTAAGGGAAGATTCACTATTAACTTTGGAGGTACTTTCTACTGGGCTTGGTTACTTAAATGTAAGAGATACACATTCAACCACCGGTAGTATTGTTGGTCGCGTTTTTCCGGGAGATATTTATGAGTATGGTGACAAAAAAGATGGTTGGTATGAAATTATTTTAGGAGACACGGAAAGAGGTTGGGTTTTTGGTAATTATGTCAAAATCATTGAAATATAATAAAAATCTTGGATTTACGTTACTTGAAGTCTTATTGTCAGTTGCAATAATTACATTAATTGCTGGCTTGGGAACCCCGATCTACCAAGCATTTCAAGTGCGAAATGATTTGGATGTTGCGACCAATACTATTTCGCAATCATTAAGGCGTGCTCAAGTTTTGAGCCAATCAGTCGATGGGGACAGTTCATGGGGACTTTATGTGCAGAACGGAGAAGTCGCCTTGTTTCAGGGTGTAAGTTATGCGTCTCGCAATACAAGTTTTGATGAGGTGTTTGATTTACCTGGAAGTATTACGCCGTCTGGGATTTCGGAGATTGTGTATAGTAAATTTACCGGTGAACCACAAGTTACCGGTACTATAACACTTACCTCCAGTACTAACGAAACCAGAAATATTACAATCAATGAGAAAGGGATGATAGACACATCCTCCCCAATAGATCTTCCGTCACCAGACGTTTTGTATGAGTATTCCATATACTCGGACTGGTCTGAAGGTTATTGTGTAAATGTTAGTGTTGTCACTGAATCTGAAGAGCCCGTTGTGTGGGAAGCTGTCATTGATCTCAGTATATACCCCCTTAACGGTACTCCGTACAATGTTTGGAATGCTGATTGGACATTCTCTGGTGACACACTCACAGCCTCTGGCGCAGGATGGAACGACACTGTTTCAGTAGATTCTCCACAAGAATTTGGTTTTTGTGCGAATCGACCGGTTGCTCCATTTGGTGAAGTGTCATATGTTGTAACGGTCACTAGCGATTGGGGAACTGGTTATTGTGCAATTGTTGATGTGACAACAGAGTCAGTAACGCCCGTTACATGGGAGGTTATAGTCGCTCTTAATGCACCACCTACTAACGGTACTCCTTACAATGTTTGGAATGCTGATTGGACATTCTCTGGTGATACTCTCACAGCC
The DNA here is from genome assembly GCA_007117675.1 of Candidatus Nomurabacteria bacterium. Classification (GTDB taxonomy): domain Bacteria; phylum Patescibacteriota; class Minisyncoccia; order Phycocordibacterales; family CSBR16-119; genus CSBR16-119. The sequence goes on along the minus strand of SKGB01000004.1, from coordinate 844 downwards.
TCTGGTGCAGGATGGAATGATGAGGTATTAAGTGGTCAGCCGCGGCAGTTTGGCTATTGTGCAAATCGATAAACATGGTAACAATAAAAACAAAAAGACAAAGAGGTTTTTCTTTAATAGAAGTTATTCTTGCTACTTCAGTTTTTGTTTTACTTGCAACTACTCTTATTGGAGGTTATCTTTATGGGCAAGAATCAACCATGCTTGCAGGTAATCGTGTACAAGCAAATCTTTTTGCCGAAGAAGGTTTAGAGGCGGTACGAAATATTCGTGACGAAGATTTTTTAAATATAATAGATGGTACCTATGGTCTCGGAATATCAGGAAATCAGTGGATTTTATCTGGTACATTTGATACAAACGGAATTTTTACCCGACAGGTGGAAATTTCTTCTGTTGATATGGATCGCAAAGAAATTACCAGTACCGTGACTTGGCAACAAAACACTCGGAGAAGCGGTATGGTTTCAGTAGATACACATTTAACTAATTGGAAAAAAATTATTCAAGCCAACTGTGTCGATGAACAAAGTTTTCTTGTTGTCGATACTTCTGATGTGTTTCTCACAGCTAATAATCGACAGCTGGAAGGTGTTATTATTGGAAGTGAAGCAGAAGACTGTGATATTGTTATCACTAATATTAGTATTAGCTTGACGAACCCTTCAGGTAGGCGTTTACGAGAGATTTTTATTGATGAAAATTCGGTCTGGACAGGAAATACTGGTTCTGGTTCTATAAATAACATTTCAGATTTCATTCTTTCGCCCGGACAAAATGGAGTCGCAACATCATATAGATATAACAATAATGTGAGCGGTAGGACTTTTTCAATTACTTTTAC